>URHS01000028.1 GCA_900547685.1 uncultured Blautia sp. | reverse complement strand
GAAAAAATTCAGAAAAGAAAATTTATCCGGCTTCGCTTACGAAAATTATGACAGTGCTTTTATCCATAGAAAAGCTGGATAATTTACAGGAAAAGACCACTTTAAGAGAGGGAATTTTTCCTGAATTATATGCACAGGACGCTTCTATGGCAGGCTTTTTACCGGGAGAAAAGATTACTTACAGAGACCTTTTATATGGAGCACTGCTGCCGTCAGGGGCAGAATGCTGTGTTGCTTTGGCAGAAGGTTCTTGCGGTTCAGAGAAAGAATTTGTATCGGAGATGAATGAAAAAGCAAAAAAACTGGGCATGAAGAATACACATTTTGTAAATACTACTGGATTGCATGACGACAATCATTATACTACCGTGCAGGATTTATCACGTCTGCTTTGTTATGCTATGAAAAATCAAGAGTTTTCTAAAATTTTCACCACATTTTTTTATTCTGTGCCTGCTACAAATAAGCATCCGGAAGGATTTACTTTTTTTAGCACCTTATCTCAGGAACTGGAAAGGGCGGGTGTAGAAAATACCTGTATTTTAGGAGGAAAGACAGGTTATACCTCAAGTGCAGGCCTTTGTCTTGCCACGACAGCAGAAATAAACGGAAAAAAGTATTTTTTTATTACAGCTCATGCACAGGGGTCTCATAATACAGAACCGTATCATGTTTTAGATGCACTTTCTGTTTATGGAAAACTGGAGAATTATTTTTGATAAAAACAGAAAGGACATTTATGTATATCAGAAAAAAAGAAGTTTGGTTAAAAAGAGTTTGTTTTATAATATTTTTTCTTTATATGTTGTTTTTAATGAAAATTATTCTGTTTAAATATACAGGAATTGGAAGATTAGTAGAAGAAATAGTAAATGGAAATTTAGAAGGTTTTCGATCTTTTAATTTTATTCCATTTCGTACATTTCAGGAATTTGGAAATATGATGGCGAATGGCGAATTTTACAGAGGCTTTGTCAATCTTGCGGGAAATATAGTTGTATTCATTCCACTGGGTTATTTTCTACCATTGCTGTTTGGAAAACACAGGAATATAAAAACTGTAATATTGATAGGTTTTACAGTTAGCTGTTTATTTGAGATATGTCAATATATTTTTTATTTGGGAGTACAGATATTGATGATATTATCTTAAATGTTTTTGGAGCAATCTTAGGAAGTATTTGTTATCGATGGATGCAAAAGATTACAAAAGAAAATGGGAGTATTCAATATACAATAACTATAATTTTATCAATAATAGGATTTGTTGTGGCATTTCTAATAGCTGTAAATTATTTTGGGTTGATGTTTGGAGTGAAAGCAAGTAGGGTGCAGTAGAAAGAATAGGGAGAATTACACCAAATCATATATCTAAAAAAGATACAATATAAAGAAAAATAAGGGGATTAGTCAACGTAATGTTGACTAATTGATGGCATGGGCATATAATATAGTTGAAATAGTAGAGTTGTTTGTTGAGGAGGTACGGAAATGAGTGATATAAATATGATGATTGCCAGAAACATCCTTGCAATTCTTAAAAAGCAGAAGAAAAAGCAGGTTGAGCTTGCAGAAGCATTGGGAACAAACAAGCAAACAATTAGTAGAATGCTCAATGGAGCGCGTATGATCAATGCAATAGAGCTGAAACAAATAGCAGATTTTCTTTGCGTTAAGATGGAAGAATTGACGAAAATTCCGGAAAATATGCCTAATACAGATGTTATACATGTATTTATGGGTAAAGTGGAATCTGAACAAGGAAAGAATGCTTTAGAGATAGCAGACAAGCTTTCGGACATGATTATATTTCACAGCAAAGTAAAAGAGAACGGTATAGTAATGATGGAGGAGTATGATTTTTAATGGGAGATATTATTGACGAAAGCTTATATAAAAAACAGAATATACAGTTCGAAAAATTGAATGAGCTGTCTAAAGCCTTTGCTGTTAATTATTGCGGAAATACGATTATAAGAGATGCTATATTTGGGATTGTTTCTAATTATGCTAGAAAACGAGAGCTGTCTTTGGAAGTGCTTAGATATCCATTTAAGGACGAGGAGCTTTGGGCTTTCACATTTGTAAAGAAAGGAACTATTTTTCTTTGTGTGAATTCCGAGTTACCTATATGTAAGCAGATTTTTGCAATGGCACATGAACTTTATCATATTCATTGTTATGCAGAAGATGTTAATACAGATACAATTACCGGTGGTTCGTTATTGGATGCAAGAACATTTAATGAAGAAGCGGCATCTCAGGAGGATTTGGAAGCTAACGCATTTGCCGGGCTTTTGCTTATGCCGGACGCAAGCGTAATAGAACAGTTTAAAATTTTTGGGCTTTCCAAAGAAAAACTAAATGTTGACGGGGTACTTATTTTGATGGATATCTTTGCATTACCATATAAGGCAGTTATCTTGCGGTTGGTTGAAAGTGGAATGATTGAAGAGACAAAAGCTAGGGAACTGCTTAAAGTGAATTCAATTTATGTTTCTGATAGAGTTGAATTAACAGGGAAAGCCCAAAGATGGCAGAAAAATAGTAATGATTTAATTCATTACGGAAGTTTGCTTGAAAATTTATCTTTTAACTCCGAGCATGGATTACTTATTGATAGCCGAGAAGCTTCAGACAATGCATATTTGGAAAAAATCAGACAAGAATTTCAAGAAGAAAGATAAGGTGAAGGTATGGCAAAGAAAAAGTATGCCTTGCCTGACACAGATTTTATTTCAAAAATGCATCTAATACGCAAGGATGATGAAAATAAGCTAATTGATAAAATTATGGCAATGCCAAATTATACTTTTTATTGCCATAAGCAGATAAGTATTGAACTTCTGCGTCACAATATTGCCGGAGCACCGGCATGGTTTAAGGATAAGGTTGAAAATCAGTATATAAACCTTTATGATGATAAAATGATTTTAGATGATTTGACATTTATTTATGGAGAGCTAGCCATAGCAATGTATATCGAAATGTTGAAGAATGCTTGTGATGCGTATAAAGATGGTTACTTTGAAGATAACTTTATAGAAGTATCCAGAATAGATGGTTTATGTATAGGAAAAGAGGAATTCCTTGAAATATTAACATTAGATTGTGACACTATAGGAGCTGGGAAAAATCTTGGTGAATTAAAATCTTATGTGTTGCTGCAAGTTTTGAATATGAAGTTTGGGCAACAAGTTTATGTATTTTGTTCAGATGATAAAAACGCTAGAAATGGAATTATTGCTATGGGAGGAGCTAGTTGCATTAGCGTTTTATCTTCTTTTATAAGACTTCAAAAGGAAATTAATTTTAAACGGGAGGATGCAGAACCATATATTAAATCATATATGAGTTGTTGTGTGGGAAAAGGGCAGACTACGTTTAGAATACAGGATACGTCAAAAGAAAAGAGAATGTGTAAAGTACCATGTGAACAAGTATTTGATGAAATGTTTGCTGGAAAAATTGACGAAATGAAAACAGGAAATTTGAAATATATACTGTAAGCTATTTTTAGGACTGTGTAGAGATACATAGTCTTTTTATAAAATATACCAGAAGGGACCGAATATATGAATTTATATGATAATATTTTATCTTTTAAAGGCTTCTGGAGAAGATATCAGGAACGTGTTTTAAATTCATGTGATGCGTATCTTTCCGATGGGAAAATACATATTGTAGCTGCTCCTGGTGCAGGAAAGACAACTTTAGGCATTGAACTTATCAGACGGACACAAAAGCCTTGTCTTATACTTTCTCCAAGAATTGTTATTCGAGAACAATGGTTGGATAGAATAAAAGACAACTTCTTAAATGATAAGATTTCATCAGAAGATATTCTTTCCAACGATATTAAAAATCCAAAACTGATTACTTCTATTACCTATCAGACTTTATTTTGTGGCATGACACGCTATGCCGGAATGATGGAGGAAGAGGAAATAGAAAATCAGGAAACCATGGATTTTTCTCACTTTGAACTTCTAAAAACTGTAAGGAAAGCCGGAATAGAAGTCATTTGTCTGGATGAATGTCACCATTTGAAAAATGAATGGTGGAAAGCATTGGAAGAATTTATGAAAGAAATGGGAGAAATTACGGTAATTTCTTTGACCGCAACACCTCCTTACGATGCCACGCCGGCGCAATGGGAACGTTATTGTAATATGTGCGGACCAGTAGATGAAGAAATTACAGTTCCTGAGCTTGTAAAGGAAAACAGCCTTTGCCCTCATCAGGATTTTGTGTATTTTAATTATCCCACAGGTGAAGAACAGGAAAAAGTAGACTTCTTCCGACAAAAAGCAGTTCAAATGATGCAAAAACTTATGAGTGATGTGCGTTTAAAAGAAGCTGTGGCATCTCACAAAGGACTGGAAGACGTACAGGGGTATTTGGAAAAGTTACTGGAAAATCCAGCTTATTTATCGTCTCTGTTGATTTATTGTCAGGAACAGGGTATTCCCTATTCTTATAGATGGCTGAAAATTTTGAACGTAAAAGAACTTCCTCCTATGTCTGAAAAATGGATGGAGATTTTGTTACAGGGTTTTTTATATGAGGATGTATCTGAGTTTGTATGTCAGGAAGAATATAGAGAGGAACTTATTCAGCGGTTAAAAGCTAATGGATTGATAGAGAGAAAGAACGTTACTTTTTTAGTAAATCAAAAGTTGGAAAAGACTTTGATGAACAGTGCCGGAAAGTTAAAAAGTATTTTTGAAATCTGCAGGCTGGAATATTCTTCTATGGGTAATCAGTTACGGCTGTTGATTTTGACAGATTATATTAAAAAGGAATATGCAAAAAAGCTGGGAAAGCCTAATTTTTTGCCAGACAGTCTGGGCGTGCTTCCTATTTTTGAGATGTTGAGAAGGGAGAATCCGGATTGGAAATTAGGTGTTTTGTGTGGAAGCTTGATTTACGTTCCTGACACAGCATTGGCTGCATTAAAGCGTATTTCCTGTTTCTTGGGAATAGAGAAGCTTCCTTCAAAAGCATTGCTAAATGAAAATGGAGAATGTCTGGGATATAGTGAGATTTTGCTTACGGAAAATAATCATTTGTGTACACAAATGAGTACCATGCTCTTTGAAAAAGGAGAGATTGAGATTTTAATCGAAACAAAATCGTTGTTGGGAGAAGGCTGGGATTCTCCTTGCATTAATGCTTTAATTATGGCAAGTTCTGTGGGCTCTTATGTATTGGGAAATCAGATGAGAGGACGGGCTATTCGTGCAATGAAGAGCAATCCTGACAAAACCAGCAATATTTGGCATTTAGTTTGTATGACAGATAGAAAAGAAGCTTGTGAACTGACAGAAGATTTCCGTACACTGCAAAGAAGGATGATGGGATTTGTAGGTGTGAGTTATGACGGAATAGTGATTGAAAACGGTATGGAGCGTTTAAATACTATTTCTCCGCCGTATACTTACAGACATTTCATGGAAATCAATGAAGATATGAAACTTCGGGCTTGCATGCGGGAGGAATTGAAAGTTCAGTGGCAGCAGGCAATACATATTCAGGGAAATATAGAAGCCGTAGAAACCTGTAAAATGAAGAAGAAGCTTTTAAATCCCAGTGCTTCGTTTTTCAATGCTTTGGGTATGATTGCAATAAGTGTTGCAATTCGAATGAGCCAAGGAATTATGCGTGGAGCTTTTCGGAGAAATTATGAAAATCTGGATTTGGTAGATTTATTCTTTACCTTGGCAGCAGCTGGGATTCTTGTTTGGGGTGTGTGGCGTTTTGTTCATTTTTCCAGTCCTTTAAGGCGGTTAAGAGAAATGGCAGAAGGAATGAGAGCAGCTCTTGTAGAGTCTCAAAATATTATATCTTCATGTAAAGTAAGCGTGTTTGCAGAAAATGGAATTGATTATAAAGTATTTTTAAGTGGAGGGACTACAAGAGAAAAAGAATTGTTTGCCCAGTGTATGGAAGAATTTTTAGCAGCAGTGGATAACCAGCGCTATCTTTTATATGCACCGAATAGTTTGGGGCATATAACGAAATATTATTGTGTGCCTTCTGTTTTTTCCAGAACAAAACAGGATGCTCTTTTCTTCCAGAAAATTATGTCTTCTCATTTAGGAAAATATGAGCTTGTCTATACAAGAACACCACAAGGAAGGGCTGTTTTATTGAAAGGGCGAGCAGAAGCTTTTGGCAGCCGAAATGAACGGATATTAAAGAGAAAAAAGGAAATAAAAGGAGCTTTGGAATAATTCTTCTTTCGTTGACAAGTTTTTTTTCTTCCAGTACAATATAAACTGGTGTGAATTTTACTTTCACCAGTTTATAGAGTGGAGATTATAGGATGAACAACACATTAGAAATACAAATGCAAGATTTAAGAAACTTAAATACAGAGGAATATATGCTGATTGATATTCGAGATGAAGCAGCTTTTGCACATGGTTTTATTCCCGGTGCAGTAAATATTCCTCTGTCAAAGCTTCGAGAGGAGCCGGAGCTTCTTTTAAAAGAAAAGAAGCTCGTTTTATACTGTGCAAAAGGAATTTTAAGCTATGATGCAGCCGAAGAACTGGCAGAAAAAGGGTATGATGCCGTACATCTTGCGGGAGGCTATGGAGCATGGCTTTTAGATAGCTTTTCCCAAGAGGAGCGATATCCGGAAATTGAGAAAAGTATACGAAAAAAGTTCCATAAGAGCATTTTCAGTCGTTTTACAAAAGCTATTAACGAATATGAACTTGTCAAAGAGGGCGATAAAATTGCCGTGTGCATTTCCGGTGGTAAAGACTCCATGTTGATGGCTAAACTTTTTCAGGAACTGCAAAAGCATCGAAAGGTGAATTTTGAAGTGATCTTTCTGGTTATGGACCCGGGATATAATGAAACCAACAGAAAAGTAATTGAAGAAAATGCCCGGCTTTTAAATATTCCGATTACTATTTTTGAAACTAATATTTTTGAAACCGTATATGAAATTGAGAAATCCCCTTGTTATCTGTGTGCCCGTATGCGTAGAGGATATTTGTACAGCAAAGCAAAGGAGCTGGGATGTAATAAAATTGCTTTAGGGCACCATTATGACGATGTGATTGAAACCATTCTTATGGGAATGCTTTATGGAGCACAAATTCAGACCATGATGCCAAAGCTTCACAGCACAAATTTTGAGGGAATGGAACTGATTCGTCCGATGTATCTTATTCGAGAGGATGACATTAAGCATTGGCGTGATTATAATGATTTACATTTTATTCAATGTGCCTGTCGTTTTACAGATACCTGTACTACTTGCAGAGAAGATGGAAGCACAGGCTCAAAGCGGATGGAAATCAAAGGACTCATAAAAGAATTAAAAGAAATCAATCCTTTTATTGAAGGAAATATTTTTAAAAGTGTAGAAAATGTAAATTTAAGTACCGTGATCGCATATAAGGAAAATGGTGTGAAACATCATTTTCTGGAGAAGTATGACACCATAGAAAGGACAGAAGAAAATGGATAAAAAACAGTTGCAGACGCTTTTGGAACAGGTGGCAGCCGGAGGAGTAAAACCAGAGGAAGCTTTGCTTCAGATTAAAACAGAGCCATATAAAGATATGGGATTTGCAAAATTGGATACACACAGAGGTATTCGTCAGGGAATGGCAGAGGTGATTTATGGTGCCGGAAAGACAAAGGAACAGATTTTAAAAATTGCACAGGCAATGTTAAAAGAGCAGGAAAAAACAGTGCTGATTACCAGAATGAGCCAAGAAGCTGCTGATTATGTGAAACAATATTTAGATTTAGAATATGATGAAATGTCACGGACTGGAAGAATTGGAGAAATTCCGGTACCGGATGGTGCTGGGAAAATTGTCATTGCCACAGGAGGAACCAGTGATATGCCCGTGGCTGAGGAGGCGGCTCTTACAGCAGAAATATATGGAAACGAAGTTGTACGTCTCTATGATGTGGGGGTGGCAGGAATGCATCGCCTTATGGATCATGTAGAGGAGATTATGAGTGCTCGTGTGATTGTAGCCATTGCAGGTATGGAAGGAGCATTGGCAAGTGTTATTGGAGGTATGGCAGATTGTCCTGTAATTGCAGTACCTACCAGTGTGGGATATGGGGCAAATTTTGGAGGTTTGTCTGCACTTTTGTCTATGTTAAACTCCTGCGCCAGCGGTATTAGTGTAGTAAATATTGATAATGGTTTTGGCGCTGGATATTTAGCCAGTATGATTAACCATTTGGATAGTAAAAAGAACTAAGGAGAAGGAAAAATGACAAAGCAGGAAAAAGCGTTGGAAGTCATTGCCCGTTTGAAGGAAGAATATCCGGATGCAGGGTGTACTCTGGATTATGATGATGCGTGGAAATTACTGGTAAGTGTGCGTTTAGCTGCACAGTGTACGGATGCAAGAGTAAATGTAGTAGTGGAGGATTTATATGCAAAATATCCGGATATAAATGCTCTGGCAGAAGCATCCGTAGAAGAAGTAGAAGAAATTGTGCGTCCCTGTGGTTTGGGAAAAAGCAAGGCAAGAGATATTTGTGCTTGTATGAAGATGTTAAAGGATGAATATCAGGGAAAAGTACCGGATGATTTTCAGGCTCTTTTAAAGCTTCCGGGAGTAGGAAGAAAAAGTGCAAATTTGATTATGGGTGATGTATTCGGAAAGCCTGCTATTGTTACAGATACCCACTGTATTCGTCTTGTAAATCGTATTGGTCTGGTAGAAAATATCAAAGAACCGAAAAAGGTAGAGATGGAATTATGGAAAATTATTCCTCCCCAAGAGGGAAGTGACTTTTGTCATCGTCTTGTATATCATGGACGGGAAATATGTACTGCCAGAACAACACCTCATTGTGAAAGATGCTGTCTGGCAGATATCTGTGAGAAAAACGGAATTTAAAGAATTTCGTCAAGCTGTTCTTCTGTTAATTCAATATGATAAAAGAGTTCATAAAATTTAGTTACTTCTTTTCGAATATCTTCGGTGTAAACTTCCGGATAAACAATATTTCCAAGCCAAGGAATACCGATAAAACGATTGACAGAAGGAGGATTGTTGATATAGCTGTATGGAATATCAGGAATTTGATAAACCTGTTTATTCTTTACAGCTTCTAAATCTTGCCATGCGGGATCATTTAAAAGCTTTTCATAAAGTTCTTTGGTGTCTGCTAAAACAATATCCGGATTCCAAAGGAAAATCTGTTCTAAGGAAACTTCACTTCCACCGCCTGTAGAGGCTGCGTCAACTCTTGCAGCATTCACTGCACCGATTTGATCTACGATATCTCCATGAATAGAACCAGAGGCATTGGTATTTAAGCCATCACTTCCGGAAGCCAGGTAAATAGTCTTTTTCTCATCTTCTGATATGGATGCCGCTTTTTGAGAAGTATCTTCTAAAAGGTTTTTACAATATTTTGCAAGTTCTTCACATTCTTTTGTATTTCCGGTTAATTCTCCCAGCTGTGTATAGGCGCTTTCCATGGTAGGCAGAGTTGCTTCAATAAAGACAACAGGAATACCAAGCTGTTCACTTAAAGCATCTAATTCTTCATTGATATTTTCTTTTGCTTGTCCGATATCAATGATAAGCTCCGGTGCCGCTTCTAAAAGTGCTTCCATATTTAGATTGGCATTTTTACCATAGAACTGACCGAAAACAGGAAGAGAATAATAGCTGTCATCAATATAGCCTTCTGCTGTTTTTGGGAATTCTCTGGCAAGCCCGCAGAGTAAATCCGGTGCAGCAGTATATAACACTAACTGAGCCACAGGACCGGAAGGTGCAATTTTTTTCAATTCCTTTGGAATAGTTACAGTTCTTCCGACAGAGTCTGTAAAAGTGCGAGTTTCTTCTGTTTCAGGTTCTGTATTTTCTTGTGTCTGAGTTTCTTTCACAGGCTCTTTTGCAGGTTCTTCTTTTGAACAGCCGGTAAAGCTAAAAAGTAGTGATACAGATAATAAAATAGTAAATAGTTTCTTTTTCATAAAATCCTCCATAAGTAAAATAAATAAAAAAATTAAATTTTGGGAATGCACACAGGTTGCGGAATATCAGAAGAGGTATAAAGTTGTATGGGGATATTGTATATTTCTTCTAATAGGGAAGCAGTAAGCACTTCCTGTGGTTTTCCCAGTGCCATAGTATTTCCATTATGTAAAACAAGCACTTTGTCTGCAAAAAGAAAAGCATGTTCCGGATTATGAGTGGAAAGCAGAACAAGATATCCGAGGGCAGACAGTTGTTTTAATTTTTTTAAAAGACGGATTTGATTTCCATAGTCCAGATTTGAGCATGGTTCGTCCATAATAAGAATGGGGGCTTTTTGAGCCAGGGCTCTGGCAATCAAAACCATTTGTTGTTCTCCGCCGCTTAAATGAGAAAAAGAGCGGAAAGCATATTTTTCTATCCCCATAAGTCGGAGAGCTTCCATTGCGGTTTCTTTTTGTGTTTCCTTTGGTGTGGAAAAAGGAGAAAGGCTGGCAGTAGTTCCCATGAGAACCGTATCAAATACAGAAAAAGCAAAGCTTTGTTTATGTATTTGAGGAATATAGGCAATGAATTTTGCCAGTTCTTTTTCTTTAAAAATTTTCACGTCTTGCCCGTCAAGAGAAATCCGCCCTGTATAATTTTTCTGCAGATTTAAAATACATTGAAACAAGGTGCTTTTCCCTGCACCGTTTTTTCCTAATACACACACAAAGCTTCCTGTATCAAGAGAAAAATGAATATCCCTTAATAAGGGCGCTGTATCGTAGGAAAAATACAGGGAATGTACGGATAAATTCAAATTATCACCTCTTAAAAATTACTTTCTTTCTTCAAAATCAGATATAAAAAAATAGGAACGCCAATAAAAGCAGTTAAAATTCCAATAGGAATTTCATTGGTAGATAAAAGTCTTGCACAGTTATCGGTTACTACAAGAAAACTGCTGCCCAACAGGAAGGATGCAGGGAAAAGCTTACGATAATCATTTCCCACTAAAATTCTTCCGAGATGGGGGATAATCAATCCAATCCAGCCAATCATTCCACTTACGGATACAGCTGCTGCTGTAATCAGTGTAGCACAAAAAATAACGAGAAAACGAACTTTTTGAATAGGAATTCCTATACATTTTGCCTCATCATCACCTAAAGTTGCAATGTTCATCTGCCACCGAAAAAGATAAAGGGGAACAAGCCCCAGTATAATCAGAGGTGCCGCAAAGAGAACATCGTCTGTGCGAATGGAGGCAAGACTTCCCATAAGCCAGTAAGTAATAACGGGCAGAACATTATCTGTATCAGCTACCAATTTTACCAAAGAGATGGAAGATGAGAACAGAGAGCTTATTAAAATGCCTGCCAGTACCAGTGCGAGGGTAGGGCTGCTTTTTACTTTTCTGCTAATTAAATAAACAACAAAGACAGCCAAGAGTCCAAAAAAAAGTGCGCTGGCTGAAACTGCCTGATAACTGAAGCCTAATAGAAGTCCTAAAGCAGCACCAAATCCCGTTCCTGAGGAAACACCCAATACATCGGGAGAAACCAGTGGATTTTGAAAAATACCCTGATATACAGCACCGGCACAGGATAATCCTCCTCCTATTAGTGCTGCCATAAACACTCTTGGAAGTCGTATCTGAAACAGAACAGTTTCTAATTGAGGATCCCATGTAGGTGAAATCGGAAAAATTTTAGAAAATAGAATTTTTACCAATTCCACAGGGGAAATGGGATATCGTCCCAGAAGAAAAGAAGAAAAAAAGCAAATAAGAAATAGTAGAATCAGCCCTGGAAGCCAATGCTTTTGATTTTTCTTTTTCATTCATGAACCTCAGTTTCTAAAAAGTTTTTTAAGGCAAGTTTTACTTCTTCCCGATTAAATGCAGTTAATTCCACAATAGAACTGTGAAATTGTTCTATCATATCTTTATGCAGTTTATGAAGCTTTATAGCTTCCTGTGTTTTCATCTCTACTCGTGTCATCATAGAAGTCAGATTTTGTGGACTCTTTATTACACCTACGCAGCAGACATTACTTTTCAACAAAGCGTAAAGCACATTGGAAAATTCCGGAACAAGAAACTCCGTTCCTCCAATTTCATCCAGACATTTTAAAGGTGTATTTTCGTGTAATAATGTAATTGCAGTAGTTTGAAAAACACTTAAATCTTTTTTCCAGCCTGTATCAGATTTTTTGATGAATAAATCTGATTTCTCTGCTTTGTAAGGAGCAGTAAGGGGAATGTTGCTGTTCCAGGGAAGAAGGCAAAAACCTCCGGTAGTATAGTCGGGAAGAACCTGTCTTTGAGTGAAAAATCCGGATACAGGTATCTTTATATCCTTTAAAACTTCTTTAAGAAGAGTAGACTTTCCAATACCGGAAGCTCCTGTAAGAAAAAAATGACTCATGTCAAATACCTGCCTTTATCATTTCTCTTATTTTAAATAAGTAACCCTGGATGGGTCAAAAAATCCTCGTGCGTCGGGATTTTGGTCTGGTTTTCCTACAGCAACCACAGCCAAAGGGATACTGGAAACCTGAAGCAGCTTTTGTAGTTTTTCCACACGTTCCATTACCGGATAAAAACCACACCAACAGGCGCCATATCCTAAATCCGTTGCTTGGAGGAGTAGATTCTCAATAGCTGCACCACAATCTTGCGGCCAGAAAGCGCTGCAGATAGTTTCCTGTAAATCAGGTCTTCCACATACCACAATGGCGAGACTTGCAGTTTGGAGCATAGAGGTATGAGAACTGATTTCGATAATTTGTTCTTTGATTTTAGGATTTTCTACAACCACAAATTCCCAAGGTCTTGTATTGCAGGCACTTGGAGCCATCATGGCAGCTTCTAACATGGTTTCAATATCTTTTTGAGGAATTACGAAATTTTCTTTGTATTTTCGAATGCTTCTGCGCGCGCGAATAACTTCTGATGTATTCATATTTAAAACTCCTTTCTGTTTTCTATCCTATTATAAAGCTTTTTGGAAAGGAAATAAATCTATTTTAGAAATTTATTACTAATTTACTACGATGGCAAGAAGAACGGTAAGGCAAAGATGAAAAAATATTCTGACAGATAACAGAAAAATAATGACTATTCAATTTTCTTATGGTATACTAAAAAATAATAATAGACAAATTTAGAAGTCGTAAGAAGGTGAAATACGATGTGGAAATATTTAGCTCCAGTCATTGTGGGGGTTATTGTAGCACTGTTTTCAGAAGATATAGATAAGATGTTTAACGGGAATAAAAAACTAAAGAAAGTTATATTAGTATTTTGTGGTGGTGTAATTATTATTTGTATGATATCTGCGGTTCTTTCTGTTTTGAACTGATAGCATCCGGTAACAAGAAAAGAGGAAATTGTGGAGGTGCAAGGTTATGAAAAAATATGAATACAAATTTGTTGAAGTAAAGAAACAAATGGGTTTAACAGGCATTACATTTGAAGAATGTAAAAAAGTAATAATTTCAGAAGCAGAATGCGGCTGGCGATTGAAACAAATTGTTACGCCAATCAACGAGAAATCAGGGGTTAATACTCCTGTTTATTATCAAATTATTTTTGAAAGAGAAGTATAAATTAGAAGTTGTGGGAGAGAACAAGATATGAATTTAACATATAAGAGAGCAACGCTTGAAGATATAGATATATTGACAGAAACAAGAATAGAGGTATTAAGAGCAGCTAATAAACTTTCTGCTGATACTGATATGAGTGAAGTTGAAAGACAATCTTATAATTATTATCAAAAAGCTCTTTGTGACAGATCTCATATTGCATATTTGGTTTTTGATGAAAATCGTTTTGTAGGGGCTGGTGGTGTTAGTTTTTTTCAAGTAATGCCGACTTACCACAATCCAAGTGGAAACAAGGCTTATATCATGAATATGTATACTAATCCTGAATATAGAAGACTGGGAATTGCTTATAAAACATTAGATATGCTGATTAGAGATACTAAAAGCAAGGGCATTACAGCTATTTCATTAGAAGCAACTGATATGGGGCGACCATTGTATGAAAAGTATGGATTTGTAAAAATGAATGATGAAATGGAATTACCAGAGTGATAAATCCCAGTTTGTAGTGCAGTAAATTATGATTTGGAGGTGCATATATGAAGTTTGGTGGTATCCAATGGAAAAAATGTACGATGACAGTAATCGCCCTTCTCATAAGGAATTAGAAGAAATGAAATCAAAACTATTATTTGAGTTGGATAAGTTAATATAAAATAATTTTCGGTAGGAAGCCTCCCTGTTTAGCGGAAGACTTCCTGCGGCAACCTTTTTAGATTTCACAATCATAAATAAAAAATGTCATTTTTGAACGCTGCTGATTAACCGTAAAAAGATGCTCTTTTTCACATCTTCGTACCATTCCCTGATGTTCATAAAAACCGTAGTTGCAGCTGGTATCGGTGTAGAGATAAAAGCTGTCTAAATGCTCCTTCTTCAGATATTGGAGAAATCGCTGGTATAATTGTTTCCCCACGCCTTTCCCTCGGCAGTCAGGACTGATAACAAAAAGCGCCAGCTCTGCGGGATAAGGTCTGCATGTGGCAAGTAATTCCTTATCAATACCATTTACACTGCCAAAGATTTTGGAGGCATTTCGCCCTTCTTTTGTCAGGTAGAGAGAGATAAGAGAACAAATTTGTTTCCATCTGTATGAAAGAGGGCATTTATGAACGGCAATATTTTTTCCAAGAATAATTCCCACAGGTTTTCCATTTTCCAAAGCTACCTGAGAAAAGGTTTGATTGGCAAGACAACTGCTTAGAAATACTCTGGCAAGCTTTTGGGCTGTTTTGGGACTGGCAAATCTATAATAATTCCAAGTTTGGCGAATAATCCCTTCCAATGCAGGGGTGTCTTCTTTTCTGAATTCTCTAAATTCCATTTTCATCATCCTTCCTGTTTCCATAAAGTTTTTTGTTTTTTTCTTTGATGTACTGTATAATAAAGTATACAGTTAGTGTAGAGTCAATAGGAGATTTGAAAATAATGAAAAAAAGTACGAAATTGCTTACCACAGCAGAATTTGCAAAGCTTCATGAAGTAAATAAAAGAACACTGCATTATTACGACAGTATTGGGTTATTTTCTCCCGCTCAAAAAGGGGAAAATCAATACCGTTATTATGAAACCTCACAAAATAGGGTGTTTGAGTATATTCGTATGCTGAAGGAGTTGAATATGAGTATGGCAGAAATAAAAGAATATATAGAGCATCCAAATCCCAAGGATTTTTTGCAACTGGCAGATGCAAAAATCAGTGAAATTGACAGGCAGATGGAAAAGCTTGCAAGAACAAAACATATTCTTGCTGTGATAAAAAATCAAACAGAAAGCTGTGAGCAATTAAAAGGAGGAGAAATTTTTTTAAAGGAGTGCGAGGAGGAGCAATATCTGACTACACCTTATAATTTTGAGGAAGAATTTCTGGAGGAAGCATTTGCTCATGTAAAAGAAGTCTGGGGAATAGAGCAGTGCCGTATGGGAATAGGAAGCTATCTTTCTGTGGAAAAGGCAGAAAAAGGAGAATTTCAGGAGTATGACGGGCTTTTTACGCCGGCTTTCGGGAAAGTACCCAAAGAGGGCGTGCTGATAAAACCAAAGGGTACTTATTTGTGTGCCTATTTGAAAGGGAGCTGGAATGAATTGCCGAAGCTTTATAAGAAAATATTTACTTATGCAAAAGAAGAGAATTTCCATCTGACGGGCTTTGCCTATGAGTGGGGGATGAATGATTTTTCTGTATCAAAAGACGAAGATTATATTACTCAAATTATGATAAAAGCGGAGCAAATGTAACTTTTCTTGGAATTTCGCATAGAATATCTATAATTCGATAATAGGAAGAATTGCTATGAATAACAATCAATATCCTTTTATAAACACACCTTTGCCGTATGCTTTTCAGGCATTAGAGCCTTATATTGACGCCACAACCATGTATTTGCATCATGAGAAGCATTTACAAGCCTATATTGATAATCTGAATAAACTCCTTGCCAAAGAGCCAAAGCTGCAAGCATGTACGTTGGAGGAACTGACACAAATGCCCGGTGATATTGGAAGAAACAGCGGAGGCGTATACAATCACAGATTTTATTTTGAAGGACTTCAGCCTCCAAAGAAAGTCCCACACAATCCACTGTATGAGGAAATTGAAAGCCAGTTCCAGAGCTTTGAAGCATTTCAGAAAATTTTTAAGCAGACGGCATTGTCTGTATTTGGTTCGGGGTATGCGTGGCTGGTATGGGAAAGAGGAATGTTTCGGATTATTACAACTGCAAATCAAGACGTTCCATGCTTGAATAAAATGTCTCCTGTACTTTGTATTGACGTGTGGGAGCATGCCTATTATTTGAAGCATTATAATTTAAGAGGCGATTATATTGATAATTGGTTTAAAGTCATAAACTGGGACACAGCGCAAATGCGTTGGCAGCAGGGTGAACCCTTTACGGCTTCTGTCATAGAATAAAGAAAAAAGGATTTTTTTATGGATTATAGTAATTATGAAAAAGTAGTCGGAATTATTGAGCGTATCACGCATGGAAATTCCTGCTGTACCATGGTGATTTCCCTAAAGGTTGAAAATAAGGAAAACGAAACAATCAATTTTATTCTCACAGGAGATACCACAGTTATTCACAATGTACGTTTAAGACCGGGAATGAGGATTGCCACTTTTTATGACACAAGCTTGCCTGCGCCCGCCATTTTTCCTCCCCAGTATCAGGCGGAGCTGATTACGGCGCTCAGGCAAAATCAAGAGGTTATGCTGGCTTATTTTGATGAAAACTTAGAAGCGCAGGGGCAGTCTTTAAAGCTGAATTTAAGTCCTATGACAAATATTTCTACCATTAATGGTCAGAGATATGCCTGTGCGCCTATAAACATGGAGCTTTTGGTGTATTACACTGCTGCAACGAAAAGTATTCCTCCACAGACTACACCGCAGAAAATTATTGTGCTGTGTCCTTATGAATAAGAAAGCTGCCTGTATGACATATTATTTATTGTATGGGAAATGGTGTCCTGTGCAATAAAAACGCTGTGCAGAAAATGCACTGCGGCATATAGGAGTAGTTTATGAAATCAATTTGGAGAGAAACCTGTGAAATAGAAGAACGAAAACCTTTAGATGAGAATATAGAAACAGAGGTTGCAGTGATAGGAGCGGGAATGACGGGAATTTTAGCTGCTTATTATCTGCAAAGAGAGGGAAAAGATGTCGTGGTTTTGGAAGCAAAGGAAATAGGAAGCGGACAGACGCAGAATACGACAGCAAAGGTTACGTCCCAGCATGGGTTGATTTATCATTCTTTGTTAAAACAATATGGCAAAGAAAAAGCGCAGCAGTATGCGCTGGCAAATGAAACGGCAATCCGTGAATATCAGAATATCATTACAGATTTGCAGATAGACTGCGATTTCGAATATAAAAATTCTTATATTTATTCCAAAAGCCGAAAAGAACTGGAAGCAGAGGCAAAGGCAGCCTGCCTTTTAGGACTTCCTGCGGCGCTTACTAAAGAGGAGCTTCCATTGCCTTTTCCTGTATGGGGCGCAGTGGAGTTTCAAAATCAGGCACAATTTCATCCGCTGAAGTTTTTAAAAGCCATCAGTGAAAAAGTGAAGGTTTATGAGAATACAGAAGTAGAAAGGGTAGAAGGGAATAAGCTTATAACAAAACAGGGAAGTGTGCAGGCAGAAAAAATTATTTTTGCCTGTCATTTTCCATTTGTGAATTTTCCCGGAATGTATTTTGCAAGAATACATCAGGAACGTTCTTATGTGCTTGCTTTAAAAGATGCGGCACAGGTAAACGGTATGTATATGGGGGCAGAAAAAGGAGATTATTCTTTTCGTAATTATGGGGAATACTTGCTGCTGGGAGGAATGGGACATCGCACAGGGAAAAATACAGGGAGCTATGATGCGCTGCGAAAGGCAGCAGAGAAATGGTTTCCAAACAATCAGGAAATTTGCCACTGGTCAGCACAGGATTGCATGACATTAGATAAAATCCCTTATATTGGGCAGTATTCCAAAGAAAATCCGGATTGGTATGTTGCCACCGGATTTCAAAAGTGGGGAATGACAACTGCTATGACAGCAGCGCTTATTTTCCGTGATTTGATTTGCGGACAGGAGGTCTTTTACAAAGATGTTTTTTCACCTTCCAGATTTTCTTTGAGTAATATATCTGCGCTTTTGAAGGAAACAGGACATTCTATAAAAGGACTTGGAAAACGTGTGCTTTTTATACCGGGAAAGGAAGCGGAAGATATCTTGCCGGGACAGGCAGGAGTGGTGCTGTACAAGGGTAAAAAAGCCGGTGTTTATAAGGACATGGAGGGCAAAATTTATGCTGTGGATATCCGATGTCCTCATTTGGGTTGCCAACTTGAATGGGATGCAGCGGAATTAAGCTGGGATTGCCCCTGTCATGGCTCACGGTTTGATTATCGTGGAAACTTATTGAATAATCCGGCTCAGAAAAATATCTGACAATATCAATCTTCTAATTTTTCTCTTAAAACGACGGCCTTGGAAGCAGATCTGCGGCGCTCATCGCTTAATTTGGCATAGTGTTTCTTTGTAGTATTGACGTCAGAGTGTCCTAAAACATCTGCGACCAGATAGATATCTCCGGTTTCTCGATATAGAGCAGTGCCGTAAGTGCTTCGCAATTTGTGAGGGGTAATGGTTTTTATAGAAACAGCAGAAGCATATTTTTTTACCATTTTTTCTACAGCATCTACACTAATGCGTTTTCGTTGACCGGAGAGAAATAAAGCATCTTCATGGCCGGAGAGGGGAGTAATGCCATTTCGAGAGATTTCCAGATAATCTTTCAAGGCTTGCTCTACCTCAATGCCAAAATAGACAATCATTTCATTTCCGCCTTTTCGGAGAATACGGATACCATTATTTTTAAAATCAATGTCACCTATATTTAGACCTACCAATTCAGATACACGAACACCCGTTCCCAATAGAAGAGTAACAATGGCAATGTCACGGTATTTTTGTTTATTATAGTGATAAAGCTTTACACCGGATAATTGTTTTCCATAATTTTCAATATAGTCCAGAAGATTAGCGACTTCATCAGGATCTAATTGAATAATGGCTTTTTCCTTGATTTTAGGCATATCTACAAGGCGAACCGGATTGGATGACAATAATTGACGTTTACATAAATAATCATAAAAGCTGCGAAGGCAAGACATTTTTCTGGCAATTCCGGTGCGGGAATTGGTTTCTAATTTATTATCTACAGATTTATATGCCTTTAAGTATTCCTGAAATTCTTCAAAATCAACGGGTTCAAGCAGAGATAAATCCTGTATTGAAATTTCACTTAGAGATTTTTCTTTTAAAGTAGGATTTGTTTCTTGTAAAAAACGAAAAAAGACACGTAAATCATAGGCATACGATAAACGAGTTTTGTCTGAAGTTGTAGGTTCCTTTGCGCGGAAATAATCCTTAACATAAGGAGGAAGTTCCATTAAAAATTCACGGAGCTTTACTGTATTTTCAATTTTTTCTTGTTCGCGATAAGTAATTGGTTTTGCCATAAAAGACCTCCAAAAGTATGATTTCAAGAGTAGTTTAACATGATTAGAATAAAAAGTCTATAGTTTTTCGGTTAAATCTGTATTTGTCCGCTAAACTAATTGAATCAGAAAAACATCTTTCAAACTGCTATTTTCAATTTCAAAGATGTTTTCTGACAAGTTTTAATTTAATCAAATGCTTATTTTTGCTATTACTATTTTTTATGCAAAAGTATTTTCATCTAATAAAATCGTAAACGGACCTTCGTTAATTAAAGAAACTTTCATGAGTGCACCGAATTTTCCGGTTTGCACTACGGGGACAAATTCTTTTACTTTTTCTACCATATATTCATACAGAGCCTGAGCTTCTTCTGGATTTCCTGCATCAAAAAAGCTTGGACGATTTCCTTTTTTGCAGTTAGCATATAGGGTAAATTGTGATACCAAAAGAACTTCTCCGTTGACATCTGCTAAAGAAAGATTTGTTTTACCATTTTTATCTGTAAAAATACGAAGATTTACCATCTTTTTTACATACTGGTCTACGATTTCTTTGGTATCATTTTTGCCAATACCCACTAAAACCAGAAATCCTTTTTGAATTTCAGCAATGCATGTTCCCTCAGTTTCTACAGAAGCATGACTGACTTTTTGTATAACTAACTTCATTTACTTCTCTTCCTCTTCTGTTTCTTTTTTTCTTATTTTGTTCTGAGATTCTTCAGAAAAATTATTTTCCTCTGAAAAATGAATAGGCTTTAAAGTTTCCGGATTGATGTAAGCAATATCCTGATAAAAAGACTCTTCTGTAGGCATGGCTTTTTTCTTTAATTCATGATTTCGGAAACATTTTATTCCTGCCATGAAGACTGCCCATAGAGGAACACCGATAATCATACCGGGAATTCCCATTAAACCACCGAACAACAGGATTGCCACAATTACCATAAAACTGGATAATCCTGTAGAGTTCCCCAAAATTTTTGGCCCTAAAATATTTCCGTCAAATTGCTGTAAAAGCAGAATGAAAATCAGGAAATACAGACAGTGCATAGGATTTACCATTAAGATAATAAAAGCACTGGGGATTGCTCCAAGATATGGTCCGAAAAACGGAATGACATTGGTCACTCCTACTACTACACTGACAAGGAGACCATAAGGAGTACCGATAATGCTGGTACCGATATAACATAAAATACCAATGATAATAGAATCAACGATTTTACCACTGATAAAGCCTCCGAAAGTACGATGTATAAAGCGGAAAGCTTTTACAACATTGTTGGCATTTTCAGTGTCAAAAACAGCATATACGAGCATTTTTGATTGTGTAACAAAGGCTTCTTTTCCTGACATCATATATACAGAAATAATTAATCCGATTAAGAGGTTTTTAATAAAAACAAGTGTTCCGAATACTCCGGTGGTTAAAGATTGAAGAAGTTGCTTAATTTGCGGTAAAACTTCAACATTTAAAAAGGTCTCTATTTTTGGAGAATAACGGTTTAAATACTCAAAAACTGTAGTCTGCCATTCCGGATTATCTTTTAAAAGAGATTCTAACCAATGACGGATATTTTGTACATAACGCGGAGAATCATTGATGATACTAATGATACTCTCCAAGATACTGGGCATAATCATGGCAAGCAGAGAATAAATCACAAGACCTGCAAAAACTAATGCAAGAGCAATACAAACGTAGCGAATGATTCTTTTATGTTTTTTATCTAAGGTTAAATGACGTTTTTCTTCTAAAAGGTAATAAATTCTTCTTTCCTGGAAATTTACTACCGGTATTAGTAAATAGGCAATAATCGCACCGCAAATAACAGGCATCAAAATACTTGCCAAATTTTTAATACGTCCCATAAAAATATCCATACGAAAAATAATAAAATAGAACAAAAGACTTGCACAAATTACGGCAAATGCAGTTGTACCCCAGTACAAATATTTTTTATTCCAACGAAACTTCATACATTTCCTCCTTTCTTTTTTGCATCGTGGACTTTATTTGAACAACGTGCAAATATTATACCACGTATTTTATTTTTTGTGTTCATAAACACAGAAAAAATCTTTCTTTTTTTCTCTATCTATGCTATGCTCTCTGAGTATGAAAGAATGATTGTTTGAAAGGAATATTTATTTTATGACATTACAGAAATTATTAAGCCTTACCAGAAAGGCAGTGGATGAATTTCAGCTGATAGATGAAGGTGATAAAATTGCAATAGGTGTTTCCGGAGGAAAAGACAGTCTTACCATGCTTTATGCTCTTCATGGTTTGATGCGCTTTTATCCCAAAAAATTTCAATTAGAGGCGATTACTGTTGATTTAGGCCATAAAGATTTTTGTGCTGATAAAATCCGGCAATTATGCGATAATTTTGAGATTCCGTTTACCCTTGTAAAAACAGACATTGCTCCTATTATTTTTGAAGAGAGGAAAGAACAAAATCCTTGTTCTCTCTGTGCTAAAATGAGAAAAGGCGCATTGAACAATGCGGCTAAGGATTTAGGCTGCAATAAAGTAGCTTACGCACATCACAAAGATGATGTGGTAGAAACTATGCTGCTTTCCTTAATATATGAGGGAAGATTTCACACTTTTTCGCCGAAAACTTATTTGGATCGCATGGATTTAACTGTAATTCGCCCTCTTCTCTATGTAAATGAGGCGGATGTAATTGGCTTTAAGAATAAATACCAATTGGAAATTGAGAAAAGTCCCTGTCCTGTAGATGGATATACAAAACGCCAATACGCAAAAGACCTTTTAAAAACATTAACAAAAGAAAATCCGGGAGTAAAAGAAAGAATGTTTACGGCAATAAAAAACAGTTCTATTTCTGGATGGAACAAATAAAAGAAGACTGCCATATTAAATGCAAATCTGTTTAATATGGCAGTCTCCTTTATCTTACTTAATTATTTAAGTAGTTTTGTTAGATTTTACGGTTTTTCAGTTCTAACATTTTTTTAATCATTTCTACGCAACCATCAATGCCGAAGACACCGCTGTCCAGACATAAATCATATCCCGGAGCTTCAGCCCATTTCTTGCTGGTATAATAATTGTAATAACTTGCTCTTTGTTTATCAGTTTTGCGTATACGATCTTTTGCTGCTGAATCAGAAAGATCGTATTTTGTTGCAATACGGCGAATTCGTTTATCCAAGTCGGCATGAATAAATACGCTGAAAGCACCTTCATAATCGGATAAAGCATAATCTGCACAGCGTCCTACCATAACACAGGATTCTTTTTGCGCCAGGTTTTTAATTGCATCAAATTGCGCCAGAAAAACTTTATGGTTAATAGGCATATCTGCAAAGGCTGCTGAAGAATAACCAAAGGAATATGTATCCATTACTAAGGAGTATAAAAAGCTGTTTGTGGGTTTTTCGTCATGATGTTCAAATAACTCCTCACAAATACCGCTATCCTTTGCCGCTTGATTTAACAGCTCTTTGTCATAGCATTTAATACCAAGCTCTTTAGCAAGGCGCATACCGATTTCTCGCCCTCCGCTTCCATATTGACGTCCGATTGTTATAACTGTATTTCCTGCCATAATGACACGCTCCTCTCTTTTATGCAATGCTTATTTTCTTATTACAGTTATTATAATCCTTTTTTTAGTAAATGTATACATTCTTTTGACTATTTTCTGAATTTTTTTAGCAGTTTTTCAAAATACTCTGGAAGTGGTGCGGTAAATTCCATATATTTTCCGGAAATAGGATGAATAAAACCAAGAACCATGGCATGGAGTGTCTGTCCTTGTAATCCCGGAACTGCAGATTTTTTGGGACCATAAATCACATCCCCTAAAAGAGGGTGCCCAATACTGCTCATGTGAACACGGATTTGGTGAGTACGCCCTGTTTCCAATTCACACTCTACATAAGTAAATTGTTCAAATCGTTCTAAAACTTTATAGTGGGTGGTTGCAGGCTTTCCGTTTTTTACATTCATTGCCATTTTTTTGCGGTCAGTAGGGTGTCTTCCGATGGTACCTTCTATTGTACCGAAATCTTCTTTTAAACGGCCGTGAACAATAGCACGATAACGCCGTGTAATACTGTGTACTTTTAATTGTTCTGCTAAACTTTGGTGTGCTAAATCTGTTTTACATACAACTAAAGCTCCTGTTGTATCCATATCAATTCTATGCACAATTCCCGGTCTTAATACACCATTTATTCCAGAAAGCTGGTCTTTACAGTGAAACATTAAAGCATTTACCAGAGTTTGGGAATAATGTCCGGCGCTGGGATGAACAACCATTCCTTTAGCTTTGTTTACAACCAGAAGTTGTTGGTCTTCATAAAGAATATCGAGAGGAATATCTTCAGGAACTATATCTGGTTCTTTATTTTCCGGAATAAAAATGCGGACTTCATCGTCTTCTGCTACTTTTAGACTTGCTTTGGCTTTTTTTTCATTGACGCTGACATTTCCGTCTTTTAACTGCTTTTGCAGAAAGGAACGGGAATAGTCGCTCATTACTTCAGCCAGATATTTGTCAATTCTTTCTCCTGCGTATGCAGAGTCGACCTGCAGGCAAAGCTGTTTCATAAATCAGACTCCTTTATTTTTGCTTTTCCATTTTAAAAATTCGAAATCTTCGTCTTTGTAATAAAATAAGACCACAATAAATAACAAAACCATACCTACACTTACATAGATATCCGCTACATTAAATACAGGGAAATCAATAGGTGAAAAGTAGATAAAGTCAATAACATAGTCAAGACGTATTCTGTCAATAAGATTTCCAATGCCTCCGGCAGTGATTAAAAAACATAGAAGTTTTAGATAAATATATTTTTTATCTGCCGGAATTTTCCATAAAACATAACAGACACCGATTAAAATCAGACTGGTTAAAAGCACCAGAAAAATTTTTTTGTCTTGAAAAATACCAAAGGCAGCGCCTCTGTTTTCCAAATATTGAAGATATAATACATTCGGAATTAAAGGAATATCTCCTTTGTTTTTTAAATTTTCAACAGCCAGAAACTTTGTTAACTGGTCAATACCCGTCAACAGTGTAACTGCAATAAAAAGCTGGATAAAAGAGAAAATACGCTGTCTTTTTCTCATAAATTCGCCTCCTTATTTTCTTTACATATTTCCTTTATAGCTTCTATTAAATCATTATCAGAAAGAGAAGTATCAATTACTGCATTTCCGCATCCCTGAAGCAGAATAAAGCGAATATGCCCTTTATCCATTTTTTTGTCGGATTTTGTTGTTATAAGAATATCTTCGAAAGACAACCCACTTACCTTTACAGGCAGATGAAAAGATTCTAATTCCATCAGAACTTCTTCATATTCTGCTTCCGTCAGACAGCCTTTTTTAAGAGATAAATATGCAGCTGCGGCACATCCAATGGAAACACAATAGCCATGATGAAGAGAAAAATCTTTTAATTTCTCTACTGCATGACCAATGGTATGACCAAAATTCAAAACTGCACGTTCTCCATGTTCTAAAGGATCGTTTTCCACTACGGTCTTTTTTATAACGCAGCTTTTATAAATCATTTCCTGGCAAATATCCGGTTGTCTTTCCATGATTTCTTTTTTATGTGCCAAGAGCCATTGGCTATAGTCTTTGCTGCGTATAAACCCGTGTTTTACTACTTCTCCCATCCCACTGATAAATTCTGTTTCCGGAAGTGTTTTGAGAACCTGCACGTTTGCATAAACAAAAAGAGGCTGGTGAAATGCACCTACCATATTTTTGTATTGACCGAAATCAACGCCTGTTTTACCACCAATGCTGCTGTCAACCTGAGCAAGAAGTGTTGTCGGAATTTGAATAAAATCAATACCTCTCAGGTAAGTGGCTGCGGTAAAACCGGTCATATCGCCTACTACACCGCCGCCTAATGCTGCCAGTAAATCTCCTCTGTCAAAATGATTGACGATTAAATGTTCATAAATGCCTTCGATTTCTTTTAGATTTTTATTGGCTTCTCCTGCGGGCAGAATATACGATGTAAAAATTAAATCTGTTTTCTCAAGCTCTTTTTTTATCGCTTCTAAATAAAGGGGAGCAACATGACTGTCTGTTACAATACAGATTTTTCTTCCTTTTTTGTTTAAAGTATTTAATTTTTCTGAAAGCTTTTCAAAACTTTTTTCAAAAAAAATATTATAGTGAAAATCTCCGGATTTTTTTACTTGTAAAATTTCTTGTTTCATGGAATTTCCTCCTGTCTAACAATATTTATATAAAATTACGTGGTAACGATTTTTCTTTGTTTTGCTGGTTACAGAATGAAATTGAAATTTGCCTTTTCCCCGAACAGATATAATATCTCCTTCTTTTAATACATATCCGTTTGATAGGACATTTTTTCCGTTTATGAATACTTTTCCACTTTCAATATAAGAAATCATACTGCTTCTGGAAGTATGAAATGCCAGCCCAATTACACTATCCAAACGAAGAGAGGCGACAGTACCTGCAATTTCTTCTCTTTTGGGAGAGGGAAGCTGACTTTCTTCTGTAATTTGTTCTGCTTTTACAGGAGTATGTTTAATACGGCATACTTCATCTATTAGAAAAGCTGCCATGGAAGTATGACAAAAAACAAAAGCACCGTCTTCTTCTACTAATATATCACCGATTTTACAGCGTTCAATTCCAAGATTTAAAATAGAACCTAAATAATCACGGTGGGTTAAAGCATCGGAAAATTTTTTATTTAAAGGAGAGATTTTGATACAGGCAATAGGATAATCTTCTTTACAACAAAAAGCATCAGATACGAATGCCGCCATCTGACGCTCTGCTGTTTCATAACCTCCAAATAACAGAACCTGAACTCCTGTATCAGAAAAAGAGAGGCTGTGAAGGATATTTTGTTCATTTAAGTCTAAAAAATCAGAGTAAGTAAGAATTCCTCTGTAATAGGATTTCTTACTTAACTCTAACATACGTTTTTTAAATAATTCTTCTTTTTCCATAAGGCAAAATTAAATCCCTTCGTACATGGAACCGCCTGTGATATCATTGAGTAATTCCTGAGAATCACCGGTAATATCTACACCTTCCGGTGTTAAGATAAAGATGTAAGAAGAAACCTTGCGAATGCTTCCCTGAATAGAATAGCTTGCACCGGAAGTAAAATCAATAATGTGTTGAGCAAGATTGATATCCAGACCTTCCAGATTTAAAATTACAGTGCAGTTATCTAAAAGAGCATCTACAATTTCTGTTGCATCATCAAACTGTTTTGGCTTAATAACACAAACTTCACTGGAAGAAGTTTTTTTCTTTACATTATACATAGGAGTAACTTTATTAGAAGCAGTAGTTGTCTGCTTTGCAGGTTTTGGCTGTTTTGTTGCAGCCGCCTGTTTCTGTGTTTTCTTATAATTTTTTGATGAAGAAATATCATCAAAATCATCATCAAAGTCATCATCTAGTTTTTTGAAAAATCTTTTTTTCGGTTTTTCATCTTCAAAATCATCGTTTACTTTTACAGCATCTATAAATTTACCTAAAATATTCATTTTATAAAATCTCCTATCTGTTATATGGTATAATTTCTTTCTCCGAAGATACCGGTTCCCACTCGAACATGGGTAGCGCCTTCTTCAATGGCAACTTCATAATCGCCTGTCATGCCCATACTTAGGACATCCATAGTAACATTATCAAAGTTTTTCCCTTTAATGTCAATACTTAAATTTTTTAATTTTTGAAAAATCCATCTATTTTCTTCTGGATTTTCTACATAAGGCGCAATGGTCATAAGACCTTGAATAGTAATATTGGGAAGATGAGATACTTTTTCGATTAAGGGAAGTACCTCAGGTATAAATACACCAAATTTGCTTTCTTCTTCTGCTACATTTACTTCAATCAAAATTTTTGCTGTAACTTGTTTTTTCTGTGCTTCTTTGCTAATCTCTTCTGCAAGGCGCAAGGAATCAACGGAATGGATTAAACAAGCTTTGTCAACAATGTATTTTACTTTATTACGCTGTAAATGTCCTATTAGATGCCAATGAAGATCAGAAGGGAGAATTTCTGCTTTTGCAGTAAGTTCCTGTACTTTATTTTCTCCAAACTCTGTTACATGTAGAGAAAGAAGTTCTTCTATCATAGAAACTGGTTTGGTTTTACTTACTGCAATCAAAGTAACCTCCTCACGTTTTCTTCCTGCCCGCTTACATGCATCTTCTACATGTTTTTCTACTTCTTTATAATTTTCACAGACGCTCATTGCGTTCTCCTTTCCTTCATTTAGTAAGTACCAGATAAAATATCTTCTTCCTGAACAGTTTCGCCCTCTAAGACAATATAATCAAAGGGCTGAAGTCCATAAGAAGTACCTTGTTTTACAATACAGTATTCTTCATTCTGATCGAGAATTTCAATTTGTCGAAATACTGCATAGCCTTTATTCATACCGTATACGCCTTCCAGATAATCTACCTCTCCAACGACAAAGGTTTCATTGGAATCCGGCTTAATTAGAACATCGCTTTCCCGGAAAGTTTCCTTATCCACATAACAATATCCACCGGAAGTATCTGCCGTATCATAAGTAATTTCATTTCCCTCTGCATCAACTTCTTTGTAAATTATGGCTTCTACAAATTCTGTGGTAGCTTCTTTATTGTTGTGTTGTACTTCTCGAATAAATCCTTTTCCTTCTGTGTTATTTCCATTTGCAAGGAAATCTCTTGGAATAAGATAAAACTCTTTTGTAATAATAGAACTTACCGGAATTTTTAAACCACTTCTTGTATTGACAACAAGTTCAATTTCAAGGAAACGATCTGAGGCATAACGTGCCATACCATTTCTTAAATTAATTTGTGCAATTTTTTTATCTCCAATTGTTGAAATGGATAAAGTTCCGTTTTGAGTTTCTCCGTCTTTTAAGAATTTTACTTTAATGCTGCTTCGATCTGCAATGGTAGCAGCTAATTTGTCTGTAAGAGGAACCATTAAGGTCCATTCCTCACTGGTAATTACTTTATATACCGGTTCGCCCTTTTTGATTTTTTCATTGGTCAGAAGTTCTGTTTTTTTATAAGCTTTTTCATCAAAGTCATTTTCTTGTAAGTTTTCAGGTGTTTTTTCTTCATAACCATCTGTGGAATAAACAATCACTCCGGCTTCCGGTGAAGTGAAAACTTTCTGATTTCCCAAAGAAACAGATTCCCCTATAGCTTGTCCTTTTAAAACATTACTGTCTTCGTCAGTATCTTCACCGGAACTATCTGTCTGCTCCATGATTCCGGAAGCATGAAGAATATTTCCCTGCAGTTCATATTTGAAACTGTATGTATCATAAAAGTCGCTGCCTTGGAAGCTATAAGAAAATTTTGCCATATTAGCTCTCATTTTTTCTAACTGTTCAGCAGAAAGTTCTACATCTGAAGCTTCAGTTTTTTTATCATCCAGTGCATATACAGAACCGTTCTTTCTTACCTGCATACCTTCTCTTGCATAATAATCAATATAACCGGAACTGCCTGCTGGCACAATTTGTTCTTCTCGAAGTGCCAATGCATTACACACAGGATTTTTTGTTAAAGGTCCTACTGTAACCTGATAGGAAGTTACATGGCTGGAGGTAGTATATAAAATAACGGTAATAATCATGTAAAGCAGTAAAACGCCAAACATAATAGTTGTAATATTAAAGGTCAGCAGTTTTTTCAAAAATAAAAAAACGTGCTTAATTTTTTTTAAAATTTTCTTTCCGATTGACAACTTTAATCTCCTTTGTTCTAATTGTCTTTTCAGCATTATATTATATTTTAACATTTTCTATATGGAAGCACAATAGAAAAAAATTGTATAAAACAAGATTTTACGGATACACTAAATAACGATAAAGGAGGCTTCATTTATGAATAGCAGAGCTTTAGATTACACAGCATTAGTAATTGCTTTAATCGGTGCAGTGAACTGGGGACTTATAGGATTTTTTCGGTTCAATCTGGTAACTTTCTTATTCGGAGATATGGTATGGATAACCAGAATTATCTATGCACTGGTTGGAATTTGCGGATTATATCTTTTTACCTTATTTGGAAGAATTCAGGATTTTGGTGAAAAGATGTAGTGCACCGAAAGAGCCATCACGCAAAATAAATTGTGTGATGGCTTTTTGTATGTTTCGTTTTGAACTTTTGTAGAATTGTATAATAGGAAAATCGCTTATTACATAGATACGAGAATCATATCTTTTGCACATTCAGGCAACTGACTTGCATCTTTTGATACACTGAGTACAAAAGAAACCTGATATTTCTCACCCATTGTCTGCAGGCGTTTTAATACATCTGCAAGTTCTTCAGCTGTTACTTTTGAGATTTTAAGAAAGCTGTCTAAGAAAATTCTTTCCAAATCATTATCCTGTGAAAGAATACCGGAAAGAAATCCTATAAATTCACTACTGTTTTGAACATCAAACTCAGATAAATCAATCAGACGTACTTTGTTGTTTAACTCATACATGTGTTTTTTACTTTTATCAAGATAAACAAATGTACCTGTTGCTTCTTTAATCTCCTTATTTACTTTGTCTAAAAGTATTTTTGTTTTTCCTTTTCCTTTTTCGCCTACAATTAACTGAACCATCGCAATTTCCTCCTTAGCCGCACGTAATATGTATATTTACCAAAAACGTGGTTATCGTTAAAATAATTATAGTGCATATTGTTTGAAAATTCAATGGTAAAATAAAAAAATATGGTAATTTTTTATCTATTTGTCTGAGTCAGCATTTCTGACATTCTTTCCATTAGTGCACTTTCTGTTTCAGCATGAAATACAATAGAAATATAAAATTCTCCATATTTATTTTGTGTCAATAAAGCTGCATAATTGTTAGACTTTGCAATAAAAGTCTTGCCGCCTAATACAGTGACATCTTTTGGAACAGTTACTCTTCCGGCAGTAAAAGGATTATCACTATCCAGCCAACGCTGTTTTAATTCACCTTTTCCCG
>URHS01000027.1 GCA_900547685.1 uncultured Blautia sp. | reverse complement strand
AGAAATAATATTTACCGCAAAGTTATTTCTTTTTCAGGAGAGGAATTAAATCACTTTTCCATTGCTTCTTTAATTACAAGAAGTACCAATGACGTGCAGCAGGTACAAATGCTGTTTACTATGCTGTTTCGTATTGTTTTGTATGCGCCGATTTTGGGAATTGGCGGTGTGTATAAGGTGTTCCAGACAGACGCATCTATGACATGGATTTTGGCGCTGGCAGTAGTTGTAATTACGCTTTTTGTTTTTCTTGTGTTTAAACTTGTTATGCCGAAATTTACAAAGCTTCAGTATTTCATTGATGAGCTGAATTTAGTAGCGAGAGAAATTCTTACCGGTGTACCGGTTATTCGAGCTTTCAGCAGAGAAAAACATGAGGAAAAACGTTTTGAAGATGCCAATGCGAAACTGACAAAGACAAATCTTTTTGTAAACCGCTGCATGACATTTATGATGCCGTTTATGATGCTTTTGATGAACGCCATTACGGTTTTAATTGTATGGAATGGTTCTCATGCCGTAGATGCGGGAAATATGCAGGTAGGTAATATGATGGCATTTATGCAGTATGCAATGCAGATTATTATGGCATTTTTGATGATTACCATGATGTCTATTATGATTCCAAGAGCAAATGTAGCAGCAAAACGTATTAATGAGATTATGGAAACAGAAGTCAGTATTAAAAATGGAGAAATTCTGGTACAGCCAAAAGCAGAACAGAAAGGTGAAGTTGTTTTTGAACATGTAGGATTTGCATATCCGGGTGCGGATGGAAAATCTCTTACAGATATTACTTTTTCTGCCAATAAAGGAGAAACGGTTGCATTTATTGGAAGTACAGGAAGTGGTAAAAGTACACTGGTGAATCTTATTCCAAGATTTTTTGATGTAACAGAAGGGAAAATTTTGGTGGATGGCGTGGATATCCGGCAGATGCCTTTACATGAATTAAGAAAACGAATTGGATATGTGCCGCAAAAAGGTGTTTTATTTTCCGGCACCATCGATTCCAATATTCGCTATGGAAAAGAAAATGTCACAGAAGCAGAAGTACAAAGAGCGGCGGAAATTGCACAGGCATGGGATTTTATAGAAGAAAAAGAAGATGGTGTGCAGTCAGTTATTGCACAGGGAGGAACTAACGTTTCCGGTGGACAGAAGCAGAGATTATCTATTGCAAGAGCCATTGCAAAAAATCCGGAGATTTATATTTTTGATGATAGTTTTTCTGCATTGGATTATAAGACAGATGTGGTATTGCGAAGGGCATTGAAAAAAGAAACAAAGGATGCCACTACATTAATTGTAGCGCAGAGAATCAGTACCATTCTTCATGCAGATAAGATTTTAGTCTTAGATGAAGGTCATGTAGTAGGACAGGGAACTCATAAGGAGCTTTTGAAATCCTGTGATGTATATCGCCAGATTGCCATGTCACAGTTATCAGAGGAGGAATTAGCTGATGAGTAATGGAAGACCAGGAGGACATGGAGGACACATGTCCGCAGAAAAAGCAAAGGATTTTAAAACAGCTATGAAAAGGCTGTTGAATTATATGAGGCGTTACAGACTTCAACTTGCTGTGATGATGGTTTTTGCAGTAGGGAGTACGATTTTTAATATTGTAGGGCCGAAGGTTTTAGGAAAGGCGACTACCAAATTGTACGAAGGTCTGGTTTCTAAGATAGGTGGAGGAGCAGGCATTGATTTCGGAAAAATCGGAGAAATTCTTTTGATTGCTCTGGGACTTTATTTAATCAGCGCTGTATTCTCTTTTATTCAAGGATTTATTATGACAGGAATTTCTAATCAGGTTACGTATAATCTGAGAAAGGATATTTCTGTAAAAATCAATAAAATACCTTTGAAATATTTTGAAAGCAGAACACATGGTGAAATTCTTTCTCGTATTACCAATGATATTGATACTCTGCAGGTTAGTATTAACCAGAGTTTTACTCAGTTGATTACTTCTGTTACTATGCTTATTGGTGTACTGGTAATGATGTTGTCTATTAATGTATATATGACTTTGGCGGCAATTTTGATTTTGCCTATATCTATGATGATTATCGGAAAAGTCATGAAGCATTCTCAGAAATATTTTCAGCAGCAGCAGAAATATTTGGGAGAGGTAAACGGACAGGTAGAAGAAATTTACAGTGGTCACAATGTAGTGAAAGCATTTAATAAAGAAGATGCTGTAATTCGAGAATTTGAGAAAACCAATGAAAAGCTATATACTACAGGATGGCGTTCTCAGTTTTTCTCAGGAATGATGATGCCGATTATGCAGTTTGTGGGAAATTTAGGATATGTTATTGTAGCACTTTTAGGTGGATTTTTGGTAATTAAAGAAAAGGTTATGGTAGGCGATATCCAAGCATTTTTCCAGTATATCAGAAACTTTACCCAGCCAATCCAGCAGATTGCACAGGTTACAAATATGCTGCAGTCATCCGCGGCGGCAGCAGAGCGTGTCTTTGAATTTCTGGATGAGGAAGAAGAAGACCAGGTAGTGGAAAGTCCGGTGAATATTACGACTATAGAGGGAAATGTAGAAGCACGTCACGTTGCATTTGGTTATCAACCGGAGCATTTGATTATTCATGATTTCAGCGGTACTGTAAAAGCAGGGCAGAAGGTTGCCATTGTAGGGCCAACCGGTGCAGGAAAGACCACCATGATTAAGCTTTTAATGCGTTTTTATGATGTGAATTCCGGTGAAATTCTTATAGACGATCACAATATTAAAGATTTTAATCGAACTCAGTTAAGAGAATTATTTGGAATGGTATTGCAGGAAACATGGCTGTTCCACGGAACAATTATGGAAAATATTCGCTATGGACGATTAGATGCTACGGATGAAGAAGTCATTGCAGCAGCAAAAGCAGCTCATGCCCATCACTTTATCATGTCTCTGCCGGGAGGATATCAAATGGTTTTAAATGAAGAAACCAGCAATATTTCTCAGGGACAGAAGCAGCTTCTTACCATTGCAAGGGCAATTTTAGCGGATAATAAAATCCTGATTTTAGATGAGGCAACCTCTTCTGTGGATACCAGAACAGAGGAACGTATTCAGGCAGCAATGGATAATCTGATGAAAGGAAGAACCAGTTTTGTGATTGCTCACAGACTGTCAACTATTCGTGACGCAGACTTAATCTTGGTTATGAAAGACGGAGATATTATTGAACAGGGAACACATCAGTCCCTTTTGGAAGCTGATGGATTTTATGCAAATCTGTATAACAGCCAGTTTGAAAAAGCGGAAAGTATATAAGAATAGAAATTATAAAAATGGAGAAAAGATAATTTTTTGTCTTTTCTCCATTTTTTTTTGCGAAAAAGGGCCCGAAATTAAAAAATCCCCTTGTATTATATAGTAAAAGGCGAGAGGAGGTTTTTATATGAGCCAAGAAAAACAAACAAAGCTTTCTGTATCAAGAAAGGAAGTAAAGTACCTGCTGTCGCTGCCGGACCGTTTATTTTTATTAGATGCTCTCGATCATATCTTAACACCGGACGCTTATGGCGGATATGATGGTTATACTGTACGCAGTGTATATTTTGACAGTATTGCCAATGAGGACTATATAGACAAAAAAAGAGGGGCAGATGAAAAAAAGCGAATTCGTGTAAGGATTTATCATCCGGAGGATACGACAGCGAAATTTGAATTGAAAAGAAAAAGTTTTGGCAGGGAATTAAAGGAAAGTCTGGTAATATCGAAAGAAGATGCACAGAGACTTTTAAAAAGAGATTTTACAGCACTTTTAAATTATGACAGTGATGTGGCAGGATATGCTTATGATTTAATGACAAGCAGACTATATCGTCCGGTTTCTCTTATTGAATATGACAGACGGGCATATACTCATGAAAATTTTAATACCAGAATTACATTGGATAATCATTTAAGATATTGTGATTTTTGTTATGACTTATACAGCAAAAAAATTAAATTTCAAATCAGCTATGCCAAAAGAACAGACAATTTTAGAAATTAAATATGACAGGTTTTTATTTAAACAGATACAAGATGTGCTGGCACAATGTGATTTAAGTAAAAAACCTCCCAGTAAATTTGGAACGTCAAGGCAGCTTTTAAAAGAATATTATTATTAAAGAAAGGATGAAAAAGATGAATGGAAATATAGAATTAGCAATCAGTATTGGATTTACACTTTTTACAGGAGGTTTAATGATGGTTGTATATCGTCTTTGTCACGATGCACTTACGTATAACAGAAGGTTTAATATTACACTTTTGATGCTGTCGTTTGTTTCCACCATTTTACTGACTTTAATCCAGAATAATCCTATGTTGTCTTTAGGTGTACTTGGTTCTTTGTCTATTTGTAGAATTCGAACGAATACAAAAGATCCCAGAGATTTAGGATTTGTATTTTGGGCATTGTCTATTGGAATTTCTTCAGCTGTAGGTGCTTATGTAGTTTCCTTTATCAGCTCTCTGCTGTTGGGCACTGTGTTATTAATCTTTAATCACAGCTTTGAAAGAAAAAAATCCAGAATGGTGATTGTACGAGGTGAGAAGCAAACTTTAGAGCATGTACAGGAAATGCTGGGACAGGCGCAGGGCAGTTCTGTCCAGAGTAAGAACGTATTTGCAGATACTTTTGAATTAGTGTATAAGGTACGGGTAGAAGAAAAGGAAGAAGCAAATCTCTTATGTAAAATCAGCAAAATGGAGGGTATACATGGTGTAAATATTTTATCACCCAAGACAAAGGTTGCATAATAGCAGGAGGGCAATATGAAATACAGGTTGGGATTGTATGCAGGAATAATTTTTTTAAGCTGTCTGTTGTTCGGGTGTAGAGGAAAAGAAGAAAGCCTTGAAGGAACTTTGACCATTTCTTTTATTACAATAGGAAAAGGAGATGCCTTTTTAATTGAAACACCGGATAAGAATTTTTATATGTGGGACACAGGAAAAAAAGAAGATCAGGAGCAGATTTCAGAGTTATTGCAGAAAAAGGGAGTAAAGGAACTGGCAGGGATTTTTCTCTCTCACGGGCATAAAGATCATGCAGGAAATTTGGAGATGCTATTTAAAGAATATTCTGTAAAAAAACTTTATTTATCAGGAAAAGATGAGGTTTCCTATAAGAAAATAGATGCGAAAACTTTGGCAAAAGAATACGGTGTATCAGTTACAGAGTTGGAAGGTGGAGAAAAACTTGCTTTAGGAGGTGCAACCGGAGAAATCTGGCTCCCGACTGAAACAAATTATGAAAATGAAAACAATAATTCTATTGTGATGCGTTTGGTGTATGGGGAAACTGCTTGTCTTTTTACGGGTGATATGTAGGAAGACGAAGAAGCGGAATATCTGTCAGAGAACAGAAAAATTACTGCAAATATTTTAAAGTTGGGACATCATGGGGAAGATGATGCAACAAGTCCGGCACTTTTAAAAAGAGTGAATCCGGAATATGGAATTATTACCGGGAATGCAAAAGAAAATCCAGATTCTATAAATACCCGGACACAGGAAAAACTAGAACAGTATGGAGTGAAAGCATATTATTCAGAAGATTCTCAGTTAAGTATAGATTTTATATCAGATGGAAAAGAAATAACAGTTTGTTTTATTGAGAAAGAATGAGGTAGAGTAATGAAAGAACTTTTTAGTATGATAAATCAAAAACCGGAACCTGTTACGATATTGATGAGTCTTGTAGTTGCATTGGCATTTTCAGCAATTTTATATCTTGCATATCGATTGGCGAATACCAAGGAAAGTTATCAGTCACAATTTGCCGTTACATTAGTTACAATGGCGCTGATATCTACGGTTCTTATGGACTTGATACAATCGAATCTGGCATTATCTCTGGGAATGTTGGGTTCATTATCTATTGTACGTTTTCGTACCAATATCAATGACACCAGAGATATTGGATTTATTTTCTGGTCTATGGCTATTGGATTGGCAGCAGCGACCAAAAGTTATTTTATCGGTGCAGCAGGTTCTCTGGTATTACTATGTGTGATAATCAGTACCAAGAAAAGAGCCGTAAAGCAGACATCGATGCTTATGGTAATCAGAGGAAGTCATACAGACTTAGATAAAGTACAGGATCTGGTAAAAGAACGGACAGAAAGTGTAAAGGTAAGAGCAAAAAATATTCTGGCAGAGTCTTTTGAAATTGTTTATGAGGTGCAGCTTCATGAAGAAAAAGGAAATCAGATTATAGAGGAAATTTTCTGTATGGGTGGTATTGACAGTGTTAATCTTCTGGCACAAAATAACTGATAAAGAGAAAATTTGTGATAGAATATATAATAAAAAATATAAAAGGAGATACCATGGGGCAGGAAGAAGAAATCCGTATAGAAAATATAGAATATCTGATTGAAAAGTATATGGCTTTTTTGATAAAGACAGTCAGTGGCTTTACAGGGCGCTATGTTTCTGGGGAAAATGATGAAGAATTTGAAATTGCACTTCTGGCATTTACAGAAGCAGTAGAAAAATATCAGCTGCAAAGAGGCATGTTTTTGGCTTTTGCAAAGTTAGTGATTATCAGCAGATTAAAAAATTATGTGGAAAAAGAAAAAAAGCATGAAAAGGTGGTTTCTTTGGATGCTCTTTATGAATCGGGACAGGATTTTCAGACAGAAGAGATAGAAAATCAGGACAATCATCTTCATCAGGAAATTTTAAGATATAAAAAGGAGCTTCTTTTCTTTGGACTGACATTTGAAAAATTGGCAGATGAAGCGCCTCGCCATAAGGATACAAGGAAAAATGCCTTAGATGCAGCTGAAAAAGCCGGGACAGACGAAGAAATTGTAGAAGAAACATATAGAAAACGAAAGCTTCCTATCCGAAAAGTGGCTGTTTTAGCGAAGCTTACGGAGAAAGTAATAAAACGGAGTAAAAGTTTTATTCTTAGTGTAATGATTATTTTTGCAAAGGAATTTCCAGGCCTTTTGTATTGGATAAAGGGAACGAGGTGTAAAAATGTATCATAAAGTTATTGTTTTGGAAATAAAAGACGGATATGCATTAGCAATGACAGGAAAAGGGGAAATTATTCGCATAAAAAAGAAAAAAGGAATGAAAGTAGGAGCTGCTATTTATGTGCTTGAAGAAGATATATATAAAAAAGTGAGAATAATGTATTGGCAAAAAGCAGCAGCTATAGCAGCAGTGATTCTTTTATGCGTGACATCCTTATTATTGCCTCAATTTAGCCAGCAGGTGTATGCTATGGTTGAATTAGAAGGTGCTAAATCTGTAAGTGTGAAAATTGATAAAAATTATAAAATCCACGATGCTTATTCTTATGATGATACCGTTTCTTTAAAAATTTTAAAAGACCTAGAAGGAAAGAAACTTCAGGATTTAAAGGGATTTGCAGAACAAATCAGAGCTGCTGACGGTAGTTTAAAGGTTGTGTATGCTCTATATAAAGAGGACAAAAAAGTTTCAGAAAAGTTTGCAGAGATACTACAGGGGATTTTTGGTAATCAGGCTGTTACTTATCTGGAAGGAAAAATAGAAGAAATTCAAGAGCCTGATAATAAAGAAAAAATGGATATTATAACAGGTAAAGAGATTATTGCAGAACCAAAAGCAGTAGAAGAAGATGATGATGCGGAAACAGATATAGAAGAGATGGATGAACCGGAAAATGAGGATGATGAAGAGGAAGAGGATAATTTTCCGGAAACAGAAGAACCGGATAGTGGGGAGGATGACATAGAGCCGGAAGGAGAAGATACAGAAGAGGTTGATACATCGGAACAGGAAATTCAAGAATCGGAAGAAACCTGGGAAACGGAGGAATCAGAGGAGGAAGAGACGGAAGAAGATGAAGATTAGTTGAAAAATAGAGCTGTTGTATTAAGCGTATACTTTAAAGTATTGCTTAATGCGACAGCTCTTTTGTTTTAAATTATTGTGTAATTAAGGCTATGATTTCTTCGCAAATTTGAGTAAGAGATTTTTCATCTGTGGAAACAATAAAATCAGCGGCCATTCGATATCGTTCTTCTCTTTCTTTCATCAGTTTTGTAATGTCGTTTATGTTTTTCTTGCCGTTTAAAACAGGTCGTGACTGGTTGTGCAGAACTCTTTTTAAAATGGTTTCCGGTTTTGCTGTGAGGAGAATAACAGTGCCATGATTTTTCATTGCCTGAATATTTTCGTCACGTAATACAATTCCACCGCCACAGGAAAGAATGCCCTTTTCTTTTTGCAGAAGATTTTTTAAAAGTGCAGTTTCTAAATCACGGAAGTAGTGTTCTCCTTTTTCTTTGAAAATATTAGAAATTTCCATTCCCTGTTCCTGAACAATCATTTCGTCCATTTCAAAAAACGGAAGATTTAATCGTTTACTTAACTGGCAGGCAACAGTGCTTTTTCCGGTTCCCATAAAACCGATTAAAATTAAATTGTGTAAAGAGTTCATATAAAATCCAGCCTTTCTGAGATGTTATTTTTATTTGTTATTTTTTCTGCATTTTCTTCTAAGAGATAAGGACAAAACACCTGCAGAGCCTGCAAACATGGAACTAAGCAAACTTAAATTTGCTACATCGGCTGTTTTGGGCGCTTCCTTTTTCTTGTCTTCTTTCTCTTTGACAGTTACTTTAATAGTCTTTTCAACAGAAGCTCCGTTTTTGTCTGTAACTTTATACGTGACAGAATAAGTTCCTGCCTTAGAAGTGTCCACATTATTTTTTATTACGTTATCTTTGGTGAGTTTTAGATTTCCATCTTCTTTATCTGTTGCAGTTACTTTCTTCAGAGGATCAAATTTATCACCTACCGTTAAAGTGAGATCTTCTGCGTGAATAACCGGAGCAGTGTTAGGTTCTTCCGGTTTTGAAGTTACAGTTACTTTAATGGTTTTTTCAACAGAAGCTCCGGCTTTATCTGTAACTTTATAAGTGACGTAATAGGTGCCTGCTTTTGCAGTGTTTACGTCATTTTGAATTATGTTATCATTCGTTAGTTCAATCTCGCCGTCTTCTTTGTCAGAAGCAGAAGCGAAATTAAGAGGATTAAAGCTGTCGCCTACGGTCAGTGTAATATCTTTCGCTGTGATAGTCGGCGGTGTATTGGGGATAACTTCCTCTTCCCAAAGGGCATATAGTGTCATAATTCTTGTTACCGGCGCTGTAAAGTCATAAACTTTTGTAAATTCTTTATCCAGATACCAGCCTTTAAAAATGTAACCTTCTTTTGTAGGATCAGCAGGCTTGGAAGCAGTTTTTCCGTGGGTGATAAGCTGGTAGTCTATCTTACTTCCACCCATAGAGTCAAATGTTACGCCATAAATATTCGGTTGTGTGACATCTGTGTAAAAAATCCATTTAATTGTTTTTTGACCATCTACTTCGTCTGCTTTTAAAGTAGTTTGATTTTCATTAGCAGGTATGGCCAGAATATTTGTTTCTTTATTAAAAGAAGGATGGTTTTCATTAGCAAAAACTTCTAATAATGCAGGAGCAAAAACTTTACTTAAATCTATGGCTTTCGTGCCGTCAGGATTTATTGTGTAGAATTTTTTTAAGTCGATTGTCAGTACTTCGAGTTTGTTCAATCCTTTCAGCGTGAAAGAAGATAAGTTGGAACCAGAGATAGAAAGCGTTTGTAATTCTGTAAAGAATTCGATTCCTTTGATATCTGAAACAGACAAATCAAGGAGTGAAATGGAAGTGACTTTATTAATCTCAGCTTCTGTTAAAACACCTTTGGAGCTTTCCTCAATGTCAAATTCTTGCTCCACATAGCTGCGAAAAGCAGCATCCGGAAAAGATTTTTCATCAATGGTAATACCAATGGATTTTTCTGCTTCTGGTACGATAGTTTCTTCTGTCACGGCTTGCGCTGATACGATATTAGGCATTCCTGCAAATGCAGTTGATGCGCCAAAAATAATTGCAGAACTGATTGCTGCTATTTTTTTCACCTTCATAAAAACAACTCCTTTCGTTTTATTTTATATGTAAATTATACCATAAATAAAAGAAAATAAAAATAAAATTTACAGAAAATAGAGGGATTTTATAGAAATTTTCTTGTTATATAGGACGTAATGGGGTAGAATATTGTATAAAGCAAATAGTAGAAGAGAGGGATGGACTTATGGATTTATTGGAAATTATGCAGAATAGAAGAAGTGTCAGAACTTATACCGGAGAGAAAATTTCTAAGGAAAAACTGGATAAAATTTTGCAGGCAGGACTTTTATCAGCATCAGGCAGAAACAGGAAGCCATGGGAGCTTGTTGTAGTACAGAAAAAAGAAACTCTTGAAAAGCTGTCTCATTGCAGAACAGGAGCTGCAAAAATGTTGGAAAATGCGGGATGTGCAATTCTGGTGTTTGCAAATCCTGAAAAAACAGATGTGTGGGTGGAGGATTGTTCTATTGTAATGAGTAATATGCATTTGATGGCAGACAGTTTGGGACTTGGAAGTTGTTGGATACAGGGAAGGCTGCGAGAGGCAGAAAATGGAGAAAGTACAGAGGAATACTGCCGCACACTGTTGAATGTGCCAAAAGAGTATGTTTTGGAAGCTATTCTTTCCATAGGTGTTTATAAGGACCATCCAAAAGCACATATTCTGGAAGGGCTGAAAGAGGAGAAAATACACTATGAAACTTATTAAGCCCAATAAAAAGTATGCAGAAAGTTATTGTAGAGCAGCAGAAATATATAAAGAAAAGAATATTAAACTATATGAATTTTTTGATATGCCCTTTGAGCAGATTGCGGAATATACAGAAAATATGGAAAAGGGGAAAAATCTTCCTGAAGGCTGGGTTCCTGCTACTTGCCTTTGGTTTGTAGATGAACAGGAATTTTTGGGTGAAATAAGTATTCGCCATGAACTTACAGAAAATTTAGAACGACTGGGCGGACATGTAGGTTATGGGGTACGATATGATAAATGGGGGAAGGGAATTGGAACGGAAATGCTACGACAAGCAATTCTTTATATTAGAGAAAATTTGCCGTTAAAGAAAGTACTGCTTACCTGTAAAGATGATAATTACGGCTCTATTGCTGTTATTGAAAAAAATGGAGGGGTGCTGCAGGATAAGATAGAAGATGTGGTGAACGGTGAAAAAAGACTGACAAGAAGATATTGGATAAAAATATAGAAAAAATAAAGAGAGGTCATCTATGAAAGAAGTAGAAGTTAAAGTGAAAAGTTTACAAAAGGCTTTAGAAGTATTAGATTGTTTTCGGGAAAAACAGCCTTTAGGAGTAACGGAAATCAGTGAAAAGCTGGGGTTGTATAAAAGTAATGTGCATAATATTCTCATGACATTCAAAGCCATGGACTATCTGGATCAGGATGAAGAATCGGGAAAGTTCTTTTTGGGAACAGCCATTTTTGGGTTGAGCAGAGCTTTGGGAGATCGTTACGATATTAGCAATATTGCTATACCTTATATGCAGAAAATATGTAAAGAAATCAATGAAGTGGTTTATTTGGCAGTACCGGACAAGGATGAGGTTATTTATCTGGATGCAGTATATCCGGATTCTAATTATGTAGGAGCGCCTTCCGTGAGAGGGGACCGTTCAAAAATGTATTGCACCAGTATTGGAAAAGCAATTTTATCTATGATGTCGGAAGAGGAGAGAGAAGAACGTATCAGCGAAAAATTAGAGGCTTTTACAGAATATACGATTACAGACCGTGAACAATTAAAACAGGAATTACAGCTTACAAAAGAGCGGGGATATGGTTTTGACAATATGGAAGGGACTTTCGGAATAAAATGCGTAGGTGTTCCGGTTTTGAACAGAAGAGGACAGGTTATTGCAGGGATTAGTATCAGTACGCCTTCTTTGCGGATGGGTGAGGAAAAAGTATTGGAATTTGTTAAAGTGCTTAAGAAAAATGTGAAAGAAATGGAAAAGAAACTATAAAATTATGGAAAATATACAAAAAAATTAAAAATCAAAGAAAACTATTGAAAAAAATGCACATAAGTGCTATTATTTGTTTACAGAAAAAAAGAACGAAGTTCTATAATACAGAACACAACTCGGAGAACCGAGTTTTTCTTTAGAATAATTATTAGAACAGTGTTCCATAATAAAGAACGTGAAAAAAGAGGAGGATATGAATTATGGCAAACAAACCTTATGTAGTAGTGGAATGGAATGATACGGAAACGGAAGCAAAGGGATGGCTGTGTGCGTATAACTTTGTAGGACATTATTGTGGTGGCGGAACGAGAATGCATCCGACAGTAACAAAGGAGGAAGTTATTCGCTTGGCAACTACAATGGGATATAAATACAAAGCCTGCGAATCTTTGACAACAGGTGGATGTAAAGCTGGAATTGCTTACGATTATAAAGCACCGGATGCATTAGATGTGCTTCGTAGATTTTTAACTGCTACAGCACCATATATTAATGCGGGTGTATCAATCGGTGGGGATTTAGGTGTAGACTATTCAGATGTATTGAGAATTTTAGATGATTTGGGAATTGGTATTCCTCAGACGAAAGCAATGAAAGAAGATCCGGATATTCATCAGGGTATTGTGAATCATGATCGAGCAGAAAAAGAATTGAGATATGATGGATTTAAGATGTATGACATGATTACAGGCTATGGTGTAGCTGCAGCAGCAGATGAAGCATGGAAGATGAAAGGCGGAAAAGAAGGTGCGTCTGTTGTTATTCAGGGCTTTGGATGTGTTGGGGCAAGTTGTGTTACTTCTTTAAATAAGATGGGATATAAAGTTGTAGGTATCGCAGATGTTAACGGACTTGTTTATTGTAAGGATGGATTAGATGTTGAGAAACTCGTTTCTACAAGATTACCAAAAGGTGAAATGAACAGAGAGTCTTTCGAAGATAATTATGAAGTTTATCCAAACTCTAAATGGTTGGAAATGGAGTGTGATATTTTAATTCCGGCAGCACTGGAAGATGTAATTAACAAGGACAACGCAGATAAAATAAAAGCATCTCTTTTAGTGGAAGCGGCAAATATCCCTACAACACCGGAAGCAGATGAAATCTTAAAGAAAAATAATGTAGATGTTGCAGTTGATTTTATCTCCAATATGGGAGGTATTCGAATTTATGAAGCAGTCATCTTCAGAATTGTAAAGATTGAAAATATGAATGACGAAGATGCAGCAGCAGCAATCGTAAAAGATACAGAAGACCTTATTCGTAAACAGACACATCTTGTATTTGAAGAAGCAAAAAACACAGGAGAATTTACACGCGATGTAGCCAGAAGATTATTTACACCTGATAAATCGGATACACCGGATATGTAAGGAAGAGAAACCGCCGCATTAAGTGATATCAAGAGTCCTGATAACTGCTTAATGCAGCGGTTTTTTTAGAAAGGAGCGGATATATGAACGCAAAAGTAAAAAAATATTTAACCGTTATGACGCTGGGGCTTGCCGGCGGTTCTATTTATTTTTTGCCTTATATTAAATATATTTTTTACGATGCACAGATTGCATCTATGGGGATTACGAATACTCAATCAGGATTATTGCTTACCATGTATACCATTGGAAATATGATTTTATATATACCGGGTGGAATTATTGCGGATAAAGTATCACCTAAAAAAGCGTTGGTGATTTCTTTATTGAGTACTGCGGCATTAGTATATATTTATGCGTTTACAATGAATTTTCAGATTGCTATGGTGATTTGGACGGCGCTTTCTTTTAGTACAGCATTTGTATTCTGGTCCTCTTTGATGAAGGCAGTCAGAATTATAGGAACAGAAGAAGAACAGGGATTTATGTACGGATTATATTATGCCTGCAATGGAATTACTGCTGCCCTTACAAATACGATTGCTTTAAATGTATATAAGACAGCTGGCGGTGATGTGAAAACAGGATTTTTCAGAGCAGTTTTAGTGGGTGGAAGCATGGCGGTTTTAGCAGCAGTTCTTTTGATGTTTTTAATGGACGGAAAGAAAAAAGAAGAAGTAACTGTTTCTGATGAGCCGAAATTCCAGATGAAGGATGTAGGAAAACTTTTGAAAAATCCTTTCGTATGGATTGTATCCTTCACTATTTTATGTGGATATGGTTTTTACACCAGTATTTCTTATTTTAATCCGTATTTGACAGAGGTAATGGGTGTTTCTCCGGAAAGTTCAGGCTTTATTTCAATTGTAAGAAATTATTTATTACTTCTTTTAGCTCCGGTAGGCGGACTGATTGCAGATAAACTGTTTCATTCTACCTGTAAATGGCTGTGTACATCCTTTTTGGCATTGGCAGCGCTGTTTGGTGCAGTGTTGATTTTACCTTCCGATATCAGTCCTATTGCAGCAAGTCTTTATACTTTAATACCGGGAGCGTTTGCCATGATGATGTATGGTGTTGTTTTTTCTACGGTTAGTGAAGCGGGAATTCCAAGAGCCATGACAGGTACGGTGATAGGTATTGCCTCTATTATCGGTTATATGCCGGATTCCATTTATTCTGTACTGTTCGGAAGATGGTTAGATACTTATGGCGGTGCAGGATATAACTATATTTTTGGATTTTTGGCAGCTTCCGGAATAGTCGGTGCAGTTCTGGCAATGTTGGTTTATAGAAACGGTAAAAAAGCAAAAAAAGAAATACAGGAATAAATATTAAGTTAAGGAGGAATCAGAAATGGCAGGAGAAAAAGTGTATGTAAATCAAATCCGATGTAAAGGATGTGGATATTGTGTGGCGGCATGCCCCAAAAATGCGATTTCTTTTTCAGATTATGTAAATCCCAAAGGATATAATGCGGTTCAGGTAGATGAGGATAAATGTATTGCGTGTGGTACTTGTTATCGCGTATGTCCGGATTATGTATACGAGATTCGATAGGGAGGTTTTGTTATGGCGAAGGTATTATTTAAAGGAAATGAGGCATTGGCAGAAGCAGCATTGGCAGCAGGATGCCGTTTTTACAGTGGATATCCTATTACACCACAGACAGAGATTTTAGAGTATCTTTCATGGAGAATGGAGGATGTGGGAGGAGAATTTATACAGGCTGAATCAGAGCTTGCAGGTATCAATATGGTTTTAGGAGCAGCAGCAGCAGGTGCAAGGGCTCTGACAACTTCTTCAGGACCGGGTTTTTCTTTAAAACAAGAGGGGATATCTTATCTGGTAGCAGCAGACCTTCCGGCAGTAATTGTAGATGTTATGCGAATTGGAACAGGTCTTGGTGATATTGCGCAGGGACAGGGAGACTATTGGCAGTTGACAAGAGGAGGCGGTCATGGAGATTACCATACTTTAGTACTGGCTCCGGCATCTGTTCAGGAAAATGCGGATATTATGATGGAAGCATTTGATTTGGCAGAGAAGTATCGCCATCCGGTACTTATTGCTTCCGACGCGGCAATCGGACAAATGATTGAAGCGGTGGAGATACCGGAATTTAAAGAACATGATATTGATAAATATGATTGGACAATTAAAGGATGTAAAAAAGGTTGTGAACAGAGAAAAATTCAGAATGTTTACTATACACATCCTGATTATGAAAATTATCTCAGAGAAAAATATCAGCAGATGGAAAATGAAGAACAGAGATATGAATGTATACAAGTGGAAGATGCAGAGATTGTTTTAGTTGCTTACGGTATCAGTTCCAGAGTGTGCAGAGAAGCAGTTCAGATTGCCAGAAGCAAAGGTATTGCTATGGGACTTATTCGACCGATTACTTTATGGCCATTTCCTGTTCGAGCTTTTAAAGAAGCAAAAAAAGCAAAAGCATATCTTACAGTAGAAATGAATATTTTGGGACAGATGGTAGATGATGTGAAGTTGGCAACAGAAGGAAAGGTTCCGGTAGACCATTACGGGTCTATTTATGAAATTCCTGAAACAGAAGGGATTATAGCAAAAGCACAGGAAATGCTTGCAAAGGAGGGTATATAGTATGAGATTAGTAGCTCCTGAAACTGTAACATTTACACAAAGTGGATTTTGTCCGGGATGCGGACATGGATTAGCAGTTCGATTAATTGCTGAAGTTGTAGAGGAAATGGGATTAAGTGAAAAACTTTTGGCAGTAGTAGATGTTGCCTGTGGTTCTTTAAATATTGATTCCTGGAGATTTGACACGGTTATGGCTGCTCATGGCCGCCCGATTGCAACAGCAGTGGGAATTAAAAAAGTAAGAAAAGAAAATCCGGTTCTGGCTTATATCGGAGATGGTGCAGCATATTCTATTGGTATGGCAGAGACTATGCATACAGCTATTCGAAACGATAATGTAATTACTGTAGTAATTAACAACAGTCTTTATGGTATGACAGGAGGACAATGTGCGCCTACATCTTTGCCGGGACAGATTACTACATCAACACCAAGAGGAAAAGATCCTAAAAAATGTGGAATGCCGTTTCGTGTAGAAGAAGCCTTCACAGGTTTTGATATTGCTTATCTGGCAAGAGGTTCTATGGCAGATGCCAAGGGTATGGTACAGAGTAAAAAATATATTAAAAAGGCATTTGAGAAACATATAAGAGGAGAAGGTTTTTGTTTAGTAGAGCTTTTATCCCCATGTCCTACAAACCTGAATATGACACCATTAAAAAGTGTAGAACGTATTCGAAATGAAATGGAAAAATATTTCCCATTAGGTGAATTTAAAGATAAGAAGGAGGCATAAAACATGGCAAAAGAGATTATTTGTGCAGGTTTTGGAGGGCAGGGAGTTTTGACTGCCGGTATGCTGCTGATTAATGCAGGAATGGAGCAGGATAAAAATGTATTGTTTTATCCGTCTTATGGTTCCGAAATGCGAGGAGGAACAGCCAATTGTACTGTGAAAATAAGCGATGATTTAATTGCCAGCCCTGTGTCAAAGCAGCCCGATATTGTATTTACCATGAATGCACCGGCTATTGATAAATTTGAAGGACGTTTGAAACCGGGAGGACTGTTGCTGGTTAATTCTTCTATTGTTTCAGAAGATCGTACTTATCGTGAAGATATTCAGGTAGTGAAAATTCCTGCAACAGATATTGCGGCAGAAGTGCAGAATCCGAAAGGGGCTAACTTAGTTATGTTGGGAGCATTGGCAGCTCACAGTGATTTGTTTACAGTAGAATATATGGAAACAGCGATAGTATCCTTCTTTGAAAAAAAAGGAAAAGGAAAATATAACGAGAAAAATGTTGCATGTTACCGTAGAGGTGTGCAAGGGAAATAGAGAAAAAGGGAGGAGAAGAAATGGACTTAAATAAGCTTCTGAAACCAAAATCCGTGGCAGTTATCGGTGCCAGCGAAAAAGAAGGCTTTGGCGGAGATGTGTGCAGGAATATTTTATCCTATGTGCAAGATTTAGATAGAGTTTATTTTGTACATCCCAAAAGAGAACAGGTATTTGGAAAGAAATGTTATAAAAATGTAACAGAAATATCAGATACCATTGATTTGATGATTATTTGTACTTCTCAGAAAACTGTTATTCCATTGCTTCAAGAAGGCGCAAAAAAAGGCTGCGGAGGAGCTGTTGTTTTTGCCAGTGGATATGGTGAAGTGGGAACTCAGGAAGGAAAAGAGAACGAAAAAGAACTGATTAAAGTTGCAAAAGAGCTGGATATTGCAGTTATGGGGCCAAACTGTGCAGGATTCGTTAATTATATTGATAATGTACAGGGATTTGCTTTTATTTCAGAGAAAAGAGACAGAAAAGGAAGCGTAGGAGTAGTTTCTCAAAGCGGACAGCTTTGTCTTTCTCTGATGGATTGTCCGGGAATGCGTTTTTCCTATAATATTTCTGCAGGTAATGCAAAAATTATTCAGATGGAAGACTACATGGACTTTTTGGTGGAAGATGAAAACACAAAGGTTGTCAGTGTTTATATTGAAGGTGTAAAAAATGCCGGAAAGTTTGCAGCAGTATTGAAAAAAGCAGCGCAAAAACGTAAACCGGTTGTTATCTTAAAAGCAGGAAGAAGTGCAAAAGGAGGAGCTATTGCAGCATCTCATACAGGAAGTTTATCCGGTTCAGATGCATCCTTTGATGCAGTACTTCGCAAATTTGGAGCAATTCGTGTGGACGATTTAGAAGAACTTATGGCAATGTCTCTGATGCTGTCTACATTAAAACAGCTTCCAAAGAAAGCAACCTTTGCTTCTATGAACCTTTCCGGAGGAGAAACAGGTATCTGCGCAGATGTAGGAAGTCTGAATCATATTGAATTTCCTGATTTTACACAGGAAACATTAGCCAGCTTGAAAAAACAGCTTCCTGATTATGCATCGCCTAATAATCCTCTTGATATGACTGCAAGCTTATCTTATGAAGCAGAGCTGTACGCAGGTGCTCTTCGTACAGTTATGGATGATCCGAATATTGGAATGGTACTCATTGGCTATACATTGCTCTATGAGATTGCAGACCCGGCAATTCACTATATGTATGAAGGAATTGCAAAGGTTGTAGAAGAAAAAGGAGAAAATTGCAAGCCTATAGCAGTGATTCCTTTTGCAGAGAATACTAGAAACCCTGAGTATCAGGAAAAATTGTTTAAGTTGGGAGTTCCGGTATTACCGCCGACAGTATACGCATTTAAGCTTCTGCATTATCTGTCAGATTTTATCTCCTATGAACCGGAGAAAAGAACTTTAGAACTTCAGGCAGGAGTGCATAGCTCAGAGAAAGTGAAAGCTTTGTCAGAACATGAAAGTAAAATGGAACTTAAAAAGTTCCAGGTAGCGGTTCCGGAAGAAAGAATTGTTACCAGTGAGGCAGAAGCAGAAGAATTTGCAAACGCAACAGATGGACCGCTGGTTATGAAAATAGAATCAGGAGATATTCTTCATAAAAGTGATGTGGGTGGTGTAAAACTCAATATTGTAGGCGCAGAAGCTGCAAAAAAAGCATATCATGAGATATTAACAAGTGTAAAAGAAAAACGACCGGATGCTAAAATTAATGGTATTTTAATGGTTCCTATGCTGAAAAGCGGTATGGAAATGATTATCGGAGTCAATAATGATCCGCAGTTCGGACCTATGATTATGGTAGGAATGGGAGGCGTTTTTGTAGAAGTTTTCAAAGATGTTGCATTATATCCTGCACCGGTAAATAAGTATGAAGCAATGGAGATGTTAAAATCCTTGAAATCTTTCCGATTATTAAATGGATATAGAGGAAATCAGGTTTGTGATATTGAAGCATTGTGTGATATAATTGTAAATATATCCAGATATGCAGCAGAAAACAGAAATATATTAAAAGAATTAGACATCAATCCTCTTTTTGTCTATCCTGAAGGGCAGGGCGTTGGTGTTGCAGACGCTTTGATTGTAAAATATCAGGAATAGAAGACACTTTGTGCAAGGAGGAAGGAGGCAGAAAATATGAAACGATTTCAAAACATAGAAAAAAGAATATTTATTCCGGCACTAATTGTTGCGGTGCTTCTCATTGTGCCATTGTACATTTTTCGAGAAGAGTCAGAGGTTGTGATTCATGTATTTTATGACTTTTGTACTCAGAAAATGGGATGGCTGTATATTCTTACCTGTCTTGCCTCCTTTGCACTGTTGTTATGGCTTACATTCAGTAAATATGCTCATATAAAATTTGGAAAACCGGAGGAAAAACCGGAACATTCCAACTTTGCTTGGATTTCTATGATGTTTACAGCAGGAGTTGGCTCCAGTATTGTAATTATGGGATTTTTAGAACCGATTTATTATGTGTCAGATACACCTTTTTCCCTTGAACCTTTTTCAGAACAGTCTTATGAATATGCACACATGTATGGGCAGTTTCATTGGGGATTAAGTGCATGGGCTTTTTATACACCGGCAGTAGTGGCAGTGGCTTATGCTATGTTTGTAAGAAAAGACAGAAAAATCAGAATCAGTACAGCCTGTCGCCCGATTATTGGAAAACGTGCAGATGGCTGGCTGGGTAATTTAATTGATATTTTTGTCGTTTTTGGAATTATCGGTTCTATCGGCACTTCTTTGGGGATTGGTGCTCCGGTAGTATCTGAGGTTTTAAGACAAGTTTTTGGAATTCCAAAAAAATATGAGATGTGGATGACTACAGAAATTTTAATCGTCTGGATGTTTATATTTGCGGGAACATTGTATCTGGGATTGGAAAAGGGCCTGAAAAAACTCAGTACATTTAATGTGTGGCTGGCAATTGGTGTTATGGTGTTTATTTTATTTGCAGGACCAACCGTAAGCTTAATAAAATCAGAAATTAATTCTTTAGGTTTATATGCTTCTGAATTTATACGTTTGAATACCAGAATGACACCTTATGAAAATGAAAGTTTTGTAGAACGCTGGACTATTTTTTACTGGGGCTGGTGGATTGCTTTTATGCCTATGATGGGAATGTTTGTAGCCAGAATTTCCAGAGGCAGAACCATTAGAAACGTAATCTGGGGACAGATGATTTGGGGAACATTGGGATGCTGTACAAGTTTTATGGTTTTTGGCGGTTATTCTCTGTATTTACAGAAAACAGGAACATTAGATATAGCAAGAATTTTGGAAGAAAAGGGACAAAGCGAAGCTGTAGCAGCTATTTTACAGACATTGCCTCTTCCCAAACTGGTTATGATAGCAGTTTGTGTGTTATGTTTTATTTATCTTGCAACAACAATTGACTCCTGTGCTTATGTTTTAGCAGGAACAACTACAAAATCGATTGGAAGAAAAGAAGAACCGGCAAGGTGGAATCGGATTTGCTGGGCTTTGGTTTTCTGTGCGCTTTCCATAGGTTTAATGATTGTTGGCGGATTGAAGGCCATACAGTCTGTTTCCATTATTGCTGCGCTGCCATTGATCGGTGTCATATTTTTACTTATATTGTCAGTTGTAAAAATGTTGAAAGAAAGAGATGATTAGAAAGAAAAGTATAAGTTCTGAAACGATTAAATTTCCTGATTTTCTAGGAAATGCGTTTCAGAACTTTTGTTTTTTAATAACGCTGATGTTGATACAATCAGAAAATAGTAATAGAATTTCCTTTATTTCTGCTCTGAGAACTGTTATAATGAAATTATCAGAAAATTACAAAGGGAGTAGGAGGTATTTATATGGAGAAAAGGATGTTTAAGGTATATGCAAAGAGTGATGAAAAAATCCAGTTAAAGATTATTCCCGGACATTTTGTAACTTCACAGTCTCACATTACCCATTATTTGGATATGACAACTATGAAGACCAGATGTGCGGAAGCTGGCAGGATTGCAGCAGTGTTGTCACAGAGATATGAAACTACAACTCCGGTAGATTCTATTATCTGCCTGGATGGACTTGAAGTTGTAGGAGCATTTCTGGCAGAGGAATTGGCAAAGGCGGGTGTGCTTTCTATGAATGCACATAAAACTATTTATATTGTAACTCCTGAATTTCATCCAAATGGACAAGTGCTGTTTCGTGACAATATTCAGCACATGGTAAAAAACAGGAATGTAGTAATTTTGATGGGTTCTATTACCACAGGAGAAACCCTTCGTCAGTGTATGGAAAGTGTATTGTATTATGGGGGAAAAATTCAGGGAGTATCTGCAATTTTCAGTGCAGTAAATAAAGTTGCAGGAATTGATATTAATGCAGTTTTCCATAAGCAGGATGTTCCTAATTATGAATCTTATCATGCACAGGATTGTCCTATGTGTAAGAAAAAGGAAAAAATCGATGCCATTGTAAATGGATATGGATATTCGAAGTTGTAAATAAATAAGTGTCTGTTTTATGCGATAAACGAGGTAATCCCCCTAGGAGAATAGGGGGATTTGTGTTATACTACTATTTTAGAAAAAAGTAGTTTGGAGGAAATGCCATGCGTATGGATAGAATACCGGCTTATGAATTGATTTTAAAGGAAGAAATTTCGGATATTCATTCGGAAGGTTATTTGTTAAAGCATAAAAAAAGTGGCGCCAGAGTGATGGTGCTGAAGAATGAGGATGACAATAAGGTGTTTAATATTGCTTTTCGCACACCACCTGCAGATAGTACTGGAGTAGCACATATTTTAGAGCACAGTGTGTTGTGCGGCTCAAAGAACTTTCCATTAAAAGATCCCTTTGTGGAATTGGTGAAAGGTTCTTTAAATACCTTTTTAAATGCAATGACTTATCCGGATAAAACGATGTATCCGGTGGCAAGCTGCAATGAACAGGATTTTAAAAATTTGATGCACGTTTATTTGGATGCTGTATTTTTCCCGAATATTTACGAAAAAGAAGAGATTTTCCGTCAAGAAGGCTGGCATTATGAACTGGAAAATACAGATGCCCCTCTTACATTAAATGGTGTGGTGTACAATGAAATGAAGGGTGCATTTTCTTCACCGGAGGATGTGTTGGAAAGAGAAATTTTTAATTCTCTGTTTCCTGATACACCTTATGGTGTGGAATCAGGAGGAGATCCTCAATGTATTCCTGATTTGAAGTATTCTGAATTTTTATCTTTCCACAGTCGTTATTATCATCCGGCAAATAGTTATATTTATCTGTACGGAAATATGGATATGGAAGAACGACTGAACTGGATGGATGAAGAATATTTAAGCAAATATGATGAAATTCCCGTTGATTCTCAAATTGGACGTCAGAAAGCCTTTTCAGAAGTCAGAAAAGTGGAAATGGAGTATTCTGTAACAGAGAGCGAACCGGAGGAAAATAATTCTTACTTATCTTACAACATTGTTGTAGGTGACAGTCTTGATATTGAAAGAAGCGTTGCCTTTGAAATCTTGGATTATACACTTTTGAGTGCTCCCGGAGCCCCTTTAAAGAAGGTTCTTTTAGAAGAGGGAATAGGAAAAGATATTATGGGCTCTTATGAGGATGGAATTTATCAGCCGTTTTTCTCTGTGATTGCAAAAAATGCAAATCCGGCAGATCGGGACAGATTTCTTTCTCTCATTCGCAGTACATTAGAAGATATTGTAAAGAACGGAGTAGATAAAAAAGCAATTGAAGCAGGAATTAACTATATTGAATTCCGTTTCCGTGAAGCTGATTATTCCTCTTTCCCTAAAGGTCTTATGTACGGAATTGACGTGTTTGATACATGGCTGTATGATGATACAAAACCATTTGAACGTCTGAAATGTCTGGATATTTTTGAAGAATTGAAGAAAAAAGCAGACACAGGATATTTTGAGGAACTCATTGAAAAATACTTACTTTCTAATACCCATGCTTCTGTTGTAGTGGTAAATCCAAAGCGTGGTTTAGCAGCAGAAAAAGAAAAAGCACTGGCAGAAAAGCTGGCAGAATATAAAGCATCTTTAAATCAGGAACAGTTGGATAAATTGGTGGCTGACACAAAACATTTGAAAGAGTATCAGGATGCAGAAGAAACAGAAGAAGCTTTAAAAACGATTCCTCTCTTAAGAAGAGAAGATATCAGCAGAGAAAGTGCAAAAATCTACAATACAGAAAAGTATGTGGATGATACTTTGGTGCTTCACCATAAGATTGATACCAACGGAATTGGATATTTAGAATTGCTTTTTGACATGAAACATGTTCCGGAAGAATTAGTTCCTTATATGGGGATTTTGAAATCTGTTTTAGGATATGTAGATACAGAGCATTATGATTATGGTGACTTGTTTAATGAAATCAATGCCAGAAGTGGCGGCATTATGTTTGGAATTAGCGTATTTACAGATTCCAGAGATAATCAGAAATTTACACCAATGGCAGGAATAAAGGCAAAAGCTCTCTATAAGGATATTCCTTTTGTCTTTGAAATGATAAAAGAAATTTTAAAAACATCAAAATTAGATGATGAAAAGCGTCTGTATGAAATTATTGCAAAAATGAAGTCAAGACTGCAGATGAGTCTGGTATCTTCCGGACATACCACAGCAGCTATGCGTGCATTATCTTATTTTTCTGCGGGTTCTTATTTTCAGGAGAAAATCAGTGGTGTGGACTTCTATCAGCTTTTAAATGATATTGAAGAAAACTTTGAACAGAGAAAAGCAGATGTTATTGCAAAATTAAAGGAATTAATGGGTTACATTTTCCGTGCAGAAAATCTTATGGTAAGCTATACTTCTGAAGAAAAGGGATATGAAGGTCTGGAAAAAGAAATTGAAGAATTTAAAGAGGTTCTTTATACAGGTGCAAAGCAGACAGCAGTTTTCCATTCTTCCTGTGTTGTGAAAAATGAAGGATTTAAAACAGCAGGGCAGGTACAGCATGTGGCAGCGGCAGGAAACTTTAAAGAGGCAGGATTTGTGTATACAGGAGCACTGCGTATCTTGAAAGTGATGTTGAGTTATGAATATCTGTGGATGAATATTCGTGTAAAAGGCGGCGCTTATGGATGTATGAGTTCTTTTAAGAGAAATGGTGATGGATTTTTGGTATCTTATCGAGATCCGAATTTGGAAAAAACATTGGAAATATTCAGAAAAACAGGTGATTTTATTCGCTCTTTCCATGCAGATGAGAGAGAAATGACAAAATATATCATTGGAACCATCAGCGAGCTGGATATTCCGATGACACCTTCTGCAAAGGGGAATATGTCTTTAAATGCATGGTTTTCTAAAGTGACAGAAGAAGATTTGCAAAGAGAGCGTCAGGAAATTTTAAATGCACAGCCGGAAGATATTCGAAAATTGGCAGGAATTGTAGATGCTATGATGGAACAGAACCGTATTTGTGTAGTAGGCAGCGAAGAAAAAATAGAACAAGAGAAAAAAGTATTTGGAGAAACCAAACATTTACTGTAAAAGGAGAACGTATGAGGGCAGATTTTAAATCAGGATTTGTGGCAATTATCGGACGACCAAATGTGGGAAAGTCAACTTTGATGAATCATTTAATCGGACAGAAGATTGCGATTACTTCCAGAAAACCACAGACAACAAGAAACAAAATACAAACGGTGTATACAGGAGAAAAAGGGCAGATTGTTTTTTTAGATACTCCGGGTATTCATAAAGCGAAGAATAAACTGGGTGAATACATGGTAAATGTAGCTCAGAGAACTTTTAAAGATGCAGATGTGATTTTGTGGTTGGTAGAACCTACTTCTTACATTGGAGCAGGAGAACGCCATATAGCAGAACAGTTGAAAAACTGCAAACTTCCGGTTATTTTGGTTATTAATAAAGTAGATACGGTAAAGAAAAGTGAGATTGCAGGTTTTATTGACGGATATCGAAAACTGTATAATTTTTCTGATATTGTACCGGCATCTGCACTTCGGGCGCAAAATCTGGATACCGTATTGGATTGTATTTTTAAATATCTGCCTTACGGACCGATGTTTTACGATGAAGATACCATTACAGACCAGCCTCAAAGACAAATTGTAGCAGAGATGATACGAGAAAAGGCACTTCGAACTTTAGATGAAGAAATTCCTCACGGAATCGCAGTTACTATTGACCAGATGAAGGAACGTACAGATAAGGAATTGGTGGATATTGACGCTACGATTATCTGTGAAAGAGACTCTCACAAAGGAATTATTATCGGAAAACAGGGTGCAATGCTGAAAAAGATTGGAAGTGCAGCCAGATATGAGATTGAACATTTTTTAGAAAAACCGGTAAATCTGAAGTTATGGGTAAAGGTAAAAAAAGATTGGCGTGACAGTGATTTTCTTATTAAGAACTTTGGATATGATAAGAAGGAAATTTAATGAATGAGTTCATTACAGTAACAGGCATGGTATTATCTGCCATGCCTGTAGGAGAATATGATAAGCGTTTGGTGATTTTAACACGGGAAAAAGGGAAGATTACAGTTTTTGCAAAAGGTGCGCGAAGGCAGAACAGTACCATGATGGCTGTATCAAATCCCTTTGTGTTCGGTTCTTTTCTGATATATGAAGGGCGCACAGCATATCAGCTTCGTTCTGCTTCTGTGAAAAATTATTTTTCGGAGCTGGCAGGTATTCAGCCGGAAGTTTATTATGGGTTTTACTTTCTGGAGCTGGCAGATTTTTATGCAAGAGAAAATATAGATGAAAAAGAAATGTTGAATTTGCTGTATATTACGTTAAAAGCGTTGATTGCTCAGCGAATAGAGCCAATGCTTATCCGTTATATATTTGAATTGAAAATAGTTGCAATTAATGGAGAAGCTCCTTATGTGTTCGCTTGTCAGGAATGTGGAACAACAGAAGAATTACAGTGGTTTTCTGTAAAAGAAGCAGGTGTTTTCTGTAAAAACTGTGGAAATGGAAAAAGAGGAGTGATGTATATCAGCCCTTCAGCATTGTATACGATGCAGTTTATTATTGCAGCCAAATTGGAAAAGCTCTATTCTTTTACTGTAACAAAAGAAGTACAGGAAGAACTGGGGAAAATTATGCGTTCTTATATGAAAGAACAGATTGATAAAAATTTAAAAAGTCTGGAGATTTTGCAGATGATGATATAGAAGAGGCGAGGACTGGAAACAGTCAGCGCCTTTTTTGTATGTGATAGGAAATTACTCTGTAGGAGACACGCTTTGCATGAGAATGTGCTATGGCACATTCTTTATTATTCTTAAAAAGACGAATTGCACAATAATTATAAGATAAATATATGAAAAACAAACAAAATAACAAACGTTTGCGTAAATACATGGTTAAAATGATGGAAAATACATTGATTTGCGAAGATGAATTAGTTTAATATGAAGATATAAAAAAGATATTATGGAAAGGGAGGAGCATAATATGAAACGATGGAAACGAGTTTGTAGTACCATGTTAGCGGGAACCATGTTATTTCAAACACCGGTAGTGGCTGCACCACAGGAGGAGAAAGAAGAGAAATCCCCTTGGGTATCAGACTGGAAACCGGCAGATGGTACGACTACAGGTGATGCCTATCAGATTTATCCTGTTCCACAGAATATTCAGTATCCCTCAAAAACAGAATTTGATGTGGATAAAAATGTAAGTGTGGTAAGTGGCAAAGAGGTTGATAAGGCTACAAATGACTACTTAAATGAAGTGTTGGAAGAATTTGACAGAACACCGAACAAACAGGAAAAAGCCGGAGAAGGCAGTGATATTATTATCGGTGTAAAAGGCAGCGGAGACGAGGCAGATAAATATTTTGCGGACAAAGAATTAGATGAAACACTTTTTGAACAAAGTGGAGCTTATGCATTAAGTGCAGATGGAGAAGATATTGTTATTCTTGGAAAGGATACAGAAGCCGCATTTTATGGAGTTGCCACTTTGAAAATGATGTTTTCTTCTTTCAACGGAAATAAATTTTATCCGGTAGAAATTCAGGATTATGCGTCTATAGATGCAAGAGGTTATGTAGAAGGCTTTTATGGAAGCTGGACACATGAACAGAGAAAAAGTCTTATGAATTTTACTCGAGATGTAAAGATGAATTTGTATGTGTATGCTGCAAAAACAGATGCATATCATACTTCAAAATGGGATAAGATGTATCCGGATGATATGTTAAATCAGTTTAAAGAACTGGTAGCATTACAGAAGAAAAATAAAACAGAATTTTCATGGGCAGTACATATTGGCAGTATGTTAAGAGGCTTGCAGGATAATCAGGAAGATGAATATCAGGCAAGAAAGAAAAAACTTATGGAAAAATTCGATCAGTTATATGATATCGGAGTACGTCGTTTCTGTATCTTAAACGATGACTTTGGGGCAGGTTCTCCGGAATTAGTTGTTCGTCTTATCAATGACTTAAATAAAGAATATGTGAAAGTAAAAGGCTGTAAACAGATTATTTACTGCCCACAGGGATATAATGTGGCATGGTCCCAAGGAGCAAGTGGACAAAAAGAATTAGAGACTATGAAACAGTTTGATGAAGATGTTTTGATTTTCTGGACGGGACAAGATGTAAACTCTCCGTTTACACAGGAGTCTATTACTTATGCGAAAGAAAAAACAGGACATTCTCCTGTATTCTGGGTGAATTATCCATGTAATGAACATGCAAAATCCGGTATCTTTTTAGGAAGCAGTTCACATTATATTCGTGATAATATTACAGGATTAGCAGGAGCGGTATCCAATCCAATTCATTTTGCAGAGGCTGATAAAGTTGCATTATTCCAGCTGGCATCTTACTTCTGGAATGTAAATGACTATTCACAGCATACAGAAGAAGTATGGGAACAGTGCTTTAAATACTTACAACCGGAAGTTTATGATGCGTATTTGACTATTGCAAGGAATGTATCCAATTGCCCGGGTTCAGGTCGTGTTCCGAAAGGCTTTGAGGAGTCCTTGTATCTTGCTGAAACATTAAATACGATTCAGGAAGCAGTAGCAAATAATACTTTTACAGCAGATATGCAGGAAGTGAAAAATTTAAAAGCAGAATTTGCGCATATTCTTGCTGCAATTAAGACTTTTAAAGAAGAATGTACAAATAAAGCTTTGGTACAGGAACTTACAAATCCAGGTAATCGTGAAGGTGGCGAAGGCTGGCTGCAGGCTCTTGAAAATGTAGTAAAAGCGGGACAATACATTTTGCAGGCACAGGAAGAAATGGCAAAAGCAGAGCCGGATATGGGTATTGTATGGCAAAATTTCTCTGATGCATCAGCAGAAATGAATACTTATAACACACGTACTTATCAATTCCCGGCAGGAGGTACATCATCTTTAAAAGCGGGAAGCCGTAGATTGGTTCCTTTTGTAAATGCTTGTATGAATGATGTGAAGGCAGTTGTAGATGCGCTTTTGGCAACAGGAAACGCAGAAACACCGGCTGACAGAATTTACACAAATGTAAGTAAATATGCAAAAATGCCATTGACTATTGATGAAAAAGAATATGGTATTCGCTATGTGCAGGTGACTCTTGAACAAAATCAGTATATTGGTATCAAGACAAAAGAAATTGCTGAGATTTCCAAAATTCTTTTAGATGGCTCTGGTTTGGAAGGCTTGACTTTAGAATATGCTCTTTATGGAGATGACTGGAAAGAAGTAAAAGCGGGAGATTTAAAAGAAAACTTAGAAGCGAGATATCTTCGTCTTGTGAATAAAGGGGAAAAACCAGTAACTGCTATGGTGAAAAAACTGGCAGCAGTGATTGAAAACAGAGCAGTTTCCATGTCCGTAAAAGGGACAAATATGAAAGAAGCTCAGTCTGGTTCCTGGGATATGATGTTTGACAGTAATGCGGAAACTTTTGTGCTGACAAACAGGGCTCAGCAGGCAGGAGATTATATTACTATAGATTTAGGCAGAACAAAGGCAATTAATGACATTACTTTCTGGACAGCAGATGGAGATCAGAAAATTTATGATGCTAAGATTGCTATTTCTAAAAATAACAGAGATTTCGAAGAGATAGCAGTATGGAATGGAGAAAGTGGAACAGTGAATCCTCCACGCAGAGAATATAAGGCTGATGCAAAAGGAAAAGAAGGACGCTATGTTCGCTTGGAAGTAACAGCAAATAATAATAATCCTCTGAAAATCTTTGAAGTAGAAGTAAACAAAGGACAGAATGAATTGGGAAATATTTCACCTGATTTTGCTTTAACCAGTGACGGAAAAGCAGATAAAAAAGCGTTGACAGATAAAAATCTGGCAACTGTGTTCCAGATTTCCCAGACAGATGATAAGAGTTATCTTGAATATAGAATTACAGATAACGTAAATTTGGACGGATTTACTGTATTACAGGCAGGTTCCTGTGATGCGCGGGTGATTTTGAAAACAACAGACGGAAAAGAAAAAGACTTAGAAAGACTGACTAAGACTACACAGGAATTTAAGGGATGGGAAGAAAATATTCATGCAGTCAGATTTGAATTCCCGGCAGGTAAAGATGTAAAAATCAATGAAATTATTTTCAAATATGGTGAAAATCCATCCGGTGATGTAGGACAGGCGGTTGACAATATTCCGGTTGATCCGGGAGTAGAAGAAACAACGGAAACGGTGAATCTTGCATTGAATCAGCCGGTAGAAGTATCCGGTATTGAAACAAATAATGTAAAGCCGGAATGGGCAGTAGACGGCAATGAAAGTACAAAATGGGACAGTGCAGCTTTAAAAGGCGACAGTGCTAAGAGTCCGCAGTGGATTATAGTAGATTTAGGAACTTATACAAACATGATTTCCGAAATCAAAATGAGTTATTTTAATAAGGTATATCCAACAGACTATGATATACAGGTATCTAATGATAAGGAAAACTGGGTAACTATTAAAACCATCACAAAAGAAAATAATGGCCCTGTAAATCCTGTAGACACTGTAAACGAAGAACTGAAACAGCCGGTAGCAGCCAGATATGTAAGAATTCTTTTTAGAAGTATTAATGCCAATGCAGCAGGAAATTGTATTGGATTAAAAGAACTTACTGTAAATGGTGTAAGACGCCACGTGCCGGTAAGCTATATTTCAGTAGCAGAATTGGAAAATATCAATGCAGAAGTTAATGCAGAACAAGTATCATTGCCTGCATTAGTAGAAACAACAGTAAGAGCAGGAGAGGAAAAAGAACAGCCGTTAAAAGTTATTCCTACATGGGATACAGGAAAAATTAATACCTCTAAACCGGCAGATATTTTAGTAAAAGGTACTTTACCAATTAATTACAGCCTTGTAAATCCGGAAGCTCTGGAAGCGCAAATTCACGTTATTGTAGGAGACGGGGGAACACCTGAGAAACCAGAACAAACAAATCTGGCATTAAATCAAAAAGTAGAAGTCTCTGATGTGGAAACGGGATTTGACGGAAATAAAATGGAGCATGTGGGAGAACGTGCTGTTGACGGAAATACAGAAACAAGATGGAGCAGTGGTCCTTTAAATGAAAAAATGGGATTAGGCGGAGCGCCAAAAGACCAATACATTATCGTAGATTTAGGCGTGGGTAAAAATACTATAAATGAAATTAAAGTTTCTTATTTCAAAAAAGTATGGCCTACAAATTATACAGTAGAAGTTTCAGCAGATAAAACTACATGGGAAACAGTAAAAACTATAAAGAGAAATCCTTCAAATGAGCTTGGGCTTGTAGATGATTTTAAATTAGAGGAAGCAAAGAATGCAAGATATGTGCGTTTGTCTTTCCCGAAAGATGGTTTAAATACAAATGCAGCAGGAAGCAGTGTTTCTATTACAGAACTGGAAGTATACGGAGAAAAAGAAAGCATTACCATTAATACAGAAGTTTTAGAACAGAAGATTGCATCAGCAGCAGAAATGGTGAAAAAAGCTGAAGCTGAACCAAATAAATATGACAGTGCAACAGTAGAAGTATTAAAAGAAGCTCTCAAAGCAGCAGAAAGTATTTTGAGGAATCCGGAAAGTCAGGAGCAAGTTGATAAAGCAGCAGAAACATTGACAACAGCAGAAGCCGGAGTAAAAGAATTAAACTTAGAAGCGTTAAATGCAGCGTTAAAGGAAGCCGAAGAAATATTAGCAGCAGAAAGTGATTATACACCGGAAACTTATAAAGTGTTCAAGGAAGCCTATGAAGAAGCGAAAGGACTTCAGGGCAAACCAATGACACAGCAACAGGTTGATAAAGCAGTAGAGACATTGGCAACAGCAAAGACCGGACTAAAAAAATTAAATTTAGAAGCATTAAATGCAGCGTTAAAGGAAGCAGAAGAAATATTAGCAGCAGAAAGTGATTATACACCGGAAACATATAAAGTATTCAAGGAAGCTTATGAAGAAGCGAAAGGACTTCAGGGCAAACCAATAACACAGCAACAGGTTGATGAGGCAATAGCAAAACTGGAAACAGCAAGGAAGAACCTGGTTGTAAAAGAAGGCTGGAAAACGACAGAAAATGGTTGGGAATACTATGAAAACGGAAAGAAAGTAGTTGGTTGGAAAGCAATTTTAGGAACCTGGTATTACTTTAATGAAAACGGAATTATGGTGACCGGTTGGTTATTCACTGGAAATACATGGTATTATTTGAATGACAGCGGAGCAATGGAAACAGGCTGGGTACTTGTAGGAGAAACATGGTATTACATGAACAACAGCGGAGCAATGGAAACAGGCTGGGTACTTGTAGGAGAAACATGGTATTACATGAACAACAGCGGAGCAATGGAAACAGGCTGGGTACTTGTAGGAGAAACATGGTATTACAT
>URHS01000026.1 GCA_900547685.1 uncultured Blautia sp. | reverse complement strand
CCCCTCTTTTGGAAGGGGAATTTCCTGAAATATGGGAAAAAAATAAAAATGTCTGGAAGAATATTCTTTGCTTTATGTAGGAGAATGAGGGTGCTTTTGGCACCCTCAAAAAGGGGAGGATAAAGTATTTCTACTTTTTCTTTTGTTGTCTGCAGGGAGGGATGCGCTTTTGTATCATCTCCCTGTGGACTATTTGTAGTATAGACAAAAATTGAAAAGTTATACAAAAATTAAAAGAAAATAAAAAAAAAATTTTACTTTACTCTCTCACAGGTTTCCTATATACTGTACCCTAATATTATGAGAGAAAGGAGTAAGACACAGCACAATGGACGAAGATGACTGTACCAATAAGGAAAATCCTTCCGTATATCTGATGCTCCGCTGGATAGGCATAAGCTTGTACCTGCGGGAATGAGAAAAGAAAAGCAATCAGATATAAGATTATTCAGGGAGGAAAGAAATTGGGAAGTACAATTATTTTTATGATTTTATTACAGGTAGTATTGATTTTATTAAATGCAGTTTTTGCATGTGCAGAAATTGCAGTGATTTCCATGAATGATAATAAAATGGAAAAGATGGCGGAAGAAGGAGACAAAAGGGCGAAAAGACTTGTAAGGCTTACAAGTCAGCCGGCACGTTTTCTGGCAACGATACAGGTGGCAATTACTTTGTCCGGTTTTCTGGGCAGTGCTTTTGCAGCGGAAAACTTTTCTGACGTGTTGGTAAAAGGAATTCAGGGACTGGGTATTGATATTCCGGTTCAGGTTTTAGAGTCTGTTTCCGTTATTTTGATTACCATTGTCTTGTCTTATTTCACACTTGTTTTTGGAGAGCTTGTTCCAAAGCAAATTGCCATGCGTAAAGCAGAACCTTTTGCACTGGGGATTTCTGCTTTGATTGACGGAATTTCAAAGATTTTTGCACCATTGGTGAGCTTTTTGACGTTCTCTACAAACTCCGTTTTAAAGCTTTTAGGTATTGATACAGACAAAGGGGAAGAACAGGTCAGCGAAGAAGAAATTCGTATGATGGTGGATGTAGGAACAGAAAAGGGGACCATTGATTGTGAGGAAAGAGAATTTATACAAAATGTATTTGAATTTGATGATCTTTCCGCAGAGGAGATTGTGACACATAGAACGGATGTGGTGATGCTGGACACGGAAGATGATATGGAGGTATGGAGGAAAACTATATACCATACAAGATATACTATGTATCCTGTTTGTGAGGAAACTGCTGATAAGATTATCGGTGTACTGAATGCAAAGGAATACTTCCGTCTGGAAGATAAGAGCCGTAGTTCAGTTATGAAATATGCAGTAAGTCAGCCATATTTTGTACCGGACACAGTAAAAGCAGACGTGCTGTTTCGAAATATGAAAAAGAAGAAATGTTCTATGGCAGTAGTGCTGGATGAATATGGCGGTATGACAGGTATTGTAACATTAAATGATTTAATAGAGCAGTTGGTAGGAGAATTGGAGGAAGATACATTTCATGAGATAGAGCCTTTGGAAAACGGGACATGGAAGGTTCGAGGAACAGCGTTGCTGGAGGAAATGTCTGAAATGTTGGAAATACCACTTCCAAGTGAAGAATATGACACTTTTAATGGTCTTGTGTTTCATGAATTAGGAAGTATTCCTCAGGATGGTACAGAGATGTCTGTGGAAATTGATAGGTTGCGTATTACAGATATGAAAATTCACAATCATAAAGTTGAGAGTGCAATTATTACTATAAAAGAAGCTTTTGAGACAGAACAATCCGCAGAGGAAGGAAAGTAAGGATTGAAAAAAAGCTGATTTTCGTATATACTATATCTGTTGAACCAAAAGGTGAAATATGAAAATAAAAACAAAAGGCAGGTAAGATACATGGCATTATTACAGGAATGGAGAGATATGGCATACTCTCAGCAGGCTGACAGAGCACAGCTGCAGAAATTCTGGACAGAGTACTTTTTAATTGAAAAGGGAATTTACGAAAAACTTCTCAGCAATCCAAATGAAGTTGTAAAAGGTACAGTAAAAGAACTGGCAGAAAAATTTAATGTAGAATTGATGTCTATGGTAGGTTTCCTTGACGGTATTAATGACAGCTTGAAAATTCAGAATCCAATCGAAGAAATGGATGAAAATACAGAGGTGAATTTAGGATATGATTTAGAAACTCTGTATAAGAACATGGTAGATGCAAAAGCAGACTGGTTATATGAACTTCCACAGTGGAACAGCATTTTCTCAGAAGAAAAGAGAAAAGAACTGTATCTGGAACAGAAAAAATCCGGTACTGTTGTAAAAGGTCCTAAAATCGGACGTAACGATCCATGTCCATGCGGAAGTGGAAAGAAATATAAACACTGCTGCGGAAGAAAATAAATAAGTGATAAAATAACAGAATTTTTTATCAGATACAGGGTAGGCTGTATGGTAAAAAGTTCTGTTTTTTTACACAAGAAAAAATTTTACTATTGTAGGAGTGAAAAATGGCAGGGATTTGTTTTCTTTTAGGATTTATCAGTGTGTTGTATTTTCTGGGAATTTGGAGGATGACGGGATTATCTTCAAGGTTTCCGTTGGTGTGGCTATTTTTTAGTGGAAGCTTTTTTCTGGCAGGGAGATGCATTTTGCTTGAAATAGAAGTTCCGATATGGTTGGGTGTTTTTATTGGGCTTTTTGGCGGTGGATTTTTGTTGTTATTGGTATTTACGGAGTACTTTATTATAAGAGCCATGCATCAAAAGGAAGTGAAAAATCTGGATTATATTGTGGTGCTGGGAGCGCAGGTACAGGGAAATGTACCTAGTAAATCTTTACAGTATCGTATTGACAGGGCGGAGAAATATTTGAAGGAAAATGAAAAAACAAAGGCAGTTCTTTCTGGTGGAAAAGGGGAAGATGAGGGGATTTCGGAAGCACAATGTATGGCAGAGGAGCTTGGCAGAAAAGGAATTGCATTTCATAGGCTGCTTTTAGAAACAAAGTCCAGAAATACAGAGCAGAATATTGCTTTTACCATACCAATCATTCAACAGGATAGTAAAAAAGATTTAAAAGAGCTGAAAATCGGAATTGTCACCAATGGATTTCATATTTATCGTGGCAGTGGAATTGCTCAAAAGAAAATGCAGTGTAGAGTTTATGGAATTGCCGCTAAAAATTCTCGATTTTTACAGGTGAATTATTTGCTTCGGGAATTCTTTGGAGTGATGAAAGACAGACTTCTGGGAAATTTGTAGAAAAAGAGGTTGACAAGTAAAAGATATAGGATATATTATGTGGATAGAAAGAGAACACGTTGACGAGACGAGTAAAATGTGGAAGGTCACAGAGAGGAGTGTGTATGCTGAAAGCACTCTGTCACGGAAGCATTTGAAAACTACCTCTGAGTGGCCCTAACCCGGTCCGGTGATTCCGTTATCATCAAATGAAGTGGTTAGTAAAGCATTCGCTTTTAACAAAAAGGGTGGAACCGCGGATATAGATAAGATAATCCGTCCCTTGCAGTCAGAAACAGGCAGCAGGGGACGGAGTTTTTTTATTTCATAGAGAAACAAACTCCTTTCCTGCAAAAGAAAGAGAGGAGAACAGAAATGATTGTTACATTAAAAGATGGTTCAAAAAAAGAATATGCAGAAAGTAAATCTGTATATGAAATTGCATTGGATATCAGTGAAGGTCTTGCAAGAGCAGCCTGTGCAGGTGAAGTAAACGGAGAAGTAGTAGATTTAAGAACACAGGTGTCTGAAGACTGCGAACTGAATATTTTAACAGCAAATGATGAAAAAGGTCTGGCAGCTCTGCGCCATACAGCATCTCATGTGTTAGCTGAGGCTGTGAAGAACTTATACCCAGAAGCAAAACTGGCAATCGGACCTTCTATTGATACAGGATTTTACTATGACTTTGACCATGAGTCTTTCAGCCGTGAGGAGTTAGATGCACTGGAAAAAGAAATGAAGAAAATCATTAAAAAAGGTGCTAAAATTGAGCGTTATACAATGCCACGAGAAGAAGCTATTAAATTCATGGAAGAAAAAGGCGAGGACTACAAGGTAGAACTGATTAAAGATTTACCGGAAGGAGAAGAAATTTCTTTCTATTCTCAGGGAGATTTTGTAGATTTATGTGCAGGCCCTCATTTAATGAGCACAAAGGGAGTAAAAGCATTTAAACTGATTTCTTCTTCAGGCGCTTACTGGAGAGGCGATGAAAAGAACAAAATGCTTTCCCGTATTTATGGTACAGCTTTTAGTAAGAAAGATGAGTTGAATGAATATTTAGAGCAGTTAGAAGAAGCGAAAAAAAGAGACCATAATAAACTGGGACGTGAAATGGGCTTGTTTACAACCGTTGATGTTATTGGACAGGGACTTCCTCTTTTAATGCCAAAAGGCGTAATTATGCTGAAAGAGCTTCAGAGATGGATTGAAGATCTGGAAGATAATGAATGGGGCTATGTTCGTACAAAAACACCATTGATGGCAAAAAGTGATTTGTATAAGATTTCAGGTCATTGGGATCATTATAAAGAAGGTATGTTTGTACTGGGAGATGAAGAAAAGGATAAAGAAGTCTTTGCACTTCGTCCTATGACATGCCCATTCCAGTATTATGTATACAAAGCAAATCAGCATTCTTACAGAGAATTACCTATTCGTTATGGTGAAACTTCTACTTTATTCAGAAACGAAGATTCCGGTGAGATGCATGGACTGACAAGAGTTCGTCAGTTTACTATTTCTGAAGGACATTTAGTTGTAAGACCGGATCAGATGGTAGAAGAGTTTAAAGGCTGTCTTGCATTGGCAAAACATTGTCTGGAAACATTAGGTGTAGAGGAAGATGTTACTTACCACTTATCAAAATGGGATCCGGAAAATAAAGAAAAATATATTGGTGAACCGGAAGTTTGGGAAGAAACAGAAGGTCATATCAGAAACGTTTTGACAGAGCTTGGTATTCCTTTTGTGGAAGATGTAGGAGAAGCTGCTTTCTACGGACCAAAGGTAGATATCAATGCAAAGAACGTATACGGAAAAGAAGATACTATGATTACAATACAGTGGGATGCTCTTTTAGCAGAGCAGTTTGACATGTATTACATTGATGAAAACGGTGATAAGAAACGTCCATGTATTATTCACAGAACTGCAATGGGATGCTACGAAAGAACACTGGCATGGCTGATTGAAAAATATGCCGGATTATTCCCAACATGGCTGTGTCCGGAACAGGTTCGTGTACTTCCTATTTCTGAAAAATATGGAGATTATGCAAATGAAGTTCAGAAACAGCTAAAAGCAAATGGAATTCGTTCCAGCGTGGATAATCGTTCTGAAAAAATCGGTTATAAAATCAGAGAAGCACGTCTTGAAAAAGTTCCTTATATGCTGGTTGTGGGAGCAAAAGAGGAAGAAGACAAAGTAGTATCTGTCAGAAGCCGCTATTTAGGTGATGAAGGACAGAAACCGTTAGATGAGTTTATTGATGCAATCTGCAAGGAAATCCGTACAAAGGAAATCCGTAAAATTGAAGTAGATGCTCAGGGAAACAGAATTGAAAAATAGAGTATAGAATGGCAGAAAAGGGAAATACTATCACTGATAAATGAAAATTCAGGAGGTAGGAAAATGCCATTATTAAATTGTACTGTTAAAAGCTGTTTGTATAACAAAGATGAATATTGTGCAAAAGGTGATATTCTGGTAGATGGGAGAACTGCAAAGATGTCAGAGGGTACATCCTGTAAAAGCTTTGTGGAAAGAAAAGAAAATGCAAGCAATAGCTGTGGATGCGGAAGTGCAACACCTCACATTCAGGTAGAATGTAAAGCCTGTGAATGTACTTTTAACAAAGAGGAAAGATGTGATGCAGAGGAGATTACCATCGCAGGAAGAAATGCATGCAAATGTTCTGATACAGAATGTGGAAGTTTTTGTGCAAAATAAACAGTAGAAAAGAGTTTAGATGAAAGGTCGATATGGAATGGAAAAATCCATATCGGCCTTTTTTCTCTGCCAAACACTTTGCAAAACGAAAAAAATATGTTATGCTATTAAGGTATTAGTGTAAATTTAGTATCATTTAGGATTTAAACTCGCGTCAATTCAGACAAAATATTTCCAAATAACGAATAATTGAAAAAGGTATAAGTGCGGAAAGGAATATAGAATGAGAGAAAAATATGAATCCCTGTCACTTGGAGCGTTAAAGGAAGTGGCAAAAGCCAGAGGCTTAAAAGGAATTTCAACATTGAAAAAAAGTGAATTGGTAGAGCGTATGGTGGAAGAAGACCAGAAAGAAAAAAGTATGGAAAATAAATCGGTTGAGACAAAGATTACAGAGAATAAAAATGAGGAAGCGAAAGGCTCTAAAGCACCTATGGAGCAGTCTGAATTAGATAGTGGTATTACAGTAAAAGGAATTTTGGAAGTATTGCCGGATGGTTATGGATTTATCCGAAGTGATAATTATTTGCCGGGAGAGAATGATGTATATGTATCACCTTCACAAATTCGCCGTTTTAATCTGAAAACAGGAGATATTTTAAAAGGAAATACAAGGGTGAAAAGTCAAAATGAGAAATTTTCAGCACTTTTGTATGTTACTCATATCAATGATATTAAAGCAAATGAAATACACAGAATGAATTTCGAAGATATGACGCCAATTTTTCCAAATGAGCGTCTGCATTTAGAACGTCCGGGCGGAAGCATGGCTATGCGTATTACGGATTTAGTCAGTCCTATTGGAAAAGGGCAGAGAGGAATGATTGTATCTCCGCCAAAAGCAGGTAAAACAACACTTTTAAAGGACGCAGCCAAGTCTATTTTAAAAAATAATCCGGAAATGCATTTGATTATTCTTTTGATTGATGAACGTCCGGAAGAAGTTACAGACATAAAAGAAGCAATTCAAGGTAAAAATGTAGAGATTATTTATTCTACTTTTGATGAACTTCCGGAGCACCATAAACGTGTTTCAGAAATGACTATTGAAAGAGCAAAACGTTTGGTAGAACATAAAAAGGATGTTACGATTTTCATAGACAGTATTACCAGACTGGCAAGGGCTTATAACCTGACGGTACCGCCAAGCGGACGTACTTTGTCCGGTGGTCTTGATCCGGCAGCGCTTCACATGCCAAAAAGGTTTTTTGGCGCAGCCAGAAACATGAGAGAAGGCGGCAGCCTTACAATTCTTGCAACAGCTCTTGTAGATACAGGAAGTAAGATGGATGATGTTGTATACGAAGAATTTAAAGGAACCGGTAATATGGAACTGGTTCTGGACAGAAAACTTCAAGAAAAGAGAGTTTTTCCTGCTATTGATATTGCTAAGTCAGGAACAAGACGAGAAGATTTACTTTTAAGTGTTGAAGAACAGGAAGCAGTGGATATTATGCGTAAGGCTTTAAATGGCATGAAGAGCGAAGAAGCTACAGAAAATATTTTAAATATGTTTGCAAGAACAAAAGATAATGCAGAATTTGTTCAGACAATTAAAAAACAGAGAATTCTTTCATAAAGAATAGAGGATTTCGGGAATAACACTTGCAATTATTATGAGAATATGGTATACTGCAAAAGCTGTTTGAATTTGAAAACGCAATAAAACAATATAAATAATAAAAATATATAAGAGGTGAATAAAATGAGAGAAGGAATCCATCCAAATTATCAGGAATGTACAGTAACATGCAACTGTGGAAATACATTTAAGACAGGTTCTACAAAGTCTGAGCTCCGCGTGGAAGTTTGCTCTAAATGTCATCCTTTCTATACAGGACAGCAGAAAGCTGCACAGGCTCGTGGACGTATTGATAAATTTAATAAGAAATACGGCATGAATAAATAAGAGGTAGGAGAGGCTGAGGTTTTAAAACTTCAGCCTCTTATTGTGTTTGGAGGAAAACATGAAATCATCAAATATTGGCGGGCAGGCTGTAATGGAAGGTATTATGATGCGTCATAAGGATGTATATTCGGTTGCAGTCAGAAAGCCAGACAAAGAAATAGAGGTAAAAGTTGAAGATTATAAAAGCATTGTAAAATGTAAAAACATTCAGAAAATTCCTATTTTGCGTGGTGTCTTTAACTTTATTGATTCGCTGGTGGTAGGAACAAAATGCCTGATGTATTCTGCCACTTTTTTTGAAGATGAGGAAGAGTTAAAAAAACGAGAGCAATTAGAAGGCGAAGAAAAGGAAAAGGAATTGGCAAAAAAGGAGAAAGCAGATAAGGCAATGATGACAGGAACGGTTATTTTATCGGTTGTGTTGTCTGTGGGATTGTTTATGGTTTTGCCGTATTTGCTTGCAAGTCTTTTGCAAAAAGTAGGAGTTTCTGAAACCGGGATAACACTGGCAGAAGCAGGAGTACGAATTATTTTGTTTTTATCCTATATGCTGCTAATTTCTAAAATGCAGGATATCCAGAGAGTTTTTATGTATCATGGAGCAGAACATAAATGCATTAATTGTGTGGAACATGGTCTTCCGTTGAATGTAGAAAATGTTATGAGAAGCTCCAGATTTCATAAAAGATGCGGAACCAGTTTTTTGTTTTTTGTTATTATTATCAGTATTATTTTCTTTTTGGGCTTTTTTGCAATTGTTCCTATTAAGACAATGTGGCTTCGTGTACTGGTTCGTATTTTATTGGTTCCGATAATTGCAGGGATATCTTATGAAGTTATCCGTCTGGCAGGAAACAGTGATAATCCGGTAGTAGCATTTTTCTCAAAACCGGGTATGGCACTTCAGAAGTTTACAACAAAAGAACCGACACCGGACATGGCAGAAGTAGCAATTAAGGCAGTGGAAGCGGTGTTTGACTGGAAAGCTTATCTAAAAGAGAATTTTCCAGATGTGAAGATAGACGAGGAGTGCTGATGAAGACATACAAGGATGCTTTAGAGTATGGGAAACAAAGGCTTTTGGAATGTGAAATAGAAGATGTCAATCTTGATGCATGGCTTCTTTTAGAATATGTATCAGGGATATCCAGAAGTTGGTATTTTGTACATGAGGATGAAGAAATCAGTGAGAATGATATAGAGGAATATCAAATTCTGATTGAACAGAGAGGAAAGCATATTCCGTTACAGCAGCTTACAAAGGAAGCTTATTTCTACGGAATGAAATTTTTTGTAAATGAAAATGTATTAATTCCCAGACAGGATACAGAAGTACTGGTAGAACAGGTTTTAAGTTTGTCAAAAGGAAAAGAAAATCTAAAGCTTCTGGATATGTGTACAGGAAGCGGTTGTATTTTATTAGCATTGCTGGCGAATTTAAAGCAGGCATCAGGAACAGGTGTAGATTTATCTGAAAAAGCCCTTGAAGTAGCACAGAGAAACGGTAAAGAATTGGGAATAGAAGTTTCTTGGGTGCAGAGTGATTTGTTTGACAAAGTGTCGGGGAGTTATGATATAATCGTTTCAAATCCGCCGTATATTGAAACTTCGGTCATTGAAGGTCTGATGGATGAAGTGAAATTGTATGAACCTCGTATGGCATTGGATGGAACAGAAGACGGACTGTTTTTTTACAGGGAAATTACAATGCAGGCAGGAAAATATCTAAAAAATAATGGGATACTGGCTTTTGAAATCGGCTATAATCAGGGAAAAGCAGTATCGGAATTTATGAAAGAGAATGGATATAAGGAAGTTCAGGTTTTGCAGGATTTGGCAGGACTTGACAGAGTAGTTACAGGAAGAATTGAGAAGGAGGAACAACATGTTTGATAAATTAGAGGACATTTTAGTCCGCCTTGAAGAAATTTTAAATGAGTTAAATGAGCCTACAGTGGCAAATGATACCGCGAGATTTCAGAAGCTTATGAAAGAGCAGAGCGAGCTTCAGCCTATTGCAGATGCGTATACAGAATATAAAAACTGCAAGGAGACAGTAGAGGACAGCTTGATGATGCTGGATGAAGAGTCTGATGAAGAAATGCGTGAAATGTTAAAAGAGGAGCTTTCTGATGCGAAAAAGCGTATTGAAGAATTAGAGCAGGAATTGAAAATTCTTCTTTTACCGAAAGACCCTAATGATGACAAAAACGTTATCGTGGAAATTCGTGCAGGTGCCGGCGGTGATGAGGCTGCTTTGTTTGCGGCTGAGATTTACAGAATGTATGTAAAATACGCAGAGTCTCAGAACTGGAGAACTGAAATGTTAAGCTTGAATGAAAACGGAATTGGCGGTTTCAAGGAAGTTACATTTATGATTAACGGACAGGGAGCTTATTCCAAGCTGAAATATGAAAGTGGAGTACATCGTGTACAGCGTGTACCAGAGACAGAAAGCGGTGGACGTATTCATACTTCAACCATTACTGTTGCGATTATGCCGGAAGCAGAGGAAATTGACTTTGAACTGGACTTAAATGATTGTAAGTTTGATGTTTTCAGGGCATCCGGAAATGGTGGACAGTGTGTAAATACAACAGACTCCGCAGTGCGTCTGACACATATTCCTACAGGTATTGTAATTTCCTGTCAGGATGAGAAATCACAGTTAAAGAATAAGGATAAAGCTTTAAAGGTATTGCGTTCCCGTCTGTACGATATGGAACTTCAGAAACGTCATGATGCAGAAGCAGAAGCAAGAAGAAGTCAGGTAGGAACAGGGGATCGTTCTGAAAAAATCAGAACATATAACTTCCCACAGGGACGTGTGACAGACCATAGAATTAAGCTCACACTTCATAAACTGGATAGTATTATGAATGGAGATATTCAGGAGGTTATTGATAACCTGATTGCGGCAGACCAGAGTGCAAAGCTGGCAAATATGAATGATCAATAAAATATTTTAAGAAAAAGAGGATAGAAATCGGTTTTACAAATGAAAAGGTAGCCGATTTCTATTTTTTTTGCTGTTGAAAGACATATAAATAGCTCCGTAGCTGGTATGTAAGAATTTCTATCCATAGTAATTGACCGTATGAAGTCTAAACGGTTATACTATATAAAAGGAGGGATTGTATTGTCAGAAGGAATAGTGTACCAGAATAAAGATATTGAGTTTAAAATGATATCTGAAACATTTAAGGAAAAATCCTTTACAGCCTATGGATTGAATTTACCAAAGATTAAAGCAGTACTACCAACAAACTTACCGGTAGTGTTTGCAAATGAGATGCGTATAGATAATGTGTTTTTATTAGAGGATGACTCAATTGCTATCGTTGACTACGAGTCAACAGATAAAGTTTCTAATCGTATTAAGTATATAAATTATATTGGTAGATTTTTACAACGCTATTACCAAGATGAGAAGAAAATTCCAGACATACGTATGATTGTGATATATACGGGAGATGTGGGGGAAGCAGAGGCTTCATTTGAAACCAAATGTCTTACTTTAAGCATGGAGCAAGTATTTATCAGCAAGTTACCGGAAGAAGAAATTTATCAGTCTATTAAGAGTAAACTTGAAAACAATGGAGCTTTATCTGACACTGAACTGATGCAATTCATTGTACTTCCACTTGCAGGAAAAGGGAAAGAAGCAAAGCAACAGATTATTGAAAATGTCATTACCTTGACGAAGAAAAATAAAGATGAAATGAAGCAAGTGTTTGTTTTATCAGGGGTTTTAGTAACTACGGATAAATTTATTGATGAGAAGTATGCTGATAATATAAGGAGGTTTTTGCGTATGACGAAAGTAGCTAGATTATATGAGGAGGAGAAGCAGGAAGCTGTAAATCTTGCTGAGAAAAAAGGCGCTAATACTATGTTAGAGAACTTTATCAAAGCAGGTGCAGATACACTTATGATTATGCAGGCAACAGGCCTAACTAAAGAAGAAATTGAAAAAATTCGTAATAATATGTTAATAACAAAGTAAGGGTATTTGAGTATGACAAAGGTATTTCAGATTTTAGAAGAAGAGAAACAAGAGGCAATAAAGCAAGTTGAAATTACTGTAGCTAAGAACCTTATAAAAGAGGGTGTAGATGACCTTATGATTATGAAAGGTACTGGGTTAACCAAAGAAGAACTCGAAGAAATCAAGAACAATATGCTGATAACAAAATAGGGCATTAAGAGCAGGCTGCTATTTATCGCAAGATACTTAGTAGCCTTTTCAGCACATTTAATTGTAAAGGGAGAATAAGAGATGACATCTATATTAGTTTTAGAAGACGAAGACAGCGTAAACAGAGGAATTGAATTTTCCCTATCCAGAGAAGGATATGAGGTTTACAGCGCAAAGAGTATACAGGAGGGATGGAAATTATTTTTAGCACATCCTTTTGAAATGATTATCTGTGATATTAATCTGCCGGATGGAAACGGACTGGATTTTATCAGAAAAGTACGTGAAAAAAGTAATGTATATATTATTTGTCTGACAGCGTTAGATCAGGAATTTGATCAGGTTATGGGATATGAAGCGGGAGCGGATGACTATGTGACAAAGCCGTTTAGTTTGTCTGTATTATTGTTGAAAGTGAATGTGTTTTTCAAAAGAACAGAAAAGAAGCGGGCGGAACTTCTGGAGTCAGGGGAATGGAGTTTTTCGATTGATGAGATGACAGCAAAGAGACGGGACAGCGAGGAAAATATAGAATTTACAAAGAATGAATGGAAAATGTTGAAGCTGTTTTTAGATAATCCAAAGCAAATTTTATCAAAGAACCAGATTTTACAAGGTATCTTTGATTTAGATGGAGAGTTTGTAGATGAGAATACTGTGGCAGTAAATATCAGAAGGCTCAGAGAGAAGATAGAGCAAAATCCGGGTAAACCTGAGTATATTCGAAATGTAAGAGGACTTGGTTATATATGGAACAAGGAATGTATCAAGAGATAGAAAATAAAAGAAACCACAGAATAAGGATTTTGAGAAAACTGATATTGGGAGGGCTATTCTTTTTATTGGGGTGGTCCATAATTATCGGAATGGAATATCATTCTTATAAAGAAAAATTGGCATTGACAGCTCAAATGACGAAAAAAGAAACAGACGGACAAACACCTTTTGAAATTTTAAAAGGTGAGTTTTTTGATATAGATGTAAAAGAATTTCAGAAACAATATGGCTATGACAGATTAAACAGTAATATTTACGGTAAAGAATATCAGCAGAAAAGAATTTTCACAGGGATACTTATGACCGTACTTTATCTTATATATGCAGGAGCTGTTTTGCATGAATATATGTGCTACAAAAAGGAAATGCAGGCAAGTCAATGGGAAATAGCAGAGGCAGTGGAAGATATTTTTCAGGGAGAAGGAAAATTAAATCGGGATAGCAGCAATCCTGTTTATGAAACATTGGAGCGGTTGGACAGCCATACGCAGAGTGTTTTACGAAAGGCCCAAGGTGAAAAGGAGAAAACAAAGGAAATGGTAACCGATATTTCTCATCAATTAAAAACTCCTATTGCTGCATTAAAATCCTGCTTTGAAGTGTTGGAAGATGAGACGCTCACAGACAAGGAACGCAGAGAATTTGAAAAGCGTATGGAAAAACAGCTTCAAAATCTGGAACAGCTATCTGCTGTACTGGTTAATATTTCCAGAATGGAAGCGGGATTGATTGATATTTCCTTGAAAAACGGAAAGATTTTTGAGACTATTTTAGCAGCAGTGAATGGGATATGGGAAAAAGCAGATGAAAAAGCAATAGAAATTGAGATGGATATTTGTGAGGAGATTGAAAATCTGGAAATCATGCACGATAGTCGATGGCTGAAAGAAGCGATTTTAAATATTTTGGAAAATGCAGTAAAATACAGTGAACCGAACACAAACATTGTGATTGCAGTCAAGAAATGGGTGAATTTTCTTAGAATAGAGATTGCTGATGAGGGAGTAGGTATTCCGAAAAAAGAGTATCATAAAATTTTTCAGAGATTTTATAGGGGTGAAAATGAACATGTGCAAAAGGAAGAAGGAAGCGGAGTTGGACTTTACCTCACCAGAAAAATTGTGGATGCACATAAGGGAATGGTTTTCGTAGAAAGAAAAGAGAGAAAACAGCAGGGAAGTGTATTTGTAATACAGCTTCCGTATGAAAGTCTTACGAAAATGTAAGACTTTTTTCTATGAATTGAAAAAATGATGAAAGAGTGATATTTTATACTTTCTATATCATCAAAAAGAAAGGGCGATAAAGTATGGATACAATTTTAAAAACAAAAAATTTATGTAAATATTATGGCAGCGGTGAAAATGAAGTAAAAGTGTTGCAGGATGTAAATATTGAAATAGAACGTGGAGAATTTGTTGCAGTTGTGGGGAAATCCGGTTCAGGAAAAAGCACACTACTGCACATGCTGGGAGGTTTGGATCATCCCACAAATGGAAAGGTATACATCGGAAAGAAAAATATTTTTTCTTATAAAGAAGATGAGCTTGCTGTTTTTCGAAGAAGAAAAATCGGATTTATTTTTCAGTCTTTCAATTTAATATCTTCTTTAAATGTATGGGAGAATATTATAAATCGGAAAGCAATTATATGCTTATGATGCAAAGGGAGAACTTCATTCTATTGCTGTTTTAGACCGTAAGCTTTTTGAGAAAGAAAGGAAAGGAGCAGGAGTATTAGGTACAGTAGACTATGAAAAAGCATCAAAGGATAATGCAATTTTAAATGGTTGGTCTCATTTTATTGCAGATACAGGATATGAAATCGGAGATACAATTTCCTTTCAGCTAGGAGGAAAACAGGGAGAAATCCCTTATCAAGGTGAATTACAGGGAGCTTTCGGTGCAATAAATGGCGATTGGGGAATTACAGAAGAAACCTATAAAAACCTTGGATTTGCTGAGACGGAGGAGAATATCGGAACAATCTGGGTAGACTGTAAGAAATCAGATTGTAAAGACGTAGAAACTGCTATAAAAGAGCTTCTGGAAAATAAAGATCACTATGAATTGAGCAGTTTTGCAGGGGAAGTGGAGTCCTTGGACTCTATGATGTCTATGATGAAAATCATGGGTTACAGTTTTCTACTGTTAATTGGAATGATTACTTTTATGAATATGGCAAATACCATGATTTTAAATGTTATTACAAGAAAGAGAGAACTGGGCGTGTTGCAGGCAGTAGGAATGACAAATAAGCAGTTAAACAAGATGCTGAGAAATGAAGGGTTGTTATTTACAATGGGAAGTGTGGCGATTTCTCTGGCTGTGGGAATTCCGGCAGGATACGGGCTTTTCCTGTATGGAAAGGAAGTAGGAATGACAGGATTTGACGTTTATCACTTTCCCGGCGCAGAAATTTTAGTGATGATTTTCGTCTTGGCAATTCTTCAGATTGGTTTGTCTTTCATGCTCAGTAAAAACGTGAAAAAAGAATCTTTGATTGACAGAATTCGCTATTAAAGCTACGGGTTTATCTAACATTTTTGCAACATTAGCCATTAGGACTGTGCAAATGAAGGAAAGAAGTGTAAGATAAAACTGGGTGATGAATATGAAAATTTTAATTGTAGAAGATGATTTTGTATTGGCAGAGGAAATTTTGCTCCTCTGCCAACGATGGGGCTTTGAAGGAGAATATCTGGAAGATTTTACAGATGTAGATAAGCAGTGTGAAAGCAGTCATTGTGATTTGGTTCTTATGGACATCAATTTACCTTTTTATGATGGATTTTACTGGTGTCAGAAGATTAGAAGTGTATCAAAAGTTCCTGTTTTGTTTTTATCCAGCAGAGACCAGAATGCAGATAAGGTTATGGCAATGGTTTCCGGTGGAGATGACTATGTGGAAAAGCCTTTTGATGCAGAACTTTTGCTGGTGAAAATCCGTTCCCTTTTAAGGCGAAGCTATGAGTATACCCAAAGTGACAGGGAATATCTGGAGTCCGGACTTGTTTACGACCGTGGACAGGGAATTTTACTCTATAAAAATCAACCTATAGAAATGACAAAATCCGAAAACAGAATTATGAGTATTTTAGCAGATTACAAAGGTCAGGTAGTGGACAGAGAGACGTTAATGCAGGGATTGTGGAATACAGATGAATATGTAACAGATGCTTCTTTGACTGTGTTGATATCCAGACTTCGAAGCAAAATTTGCACTGCGACAGGAGGAATTTCCTGTATCCATACCAGAAAAGGGAAAGGATATTATTTGGAATGAAGAAATATCTAAAAGCCAGATGGGCTGTGCTGGTTACAGGAGTGGGATTTGCAGTTTTTTTGAATATATACCTTACATGGTTATGTGCAACATCACTTTATAGACAAGATATTTTGTACTTGAATGTGTTGTTGGCTGCTTTTGGGATAGTTCTTTTGATTTGGGATTACAGTCAGTGGAAAAAGAACAAAAAGCAGGAAGAAGAACAGGAGGAGCTTCTTGAATATACAAGGAGAGAACTGCTGGAATATAAAGGAAAATTGGAAAATTTATCGGATTATATTACAAAATGGACACATGAAATAAAACTGCCTTTGGCTGCATTGCGCCTCATGAATGGAAGAAATCAGGAAGCTTCTCTAAAAAAGGAAATGCAGGATTGCATTGTGCGCATGGAAAATTTGCTTCATACCGTGCTTATGGGAAGTAAGCTGCAAAGACCTGAAAATGATGTATGTATGGAACGGATTTCTCTGGAAGAAGCAGTAAAAGAAGCAGTGAAAAACCAATCTTATTTTCTTATCCAATATGGTTTTGAAATAATTCTGGAGATAAAAGGTGTCTGGGTATACAGTGATAAAAGGTGGATGATTTATCTTTTGGACCAGCTGATTGCCAATGCCATAAAGTACAGAAGAGATACTCCAAAGCTTATATTTTCCTGTGAAAAGCAGGGAGAAAATCAGGTATGTTTAAGGGTGGAAGATAATGGGATTGGAATTTCCAATGAGGATTTACCTTATATTTTTGACAAAGGATATGTAGGGAAAAGTTTAAGAAAAGGGGATTATCATTCAACGGGAATGGGTCTTTATTTTGCAGGAAAAATAGGAGAAATGCTAAATCTTTCTTTAAAAGCAGTACCGAAAAAAGAAAATGGTAGTTGTTTTGAAATTGTATTTTGTGATATGGCAGAACATTTTATGATGTAGTTGTATGTTACAGAAATGTTAGATTGGAAAGAAAACTGTTGGATAAATGAAAGGATTTTTCACAAGCCTCTTTGATAGAATAAAGATACAGATTAGGAGGTAAACATAATGAAAAAAATTTTAGAAGTCAGAAATCTTTCCAAAAACTATGGAAAAAAAGGATATGAAACTGCTGTACTAAAAGACATCAGCATGGATATTTACGAAGGTGATTTTATTGCAATTATGGGGCCAAGCGGGGCAGGAAAAACTACATTTCTAAATCTATTGTCTACATTGGATAAGCCATCGTCAGGAAAAATTTTTCTGGAGGGGGAGGATATTACAGCATTAAGCAATAAAGAACTTTCTTTAGTAAGGCGTGACAAAATCGGCTTTATTTTTCAGGAATATAATCTGCTGGATAATATGACTGTGCAGGATAATATTGCCCTTCCACTTTCTTTAAACGGAGTGCCGCAAAGGGAAATTATTAGAAAAGTACAGGCAAAAGCAGTGGATTTTGGATTGGAGTCTCATTTGAGAAAGTATCCTTATCAGCTTTCAGGAGGACAAAAACAAAGAGCTGCCAGCGCCAGAGCGCTGATTACAGAGCCCCGAATTTTGTTTGCAGATGAACCGACAGGAGCGTTAGACAGTAAGTCAGGCAAGGATTTATTAGGGTGTCTGAAAAATGCCAACGAACAGGACAATGCCACGATTTTAATGGTAACCCATGACGGTTATACTGCAAGTTATGCAAAGCAGGTATACTTTTTAAAAGACGGAAAAATTTACAGTCGTTTGACACAAAAAGGCAGCAGAAAAGCATTTTACGAAGAAATTATGACAATGTTAGCGGTTATGGGAGGTGAGGGAGAATGAAGCTTCTGTCACTGTCCTTTTCTAACTTTAAACGTAGTGTAAGAGAATATGGAATGTTAATTATTTCTCTTGCTTTTTCGATTTTTGTGTTTTTTAATTTCCAGAGTGTTATTTACTCAGAGTCCATGGAGATTCTGGAAGATTATAATAAAGAATATATTGATATGATTGTTCAGGCTGCATCTATAGTATTCGGTGTATTTTTGTTTTTCTTTATCTGGTATGCGTCCAATGTTTTCCTAAATCAAAGAAAAAAGGAAATCGGAATTTACATTTTTATGGGATTGGATAATGTAAGAATAGGGAAAATGTATATGTTGGAGTCTGTCTTTATTGGATTTTTTTCATTACTTGCAGGGATTGGAACAGGTATCTTATTTTCAAAATTGTTTCAAATGCTTCTTTTAAAACTCTCTGATATCAGTGTAGATATTCAGTTTTCTTTTTCGTGGGAAGCTGTACTGATTACGGCAGGAATGTTTTTTGTTATTTATGGTTTAATGACTTTGAAAAGTTATCATAAATTAAAAAGCAGCAGTGTATTAAACTTGCTTTCCGGTGCGAAACAGCAGGAAATGCAAAAGGAAAAGTGGAGCATTACATTTTTAAGGATTGTAGGTGGTATAGGTATTCTGTTTTTAGGGTATTATCTGGCATGGAAAACAGGAGATATAAATTCTTTACTAAATGCTTTGGGCGCTGTGGTTCTGGTAATTGTGGGTGTTTACCTTTTGTTTTCAGGACTTATTCCTGCAATACTTGGCAGGTTTTCAGGAAATAAACATTATCTATATAAGAAAGAGCGGACTTTATGGGTGAATAATCTGGCATTTCGTATGAAAAAGAATTATAGAACTTATGCTATGGTAACAGTACTGATGATTTGCTCTGTGACAGTTATGGCAATTTCCATAGCAATGAAACAACGATATGAAAAGATTACACATTTTGACCAGACTTATACTTATCAGGTGCTAAGCAGTGAAGAAAAAAATGCAGAGGAGATTGCCAAGGGAATTGAGCAGGAAAATAAAGTGAAATTCTGGAATGAGATGCAGGTTATTATGGTAGATCCTTCTGTGATGAACAGTAAATATACCTATACAGCTTATGGAATTGTATCTTTTTCAGATGTGGAACAGGCGGCAAAAAAAGCCGATTTGCCATTTGATTACAAGGAATTGAAGGATAATCAGGTAATTAATCTTTTTCATGAAGTTCTTATGGATTTATCAGGTGGTATAAATAAGTCGGATAAGCAAAATATCGGAAGCGAAACGTATGACGTGGTAAAATCAGATAATACACCTTATTTTGGGGCAATGCAAAGCATCACAAGTATTTATATTGTCAGTGATAAAACTTTTGAGAAGTTGAAAGACTTAGGCAGTATTACATATTTTTACAATTATAGAATTGAAGATATGAAAAATATGGAAGCATCCAGAGCATATCTGAATACACTGTCACAAAACAGCGAAGATGGGCAGTCGTTTACAGGGGTAAATTATGCACAGATAGACGGAAAACAGGACAGTTGGATTAGAGTTATGTATTCCCTTTGTGTTTTTATGTTCGTAACTCTTGTGTTAGCAGCAGGAAGTATTATCTTTTTGAAAATTGGCAATGAGGTATACGAGGACAAAGAGAGATATAAAATTTTGGAGAAAATAGGAATTCAAAAGAAAAGTTTGAGAAATTCTGTACGAAATGAAATTTGTTTTACTTATTATTGCCCTTTTGTTCTTATGATGATTACCTCATATTTTTCTGTAAAGGCTTTGGGAAATGTTATGAAAGAGAATTTGCTGTTGGTTAATATTTGGAGTACAGGAATTATTCTTTTGATATTTACCATAATTTGCATGGTATCGGTTCATACAGCGAAGAAAAAGCTGTCTTTAATTTCATAGAAAATAAGAAGAACTATTTTGAAAAATTTTCAGGGTAGTTCTTTTTATATTATAAAGAAAATCCTAAAATACAAAAAAAGTACAAAAATTTTATAAGCACCTTGAAAAAGTAAAAGTTTTAGCGAACAAAGTCCTAAAAAAGTTTAAAACCTCATGCTAAAATGTAAATAAATCGGAACTGCGAAGGAGGTTTATAAAAGTGGGAAAGAAAAAAAGAAGCAAAAAGGCAATTGCAGGGATATCCGCATTTGTATTGGGAACGTCTGCGTTTGTTCCCGCACTACCGGTGTATGGAGCAGAGGGAATTTCTGTTAATCCCCAGATACATTATCAGACCTTAAAAGGTTGGGGAACATCTCTGTGTTGGTGGGGAAATACCATTGGTTCCTGGGGGGATCAGGATTTTAACGGAAATGGCAGACCGGACAGAGAGGAAATTGCAGAGCTGGCTTTTTCACCGGAATATTTGAATTTGAATATTGTACGTTACAATGTGGGTGGCGGAGACAAAGAGAATACTTCTATTAAGCGGTGTGAGGGTCTGGTACCGGGATGGACAGAAGATATGACAGGGACCAAAGATGGTGCAGGAGAATTTAATGCAGAAGAATTTTACAGCAAATCCACAGAAGAAATGGCAGATGCGGGACAATTGTGGATGCTGGAACAGGCAAATCAATGGAGACAAGAGGAAGGAGACATTATCAACGAAGTCTTTTCTAATTCACCTCCTTATTATATGACAAAATCAGGCAGTTCTACAGGCGGCTACAACTGGGATAAGAATAATCTGAAGGATGATCAGTATGATGAGTTTGCACAATATTTGGCAAGAGCAACCAAATGGGTAGACCAAAATCTGGAAAAGAAATATGGTACAGGTGTTTCTTATGTAGAGCCTTTAAATGAACCGGATACGAATTACTGGATGGACGGAAGTACCAAGCAGGAAGGCTGTATTTTTAATACAGGAGAATTACAGTCAAAGGCATACAGAGAGATGCAAAAGGCTCTTGAGACAGAAGGTCTGACAGATATCCAGATTACAGGTACAGACGAAACCTCTCTTTGGAGTGCTAATAATTCTTTTAATCGTCTGGACAATGATGTAAAGGAAAATATGACTACGATAGGAGCGCATACATACAGTGGAAATGACTCTGAGAGAAATGAGCTGCGTCAGACTGCACAAAAATATGATAAAGATTTATGGATGAGTGAAGTAACGAAAGGCGGCGGTGCTCATGAAGAGGGTTGTCATGAATCTATGAGCGCTGTAAATACACGTTCTCAGAGTGAAGGGATTATGGCAGATTTGAAGTATATGCAGCCTACAGCGTGGATTGCATGGCTGATTGCAGACAGTGAATATGAATGTCTTCAGACAAACTCTAACTGGGGACTTTTACATGCCGTATTTGAAAAAGATGGTCCTGTACCTGATTATCATACAAATCTGGTAAATAGTGATGGCTCTAAAAAAGATTGGGTTCCGGAAGAAGGGTACTGGGCAATTACCAAGCAGTTCTACACCATGATGCAGTACAGTAAGTACCTGAAAGCCGGATATACTATGATTGAAGTGGGAGACAGTAATATGTGTGCTGCTGTTTCACCAACAGGTGACGAATTGGTAATTGTAGCACAGAATTTTGGAAGTGAGAGAAATGTTTCTTTGGATTTAAGTAAATTTTCAGGTGATATGACAGCAGAAGTGTTTAGAACTTCTGATACAGAAAATTGTGAATCCGTAGATGTACAGGATGTATCTGATACTACTTTAGAAATGACGTTGCCAACAAATTCTGTATCTACTGCAGTGGTTCGTGCAAATGACGGAAGCTCTGTCTGCAATATGGAAAACTATTCCAAAATTGTAGATGCAGAAGTTGTAAAACCGGATGAAGATTGGACAAAGAGTGAGAATAAATTTACATACAAAGGCTCTTGGGGTGATTCAGCAGAAGAATTTGGAGGCGGAAAATACAGCACGGAGGAAAATGCAGGTGTTACCTTTACTTTTGAAGGAGATCAGGCAGCAATTTATGGGACAAAAGCACCGGAAGGAGCTGTTGTAAACGTAGAGGTAGATGGAGAAGAAAAAGGACAGATAGAACTTACAGCCAAAGAAAAAGATGGTGAAGTGATGCTGTTTGACACGGGAAAACTGGCACAGGGAACACATACCGTAACGCTTACAAAGGCAGATGGTGAAGGCAATAAGCTGCTGGAAATTAATTACGCAAGAATTATTTCCGGTGAATTTATTGAAGATATTCTTCGTGCTGAGTCTTTCGAAGATATTTATACGATTGCAGGACAAAAACCGGAGTTTCCTAAAACAGTTCAGGTTGTGACAGATAAGGGAACAACCAAAGAAAAAGCAGTAGAATGGAATGTAAAAGATATTGACTTTACACAGGATGTTACTGTGTATGGAAAAATCGAAGGAACAAATAAAACAGTACCTGTAAATGTAAAAGTTATTGCAGATAATATTGAATATTTTGTAGACTGCAACAGCCTCAATTCTCCTCTGTATGAAAAAATTGATACCCTGTCAAAATTGAAAAATGATACGCCGGATCAGGCTTATGAAGAAGGAAGCTGGGGATATAAAGAAAAGTATGGAGAATACAACGGGGACATAAACGACCATTATGATACAGGATGGTACGCATACGGCGGACAGAGTATTGAATACACATTCCCTTTGGAAGCAGGGACTTATAACGTAGATTTTGGATTTAAAGAATGGTGGAGAGAGGGTAATAAATCTCGTCCAATGTCCATCAGTATGACGGTAAACGGAGAAACTACAGAGTTGGGAAAAACAAATACCTGGAATGGAGGAAGTTGGTGGAATAAGGTTTCTTATGAAATTACCTGTGAGGAGGCTGCAGATGTGACCTTTACCATTGCAAAAGCGGAAAATAATGACCCTGTATTGTCCTTCATCCAAATTCAGAGAGAAGAAAAAGTGGAAGAAATCAGCCGACTGGATGTTTTAATTGAAAAGGCAAAAGAACTTCTCAATAATGAAGATGCTTATACACTTTCCAGTGCACAGGCTTTAAAAGATGCTTTAACTCAGGCAGAACTTCTCAACCAAACTCAGGCATCCGAACAAGAGCTTGCAGCAGCTTACAATGAATTGGCAGAAGCTATGACGGGACTTGTAAAAACATCCAATAAGTCAGAACTGGAAAATGCTGTAAACAGAGCAAAAGAAATTTTAGCGGATAAAGCTCTTTATGTAGAAGATACCTTAGAAAATTTAAGTGATACATTGCAGAATGCAGAAGAAATTTTAGCAGATAAAGAAGCTGCAAAAGAGTCCGTAGAAGAAATTTTAAAGAAGCTTATCAATGAAATTTTAGAAGTACGCCTTATGGGTGATGTGGATATGAATGGTAAAGTAGATACAGCTGATGCAGCAGTTGTTTTACGCAGCAGTGCAGAATTAAATACAATGACTGCAGAACAGGAGAATATCGCAGATGTGAACAGAGATGGCTCCTGTAGCCTTGATGACGCAGCACGTATTTTACAATATGTTTCAGAGAAGATTGAAAGTTTTTGATAGGGCTGAAAATGATGGAAAGGGAATGAAGTCATGAAAGGGAAAATGAAAGCAATGTTAGGCTTACTTAGTGCAATGTTTATTTTTAGTTCTGTACCTGTAATGGCATCGGAAAAACCAGAGTTGTATTTGCAGGCAGAGTATATAAAAGACAGTGATAAGGAAATACAGGTAGAATGTAAAATCAAGAACGGCGACAGTGTCAATAATGGGAAGATACGTGTTTTATATGATGCGGATAAGGCAGAGTTACAATCTTCCGGTAGAGGTGATGGTCTTGGTAACGGAATGTGTGAAATCAATGACTGTTTAAAAGGCAATAAAGAAGAAGGAGAGTTGGTAGCAGCATTTGCATCATCTGAAAATATAAAAAAAGAAGGCTCTATTCTGTCAATGAAATTTCAGATTAAAGATAGTGTAAAGAAAGGTGACAAGATTTCTTTTACATTGAAACCGGAAAAACTGGCAGGAGAAAGTGGTGATTTCGAAGGAAAGGAAATTACCATGGAGTTTGAAACAGGAAAAGAGGAAGTTCAGACAAGTAAGCTGGAAAGCACAACCTCGGATAAGGATGATAATAAAGACAAGTCAGCTTCTGATAAGAAAACAGGCAATGTAAAGACCGGAGATGAAGCTGCAGCAGGAAAATACATGGCCCTGGGAATAGGAGCAGGTATTATTGCTTTAGTCGGTATAGCGTCAGCAACAAAAAAGAAAAGATGTTGAAATATGAATGAAAAGGAGAAAGGTATGAAAGCAAAGAAGTATGTAAAAACAGCGATAGCAGGTATGTCTGCAGTTGCTATAGGTGCCACATCAATTATTCCTACAGTACCTGTAATGGCAGCAGGGCAGGAAGTGACAAAGGAAACCATTGCAGCACACAATTATGTATTGTATACAGTAAACTGTGGTACTTCAGACCCAACTGTAGTGCCAAATGAAGGACAGGAGAGAATGGGACTTCTCCAGTCCAGTGTAGACCAGAACTATGGGAAAGACCCGGAAACAGGAAGAACCTGGGGTATGTCACCGGACACAGAATATTCTATAGCGAAAAAGCATGCAGATAATGCAGATGATATTGGTTATAGTTTTGTATATATGGACGAAAATGCGAAATTTGACAAGTATAAGAGTACATTGGGATATGATTTTGAAGTATTTGATAAAGATGAAAAAATTGAAGGGATTAAATCAGATACTTATGAAGTAACAGTTGCTTTTAAACATTTTTGGGATGACCGTTCAGTGAATATTCAGTTGGAAAATGAAACTGTGGCAACTGATGTAGGTGTAGGTTACAATCAGTGGGTATCCCGCACATTTACCACAAAGGTTACAGATGGTGAACTGAATGTAGATATCAGCAGTCCAAGAAGAACCAGCACAAAGCAGGATCCTATTTTGAACTTTGTAAGAGTTCGTGCTGTGGAGGATACTGAGAAAGAAGTGCAGACTTATGATTCTATTACAGGTACAGCCGGAGAAACGATGTATGACACGAACGGAAATCAGATTCAGGCTCATGGTGGACAGATTCAGAAACTGACTGTAGACGGAGTAGAAAAATATTACTGGATTGGGGAGGATAAAACCAATGACTATCGTCCTGTAGGCGGTATTCATGTATACAGTTCCACAGATCTTTATAATTGGGATGACGAAGGAATTGTGCTTCGCACAATGGAAAATCCTGACCAGTTTGAAAATGATGAATATTTCAAAGCACTTTATGGAGATTTATCAAAAGAAGAAAAAGAAAAAATCTTTGTTGACTTGGATAAGAATAATACAGTTATGGAACGTCCGAAGATGCTGTATAATGACAAAACAGGAAAATATGTAATCTGGTTCCATGCAGATGGAAGATATCCGGGCAGTGATGCAGATTATGGAAAGGCAAAAGCAGGTATAGCAATCGCAGATAGTCCTACAGGTCCTTTCAAGCTTTTGGGAAGTTACAAACTGTATCATGGAGGCGACAACTATGGATATGACGGTTATGAAAACAGAGGTTCTGTAAGAGATATGAACCTGTTTAAAGATGATGACGGACAGGCTTATGTTATCTATTCTTCAGAGGGAAATGAAACAACTTATATTGCAAAATTAAATGATGAGTATACAGGGCTGGCAACAGAAAACAGAGATGACGGAGTAGAGGGCGTTCATTTTACCAGAAACTTCCAGAAATGGTCAAGAGAAGCTCCGGCAATGTTTAAGTATAAAGACAAATATTATATAGTAAATTCAGGATGTACAGGTTGGAGTCCAAATCCGGCTCAGTATGCAGTTGCAGATGACCCTATGGGACCATGGACAGGCATGGGTGATCCATGTACAGACTGGGGCAGTAACACAACTTATGATACACAGAGTACCTGCGTATTCCCGGTAGATGCGGAAGCAGGAAAATATATTTACATGGGTGACCGCTGGAATGCAGGAGATTTAAGTGAATCCAGATATGTATGGCTTCCGGTAGAATTCCAGGATGGTAATAAGATTGCACTCAGAAGATATGAAAACTGGACTTTAGATGAATTGAATGATAAAGGCAGCTTTGATATTGTGACAGAAATTCCTAAAACAGCATCCAGTGCAGAAGAATTACTTGCTGCATTACCTGAAAAAGTAACACTGAGCAACGGAACAACAGAAGTGGAACATACCGTTACATGGAATACCGATACACTGAAATCAGGTATGCTTGGCACAGTAACAGTAAAGGGAATGTTGGACAATGGCAGAGAAATCAGTCACAAAGCACAGATTGTAAATCCAAATACGGTATATTTCTTTGACAGTAATGCAAAAGAATCGGAATATTTCGATGCGGTAAAAGAAGCGGCAGGTGAAAATCTGTTAAATACACAGCCGGATCAAAAATATACAGAAGAAACAAAATCCGGATACACAAGTGTTCCGGAATCAGAAGATGGTAACAACTTTGACATGGGAACTCATGACGGCAGTGATATGTGGGGCAATGGTTACTGGGCAGCGGAGAAAAAAACCATTGATTATGCAGTCACTTTAGAACCGGGAACTTATAATCTGGCAGTCGGTTTTCAGGAATGGTGGGCAGATTGGACCGAGTACAGAGGTATGAAAGTAACCGTATCTCAAAACGATAAAGTTCTGGCAGAGCAGGAGTGTTCTCTGGGAGATGAAGATCTTCAGATTGCACAGGAATTTGCAGTGGAAGAAACCGGTCTTGTAAAAGTAAGTATCAGTAAGACAGGCGGTGGTGATCCTGTACTTAGCTGGATTGGTGTAACCGGACAGAAAACAGAAAATCCAGAGCCGGAAAAAGAAGCGGACAAGACCAGTTTGAATAATGCAATTCTCATGGCAGAAAAAATGGAAAAAGAGCAGGAAGAAAATAAATGCTATACAGCAGAAAGTTGGGCAAAAGTAGCAGATGCTTTGAAAACAGCAAGAGAAGTAGCAGAAAATAGAGAAGCAGATCAGAAAGCAGTAGATGAAGCATTTTTAAATTTGATTACTGCATGCAGCACATTGGAAAGTGTAGCGGAGAAAGTCGGATTAAAAGCAGCCATCGAAGGGGCAGAGGCAATTCTTGCAGATGAAGAAAATCTGTCAAAATATACAGAAGAAAGTGTGACAGCAGTAAAAACTGCCCTGGAAGAAGCAAAAACAGTATTGAATGATGAAGCGGCAGATCAGGAAACAATTAACAGTGCAACGACAAAACTTCTTACAGCTGTAAATTCCATGATGTTTGTGGAAGAAGAAGAAAAAGAAGGCTGGATTGAGACTGAAGAAGGCTGGGAATACTATGAAGGCGGACAAAAAACAGTTGGTTGGAAAGGAATTTCCGGCACATGGTATTACTTTAATGAAAATGGACTTATGGAAACAGGCTGGGTATCTGTAGAAGGTCACTGGTATTATTTGAATACAGACGGAAGTATGGAAACAGGCTGGGCATCTGTAGGAGGATATTGGTATTATCTGAATGCAGACGGAAGTATGGAAACAGGCTGGGTATCTGTAGGAGGATATTGGTATTATCTGAATGAAAGAGGAGTCATGGAAACAGGCTGGGTATCCGTAGGAGGTCATTGGTATTATCTGAATGAAAGCGGAGTCATGGAAACAGGCTGGGTGTCCGTAGAAGGTCATTGGTATTATCTGAATGAAAGCGGAGTCATGGAAACAGGCTGGGTATCTGTAGGAGGATATTGGTATTACCTGAATGAAAGCGGAGCTATGGAAACAGGCTGGGTATCCGTAGGAGGTCATTGGTATTATCTGAATAAAAGCGGAGCTATGGAAACAGGCTGGGTATCCGTAGGAGGATATTGGTATTATTTGAATACAGATGGAACCATGGCAGTAAATCAGTGGATTGATGGCTATTATGTGGACGCATCAGGAAAGATGGCATAATATTGAATTTTAATTAAGAGGAATTTTACTAAAAAGAAAAGGGCAGAAATTACAGAGGTAACTCTGCAATCTGCCCTTTTAAAGAAAGGAGAAAAAAGACAGGATGAAAAAAAAGTGATATCAACAGTTCTCGTAGGAAGTTTACTGGCATCGTCTACATTATCGGGTAGCACCGTTGTATCAGCAACGGAACAACCAAAACCGGTACTGGAAGTGAGCTTTGACCGGAATACGGCAGAAGATGAAAGCGGGAATGAGAACCATGGAACTGTAGAGGGAGAGCCTGAATATGTGGAAGGAAAATTCGGTAAAGCAATACATTTGGTGAATTCTGTAAACAGAGAAGATAAGGCTCTTCAATATGTAAATTTCGGACAGCCGGAAGATTTAAAATTTGCCGACGGTAATTTTTCAGTTATGTTTTGGTATAAGGCAGATTATGCAGATGTAACAGAAGGTGCAATTGTTGGTAATAAATATTGGAAATCAGGAGGTAACAGAGGATTTACCATTGGCGACATGAAGGAAGGAATAACTTTGAATCTGGCGGGCGATGAGGCAAAGAAGCGGAAAGATACTCCGAGAGACCCGTCTGCCACAGATAATAACTGGCATCATGTCGCAGCAGTCATTGACCGCAGTGAAGAGCAGACCATGACTTTATATATAGACGGTGATGTTGCATACGGCGGCGAAGCAGTGAAGAGTCTGGCAGACGTAAAAGGAAGAGTGGATTCCTCTGATTTTGTTTTAGGTGCGTCAAATAAAGATGATGGAACAAAATTTTTAGGCGTTGCAGATGCCTATGTAGATGAATTGAAGGTGTATAAGGAAAAACTAAGTGCAGCACAGATTGCCGAACTTGGAAAATTACCAGAGAAAACTCCGGGAATTATGCTGAAAGTTAATTTTAACAATGAAACGGCAGAAGACTTGTCAGGACGGGAAAATCATGGAACCGTAGAAGGAAATCCGCAATTTACGGACGGTATCAGCGGCAAAGCCATTCATCTGGTGAATTCAAAAAATAGAGAAGATGAGGCAGTACAGTATGTAAATTTCTGACAGCCGGAAGATTTAAAATTCGGAAATGACAGTTTTTCTTTTATGCTTTGGTATAAAGCAAGTGGAACAAGTACAACAGAAGGAACCATTATAGGAAATAAAAACTGGATATCAGGAAACAATCCAGGTTTTAATCTTGGAGATATGAAAGAAGGGGTTACCTTTAATATGAATACCGTAGGGGGTGAGAGACGAGATACCAGACGGTACAGTTCTGCTACGGATGACAAATGGCATCATATTGCGGTTGTGGCAGACGGGGAAAATTCTAAGACCATGACACTGTATATTGACGGTGAACAGGCAGAAAAACCGGTGGATATATCAGGGCTTTGGAGAAGTATAGATGCCTATGACTTTCTTCTGGGAGCATCGAACAAAGAAGACGGAAGCAAATTTTTGGCTGTTGACGATGCTTACATAGATGAATTATCCGTGTATAATTATGCACTGTCTAAAACAGAAATTCAAAACGGAGCAGAAGAATATCTTGCAGATATGGAACTGCAGAAGATTAAGAAACAGGTTGAGGGAGTTGCGGCAGGGGAGCGATACGAACAAAAAGCAATTTCTGATATGCTGAAAAAATTGAAGCTGCACAAGCTGCTTTAGAGGAAGAAGGTGCAGATAAAAATCAGATTTTAGCAAATATGATGCAGGAATATGAAAGGTTTATGGATGGAAAGCCGGCTAACATGAGTTTCCATTTGATTTCAGATACCCATTTAGTGAGCAATTCAGACTCTGAGGAGGCAGAATATTTTAAAACAGCTCTTCAGGATATGAAAGAAATCAATCCGAATGCACAGGCGTTTTTGACAGCGGGGGATAACACACAGGATGGTAAAGAAAAGGAAATGAAAGTTTTCTATGATATTCTGGATGCTTACAATCCGGTAGGTGATGATCAGACCATGATTGCTTTGGGAAACCATGATGTGAGAGGCCCCAATTCCTCTGATTGGGAAACACACCCTGTAGAGTCAAATGCTTACTGGAGCACCATATACAATCTCTATATGGAACACAACAGTAAATATATGCCAGATACGCAGGGAAAAACTTATTATGACCGTTGGATTGGCGGATATCATTTTATTGTTTTAAATCCGGAGAATGCGGCAAAAGACACTGCGTGGATGACACAGACACAGCTTGACTGGCTGGAAGAAAAACTGAGTGAAAATGAAGAAGTGGGAAAACCGGCATTTGTAATTATTCATCAGGCATTAAACGATACCCACAGAGGAAGCAATAATTATCTGGGATTTGGAAACTCGGATGCGCAAGTAAAGGAAATTTTAAGTCGTCATCCACAGACTATTTTCATTTCCGGTCATATTCACAATGGCATGGGAGTCGCTGAAGTTATGACAAGAGGATATGGTACTTTAGTGGATGTGCCTTCTTTCAGATGGAATTCTAACGGAATTACAGGAGCAGGAATGGGATATGAAGTATATCTCTATGATACAGAAATGTATATGAGAGCCAGAGACTTTGTAAAGCATGAATGGGTTCCAGAGTTTGATATTTCTATAAAAATACCTACACTTTCTTCTTTATGTAAACAGATAGAGGAATTAGAGCAGAAAGATTATACGGAAGAATCATGGAACATGGCAAAGGAAATTTTTGATGAGGTTTTGCCAAGAGCAAAAGAAATGCTGAATTTAGGTTATGGAAATTATAACGCAGAAACACACAGAGAAATCAATTTTATACAGGAAGAAATGAAAGAAGGTCTTACCGTATTAATTTCGGAAAAGGATAAACGTCTGGATCTCTTAATGCAGAAGGCAGAAGAACTGTTAAACAAAACAGAGAAATACACAGAGAATAGTGTACAGGCATTAAGAGAGGCATTGGAGGCAGCAAAAGAAACAGCAGAAAAAGAAAATGCTTCTGAACAAGAAATTGATGATGCATATGATGCTCTTGCAAAAGCTATCACATCTCTGGAAAGAGTTGCAAACAAAACAGAACTTTTCAATGTGTTAAACAAAGCAGAAGACATTTTGTCAAATGCAGGAAAATATACAGCGGGTAGTCTGGAAGGTTTAAAAGAAGCAAAAGATGTAGCCCGGACAGTATATGATGACAAAAATGTCAAACAGGCAGACATCGCAGAAGTTCTCAAAAATCTGATCAATGAGATTTTGGAAGTTCGCATTTTAGGGGATGTAAATCAGGATGAAAAAGTAGACAGCGCAGATGCACAGACGATTCTTCGTTACAGTGCAGAAATGGAAGACTTAAGTGCAGAACAGATTGAGGGAGCAGATGTGAATAGAGATAAGGCAGCCGACAGTAGTGATGCAGGTATGATTTTACAGTATATGGCTGAAATGATTACAGAATTTTAATAAAAGTGAAAAAGAGAGGGGATGTGTGAGAGACTATGAAGAAAAGTCTGTAAATAAGATCTTCTATGATAATGATAGGCGAAAGGCTTGAATAAAATTAGCTTTTCGCCTTTTGTAGTGGTCAAGCATTTTTGTGACACTTTGTTCGAAAAATTCACTTGGCATATCTAATAACCGCCCGACCTATCCGACACAATGCGCAAGTGCCGGATAGGAACGGCAAAATTTTTTACACTTCTTTTACTTCTTTATCGCATATCAACAAAATCACAGGGCATTAAACAGCTTATGAGCGGCGGGGGCATTATCATTGTGGCGCAGACGGTGATTCCACAGCTTTCCACACTGTTCTCATAAGAGATAACCCTTCATGGGCGGAATCATTGACAAAATCACTGATTTTATAAAGGAAATGCTTCAGGGGTGGGTGCTTGACAACCTCGGCACGATGTTTACCGACGTCAATGACAAGGTAGGCACGATTGCCGGGGAAGTCAGCAGGACACCCAGTACATGGAACTCCGGCATATTCAGCATGGTAAGGACGCTGTCGGAGAATGTGGTAATCCCCATAGCAGGGCTGATTATCAGTTTCGTGCTGATTTATGAGCTTATCACAATGGTAATAGACAAAAACAATATGCATGACTTCGATACAAGCCTGTTCTTCCGTTTTTTATTTAAGGCTTGCATCGCTGTCATGCTGCTTTCCAAGACTTTTGATATTGTCATGGCGGTATTTGACGTTGGAAGCCATGTAGTGACGCAGGCGGCATCTTCCATATCAGGCTCAACAAGCCTTGATGTGGAAGCAACGCTTACTTCCATGTTCAACAGCCAGATTGACACAATGGGCATCGGGGAGCTGATCGGTTTAGGTCTGGAAACTATGGTAATCAGCCTGTGTATGAAAATCATGTCCGTCCTCATCACCGTCATTCTATACGGGCGCATGATTGAAATATACCTTTATGTATCGGTAGCGCCAATCCCGGCAGCGACAGTTACCAACCGGGAATGGGGTACAATCGGGACGAACTATTTAAAGGGGCTTGTCGCACTGGCGTTTCAGGGGTTTTTTATCATGGTATGCGTGGCGATTTATGCTGTGCTGGTGGCAAGCGTCGCAGTGGCGGGCAACCTGCACAGCGCATTATGGTCGGTAGCGGCATATACCGTAATCCTCTGTTTCAGCTTATTCAAGACAGGCTCTTTAAGCAAATCAATTTTCAATGCCCACTAAGCACAAAAGGCTGTGCTTGGCGGGCATTGCCCACGAAAGGAGCAAAATTTATGGCAATTTCAGTACCAGTGCCAAAAGACCTGAGTGGAATCAAGACAAAAGTAGCATTGAACCTTACCAAAAGGCAGATTATCTGTTTTTCGGGAGCTGCCCTTGTGGGTGTTCCCTTATATTTCCTCACAAAAGGGGTATTAGGCACACAG
>URHS01000025.1 GCA_900547685.1 uncultured Blautia sp. | reverse complement strand
AAAATCCTGCGGGACTTATACTCCCGTACCGGTTCGATTCCGGTCTGCGGCATTTATAAAAAGGTAAAAGAAACGTTAATTACAAACGTTTCTTTTTTATTATGTAAAAGTTAGATAAATAAAACTGCTGAGGTAAATAATTCCTCAGCAGTTTTTGCTATCTGATAAACTGATAAATATTGTAAATATTGATAAAAATAATAACTACCATTAAACCGATAAAAAGTTTATCCACAGTTTTTTCCTGGATTTTTTTGTTAAGAGATCTTCCGGCAATTCCACCGGCAATTCCACCTACAACCATAAAGATAAGGGTTGCAATTTCAAAATCAGGAACACTTTTTGTTACAATAGAGGATAATAAGCTGGCTATCTGGGAAAAGAAAATAATGTAAAGTGAATTTTCAGCCGCAATTTTTGTTGTCATTGAGAAGAAGAAAAACAAAACAACAAGATTGATAGGACCGCCTCCAATACCTAAGAAGGAGGAGAGAATTCCCAGAAAAATACCAATAGCTACGCAAGCGATTAAATTTGTTACATGATAAGTTCTAATATGTTCTTTGTAAAGCGTATAAACTAAAGTACCGATTGTTACCAGCATAAGGCAGGTAGCCTGAACAGCACCTACTTTATTTTTATCCGGACTTAATGAAGATACAAATGAAAACATCCATTTTCCTAACAGTCCACCCACTGCAGCTCCCAGTGCCAACGGCAAGCCTGTTTTTTGTTCAATGTGTGAATTACCGCTTAGTTTACTTTTGATTACAGAATATGTAGTCATAGAAAGAACAGTGCAGCCGGATAAGAAACTTATGGTGGCTACATCCATAATGCCAAATGCGTCAAGAACAGGTTTTATAATAACACCGCCCCCGATACCGCAAATTGCCCCTATGATGGAGGCAAAGAAACAGATTAGAAAGAAAATTACTAATAACATAATAATACCTCACATTTTTTTATTCTATTCTATTTTAGTCTTTTTGTAGCTGTATAGCAATTATTATGTTATTATAGTATATATAATAAAAAATATATGAATTTAAAAGGAGAGGTATGACATTACGACATTTAAAAATATTTTCTGTGGTTTGTCGTTTGGAAAGTATTACACTTGCTGCAGAAGAAATGAATATGGCGCAGCCGGCGGTGAGTTATGCGATTCGGGAATTAGAGGGGTATTATGAGACAAAATTGTTTGAAAGAATGAACCGGCGACTATATATTACAGAGGCAGGAGAGCAGCTTTTAATCTATGCAGACTCTATTTTAGCTCAATTTGATGAGGCAAGAGATGTCTTGAGAGATATTCAGACAGTGACAAAAGTACGAGTAGGGACAAATGCTTCTTATGGAATTAGCAGTCTTCCAAAATTGCTTGTAGGATTTAAAAGACAATATAAAGAAATTCCTGTATATACATTAGTGGATAATTCTAAGCAAATTGAAGAAAAACTAATAAGAAATGATTTGGATTTTGGAATAACAGATTATCCTTCCAATCCACAATTTTTTATTAGTGTACCGGTGGGAACAGATAAAATGATAGCAGTATGTTCTTCTGATTATTTATGGCAAGGTTCTGCAAAAATGGAGGAATTAATTACAATGCCTTTGCTTGTAAGAGAATTGGGAAGCGGCTCTAGGAGCATGGTAGAAGGAATTTTAAGTAAATATAAAAAGAGACCGGAAATTGTGATGGAAAGCATTAGTATTCGAAGTTTGATTGAAGCATGCAGTCAGGGAATGGGAGTTTTACTACTTACAAAATCAGTGTTAGAACCTTATATGAAAAGTCATAATTTAAGAGAAATTGAAATTGTAGATGAAAATATTATGAGAGAGTATTATTTTGTATATCATAAGAGTAAATTCCTGACAAAAAGTATGAAATATTTTCAGGAATTTGTTTTGAGGAACAGATAGGAGAGATTTATGGAATTATATGAGTTAAAAGAAGAACAGGAAAAGGTAATTTTAGTCGGTGTGCAGATCAGAGAAAATGATGATACAGAAGATTCTTTAGAGGAATTAAAAGAGCTGGTAAAAACAGCCGGTGCAGAAGTTTTAGGAACTGTAATACAGGCAAGAGAAGCTGTTCATCCGGGGTATTATGTAGGAACGGGAAAGCTGGATGAAATCCGCATGATGATTGATGGATATGGAGCAACAGGAATTGTTTGTGATGATGAACTATCTCCATCACAGATTAATAATCTGGAGAGAGAATTACAATGTAAAATCATGGACAGAACTATGGTAATTTTAGATATTTTTGCGGCAAGGGCAAATACCAGTGAAGGAAAAATACAGGTAGAGTTGGCGCAGCTTCGATACAGAGCAGCACGTTTAACGGGGCTTGGAAATTCTATGTCAAGGCTGGGAGGTGGAATTGGAACAAGAGGTCCGGGAGAGAAAAAGTTAGAGATGGATAGACGTCTGATTAAACTTCGAATTTCCCAGTTGAAGAAAGAGCTGGAGCAAGTAAAACGCCATAGACAGGTTTTACGTGAGGGGAGAAGCAGAGAAAACATTATGACAGCAGCCATTGTAGGTTATACAAATGCAGGAAAATCTACTCTTTTAAATACATTGACAGATGCAAAAGTTTTGGAAGAAGATAAGCTTTTTGCTACTTTAGACCCAACTACCAGAATTTTGGAATTACCCGGAAAACAGAAACTTTATCTTACTGATACGGTTGGATTTATCAGAAAGCTTCCCCATCATTTGATTGAGGCTTTTAAAAGTACCTTAGAAGAAGCAAAATATGCAGATTTTATTATTCATGTGGTAGATGTGTCTAACCCTCAAAGAGAAAAGCAGATGTTCGTAGTGTATGAGACACTGCAGGAGCTAGGTGTAGAAGATAAAAAAGTAGTTACTCTGTTTAATAAACAGGATAAGCTTCAGGATGCAGAAACCATAAGAGATTTTAAAGCAGATTATATTGTGAAAACAGCTATAAAAACAGGACAGGGATTAGAAGAGTTAAAAGAAGTTCTGGAAAAAATATTGACAGAAAATCAAATATATCTGGAAAGAATTTTAGATTATCAGGAAGCTGGACAGATACAGCTTATTCGGAAATATGGACAGCTGATTGCGGAAGAATATACAGATAGAGGAATTGCAATAAAAGCAAGAGTTCCTCAGAGCATATACGGAAAAATAGGCGGAAGATAGAAAAAGAGAAGGAGCTGTTGCATAGAAGCATATAGAGAATGTATAAATATCTCTGAATGATGCTTATGCCACAGCCCTTTCTTGCTAAAAATTATTTATTTTCTTTTGCAGCCTCGGCCATTTTCATAGCACGAACTTTTAACGGCAGACCGAATAATGTAATAAATCCGTCTGCGTCATGATGATCATATAAATCACCAGTTGTAAAGGATGCAAGAGACTCATTATACAGGCTGTAAGGAGAAACAGTACCTGCTTTAATGATATTGCCTTTATAGAGTTTTAATTTTACTTCTCCGGTTACATACTCCTGTGTGCTTTCGACAAATGCCTGAATTGCTTCACGCAGAGGTGTGAACCATTTTCCTTCATAGACAATTTGAGCAAATTGACTTCCCAATTTCTTTTTCATTTCCATTGTATCACGGTCTAAAATTAATTCTTCCAGCTGGGCGTGAGCTTCCATAAGGATTGTACCACCCGGAGTTTCATATACACCACGGGATTTCATACCAACAACACGATTTTCTACAATATCGATAATTCCAATACCATTGGCACCGCCTAATTTATTTAATTCTGTAATAATTTCAGATACTTTCATTGCTTTTCCGTTTAATGCAGTAGGAATACCTTTTTCAAAAGTAAGAGAAATTTCAGTTTCCTTATCAGGTGCTTTCTGAGGAGTTACACCCAGAACCAGTAGATGTTCATAGTCAGGTTCAGCAGCAGGATCTTCCAGTTCCAGACCTTCATGGCTGATGTGCCATAAGTTTCTGTCACGGCTGTAGCTGTTGCTCATATCAAACGGAAGGTCAATACCATGTGCCTTACAGTATTCCATTTCATCTTCACGGGACTGCATGGTCCATACATCTGTCATACGCCATGGAGCAATGATTTTTAAATCGGGAGCAAGAGCTTTGATTCCTAATTCAAAACGAATCTGGTCATTACCTTTTCCGGTAGCACCATGACAGATAGCGACAGCGCCTTCTTTTCTTGCAATTTCTACTAATTTTTTTGCAATAGGTGGACGAGCCATAGAAGTACCTAACAGATATTTATTTTCATAAACAGCTCCTGCCTGAACACAAGGAACAATATAATCATCACAAAACTCATCTACAATATCTTCAATATACAATTTTGAAGCACCTGATAAAGCTGCACGTTCTTCTAAACCATCTAATTCTGAACCTTGACCGCAGTTGATGCAGCAACAGATAACTTCGTAATCAAAATTTTCCTTTAACCATGGAATAAGAGCAGTTGTATCCAAACCACCGGAATATGCTAAAATGACTTTTTCTTTCATGATAAAATCCTCCAAAGATTTATTTTGTATGAATGTAATATACACCTAAATAAATAATTATGCAATAGTTTTTTTAAAAAAATAGAAAAAAACTTATAAAATGGTGAAAAATAGTATAAATATACATGATTATGCAATGGTAAGAAATGAATAAAAAAAGAAATACTGGTAAAAATATGGAAAAGAAAACAATGGAGGAAAATGAAGATGTGGGGAATTTTAATTGCATTGTTGTCAGGGGCGCTGATGAGTGTTCAGGGAGTTTTTAATACAGAACTGACAAAACAGACAAGTTTGTGGGTTTCTACAGGATGGGTACAGCTTTCAGCTTTTCTTATTTGTGTGGCTGCATGGCTGTTTACCGGACGTGAAACAGTAGGCGTTTTAATGAAAGTTGAAAATAAGTATATACTTCTAGGTGGTGTCATCGGAGCTTTTATCACTGTAACAGTTATTCAGAGTATGTCTTCCTTAGGACCCGCCAAGGCTGCAATGTTAATTGTGATTGCACAGCTTGCAGTGGCATATCTTATTGAACTTTGTGGTCTTTTTGGGGTGGAAAAGGTAGATTTTCAGTGGAGGAAACTTTTAGGAATGGCAATTGCTATTGTTGGTATTGTTATTTTTAAATGGGAAAAATAGACAAAAACAGCCGGTGATATGCGGCTGTTTTTTGGATTGCAGAAAAAAGAGAACAGTGATATACTAAATCCACATTTCAGAGAAACAAATCGGTATTTCTGCCGTAATACCCATAAAAGCCATTAGAAAGTAATAAAGTTTATATATTTTTTAGAAAAGAAGTTATCAATTTGATATTGTAAAGAGATTGCAAATTCGTTACAATAGACATAGTTGTACGGAGGTCTCTTTACAGTTTTAGAGGGAGGCAATGTATAATGAAAACAAAAAATATCTTATTTATAGTGCTTATGGGCATAATATGTCTTGTTTTTAGCTCTTGTAATTCCCCAAAAGAGGAAACGGTTGTAATTGAGCAGCCGGAAGAAAAACAGAATAAACAAAAAGTAGAGGAGTATGCTGAAAAAACAGAAGCGTGGATTTGGGTAGATATTAGTGGAGCAGTGAATACTCCAGGCGTATATCGACTGAAACAGGGCTCCAGAGTATTTGAAGCAATTCAGGAAGCCGGAGGTTTTCTGGAAAATGCAGACACAGCAGGAATTAATCAGGCTTCCGTTTTATCTGATGGAGAGAAGCTTCAAATCTATACTATAGAAGAAGCACAACAAATGCAGATACAGCCCAAAGAATTTTCCAACTCATCGGAAAATGCAGATATAAGTAGCAAAATTAATATCAATACAGCTGGTTTGGCAGAACTTCAAGAAATTCCGGGAGTAGGAGAAAAAAAGGCACAATCCATTATAGAGTATCGGGAAAATTGTGGAGGCTTTCAGAATATTGAACAGCTTCAGGAAGTACCGGGAATTAAAGGAAAAACATTTGATAAGGTTAAGGATTACATAACAATAAAATAAGGAGAATATAGATGAGTAAACGTGTATTAGTAGTAGATGATGAGAAATTAATAGTAAAAGGGATACGTTTTAGTCTGGAGCAGGAAGGCATGGAAGTAGATTGCGCTTATGATGGGGAAGAAGCGCTGGATAAAGCCAGAGAAAAAGAATACGATATGATTCTTTTGGATATTATGCTTCCAAAACTTACCGGACTGGAAGTTTGTCAGCAAATCAGAGAGTTCTCATCTGTTCCGATTATTATGTTGACTGCAAAAGGGGAAGATATGGATAAGATTCTGGGGCTCGAATATGGTGCAGATGATTATATCACAAAACCTTTTAATATTTTGGAAGTGAAAGCACGTATTAAAGCGATTATGAGAAGAATGCGCAAAGAAGAAACAAAAGAGAACTTTGGAAAGACATTGGTATCGGGAGATTTGAAACTGGACTGTGAAGGCAGAAGGGTATTTATTGCAGGGAAAGAAATTAATCTTACTGCAAAAGAATTTGATGTGTTGGAACTTTTGGCAAAAAATCCAAATAAAGTATACAGCAGAGAAAACCTCTTGAATTTAGTATGGGGATACGAGTATCCGGGAGATGTGCGTACTGTTGATGTACATATCAGGCGTTTAAGAGAAAAAATAGAAACTGTTCCAAGTGATCCAAAGTATGTCCATACAAAATGGGGAATTGGATATTATTTTCAGGGCTAAAACAACGCCGCAGTAGATGAATGCTATTGCGGCAATTCTTTTCTGTGGTTTTGGAAAAAGCCATATTGATAGAGAGAGGAAATTATGATGAAGATAAAGATGAAACTATCATTTTTGAAAAGCCTTAGGTTTCGAGTGATGATACTTTTGGTTATCATTGGAATTTTGCCATGTATTATTGCTGAAAGTGTGATTGTAAACAGTTACGAAAACCGGGCTGTGGAGCTGAAAAATATCAGTGTGAAAAATCAATGTGATATTCTGGGAAAGCAGCTTATGAAAGAGGAATATTTAAAATATCCTCAGTCAGAAGTTATTAATAGTGAATTGGCTATGTTTTCTTCTGTTTTCAGTGGAAGAATTTTAGTTATTAACAGAGATGGACAAATTGTAAAAGATACCTATGATATTGATACAGGAAAATATGTTTTGTCAGAAGCTGTAATCAAGTGCTTTGAAGGGGAAAATACCGGATATTATGATAAAGAAAACTCTTATATTGTGCAGACACTTCCTTTGAAAAATATGAGAAATAAACAGGTAGAGGGTGTAATGCTCATTAGTATTTCTACCAGTGATATTAAGGATAGTATAGATATTTTAAGACACAGGGCTAATTTATTGCTGCTTATTATTTGTGTATTTGTTTTAATTTTAGGTTTTGTGTGGTCAAAAACATTGGTTCGTCCATTTGCACGAGTTGGAAAAGCAATTGAGGAATTGACAGATGGGTATTTAGATGAAGAAATTTCTGTGCCGGATTATACCGAGACAGAGATGATTAGTAGTGTTTTTAATAAAATGTTGAAAAAAATGAAAGTTTTAGATGATTCCAGACAGGAATTTGTTGCAAATGTGTCCCATGAATTAAAAACACCTATGACTTCTATTAAAGTTTTAGCCGACTCTCTTGCCGGACAGGAAGATGTTCCTGTGGAGTTGTATAAAGAGTTTATGCAAGATATTGCAGTAGAGATTGACAGGGAAAATAAAATTATTACAGATTTGTTGTCTTTAGTAAAAATGGATAAAAAGGCATCAGAGCTTAATATTGAAAAAGTCAATATCAATGAGCTGATGGAAAATATTTTAAAGAGACTGAAACCTATTGCAGACAAAAAGAGAGTAGAGCTTGTTTTAGAAAGCTATCGTCCTATCGTTGCAGAAATTGATGAGGTGAAGCTGAGTCTGGCTTTATCAAATTTAGTAGAAAATGGAATTAAATATAATGTAGAAGACGGTTGGGTACATGTAACTTTAAATGCAGATCATAAGTATTTTTATGTTTCGGTAGAAGATTCTGGAATAGGAATACCACAGGAATCTATAGACCGCATTTTTGAGAGATTTTATCGTGTGGATAAATCGCACTCTAGAGAAATAGGAGGAACAGGTTTAGGGCTTGCCATTACCAGAAATGCGATTGTTATGCATAGAGGTGCAATTAAAGTAAAGAGTGAGGAACATAAAGGAACTACATTCTCAGTGAGAATTCCGTTAAATTATATTGGATAGGAGGTGTACAAGTGAAAGGGAAAAAACAAGGTATCCTGTTCCTTTTACTTTGTCTTGTTATACTGGTTATAACAGGGTGTAGTAAAAAGGAAGAAAGAAATGAGAAAAGAGAATACCAAATGTATTATTTATCGCCTACAGAAAGTTTCTTGGAGACAGACGAGTATATACCAACAAAACGTACAACAGAGGCTATGGTACAGGAAGTAGGACGGATACTGGATGCAGCTCCGGAAAAAGAGGAGCATTTTCGTCTCCTTCCAAAAGATGTAAATATCTTAGACTGTAGTTATGATGGTGAAAAGGTTGTTGTTAATTTTAATGAAAATTATAAAAAAATGAAAAACACCAGAGAAATTCTAGTAAGAGCAGGTATTGTAAAGGCATTTGTCCAGATACCGGGAGTTGAGTATGTGGAATTCACAGAAAATGGGGCACCTATGACAAGCTCAGAAGGTGTAGAAATTGGAAAGATGGACAGAAATACCTTTATAGAAAACGAGGGTGAGAATGTAAACTCTTATGTGCACAGTAACTTAAATCTGTATTTTGCAGATGAGAATGGCAGCAGTCTGGTGAAAGAGACTGTTTCAGCTTATTATAACAGTAATGTTCCGGTGGAACGAGAGGTAGTAGAAAGATTATTAAAAGGTCCTAAGACAGAGGGATTAAAGCCTACTTTATCACCGAATACAAAAATTTTGGGCGTTTCTATTATAGAGGGTATCTGCTATGTAAATTTGGACAAGAGTTTTTTGTCAGATTCTATGGATGTGCAGGAGAAACTCCCAATCTATTCGATTGTTAATTCTCTTACAGATGCATGTAATATTCGTGCTGTGCAGATATCTGTGGAAGGAGAAACAAAAGTTACCTTCCGGGAAACTATGAAATTGGATGAGCCTTATCATGCGGATTATAGGCTGATAAAGGAGGAAAAAAGTGAGTAACAGACCATTGTGTGTAGCTGCCCTTTTATGGGCAGCCATACTGTGGCTTTTGGGGCAAATGCAAGTTCCGGGATTTAATTTTCAAACACCGAAACTTCCGCTTAAAAAATCTTTTGAAAAAGCTACAGTAAGCGGAGAAATTTATAAAAAAGAAGAATTTACTCTTTATACAAATCTTTATATCAAAAATGCAAATCTAAATATAAATTCAAAAAAATATCCAATAGATGATGTGAAAATACATATAAAAAAAGAAACGTGTACTGATGTTTTTGAGTATGGAAATAAAATTGCAGTAAAAGGGAAGTTGAAAGAAATTCCTGTTCCTGTTAATCGGGGACAGTTTAATGAAAGAGTTTATTATTACGCAAGGGGAATTAAATGGTATCAGGATAGCGAGTCTATAGAAGTACTGGAAAAGAATACTGATTATTTTTTAAAATGGCGGGATAAAATAAAAGAAATGTGGAAAAAAGGAATTGCTGTAGTTGTTTCGGAGGATAAAATCGGATTTTTTGAGTCCGTTTTGCTGGGAGAAAAGGGAAATTTAGACAGCAGTCAGAAGATTTTATTTCAGATTATGGGATGTTCCCATGTTTTAGCCATTTCAGGGCTTCATCTTTCTATTTTAGGAGGAGGGCTTTTAAAAATTTTACGAAGGTTTTCCGTTCCGTTTGGTATAGCAGGAAGTATTTCTATGATTACAATGATTTTATACGGAAATCTTACTGGAAACGGAGCAGCTGTAATACGGGCGGCAATTATGTTTTCTGTATGGATTGGAGCATTGATGTGGAAAAGAACGTATGATTTTCTATCTTCGGCAGCTTTAGCATGTATTTTGCTTTTAATAAAATCACCACTGTATTTATATGACAGCAGTTTTTTATTGTCTTTTGGTGCCATTCTGGGTTTAGGTTTTGTTCAACCTGTACTTTTTCCCAGGAAAGTGAGAAAAGGAAAAAAGAAATTTTGGAAAAAAATAGGTAATCTTTTATCAGATGGAATTAAAGGAGGAATTGCTGTATGGATAGTTCTTCTGCCTATAATGATGTATTTTTTTTACGAAGTATCTGTGTTTGGAATTGTTGCAAATCTTTTCGTTCTTCCTACAGCAGGTATTTTATTGATATTTAGTTGTGTAGGAAGCCTTTTGGGAATGTGTGGGATAATTTCTTTGGGGAAGATTGTCACAGTACCTGCATTATTAATCTTAGAGATTTATTTAAGAATAGGGAGAATAATTCAAAAAATTCCTTTTGCATTGTGGATTACAGGAAAACCGGCCTTGTGGAAATGTTTGTGTTATTATGGAATTCTTGTTCTGTTGCTATGGATAAAGAATAGGAAAAGGTGGAAGAACTCTTTTTATGGAATACTGGTATTAGGTATTCTTCTTTTATATGGAAAACTTCCGTGGGAAAAAAGAGATATTACATTTTTGGATGTAGGGCAAGGGGACTGTGTCTGTATTCATGTGGACAACAGAAGCTGTTTTCTCGTAGACGGAGGCAGCAGCAGTGTGTCAGGCGTGGGAAAGTATCGAATAATTCCGTTTTTAAAAGCTCTTGGAATAGAGGAGATAAAGGGGATTTTTGTTTCTCATACGGATTTGGATCACATCAGTGGAATACAGGAAATTTTAGAAAGTGTGGAAAAAAAGGAAATACAGATGAAGATAGGTACCCTATTTTTATCGGAATGTGAGGAGACAAAGGAGAAGTTGGATAATTTGGAAGAAAGCGGGAAGAGAGCTGGATGTAAAATAGTATATATAAAAAAGGGAACAAAGATAAGGGAAGGAAAAATACAGTTAGAATGTCTTGTCCCTAATAGAAAAGATCTGGAATGTAATGAGGGATCTCAGGCGTTGAGAATGACAAAAGGAAATATTAGGGTACTTTTTACAGGAGATATAGAGGGAGAAGGGGAAAATGAATTTTTTCAAGAACTAAAGGAACGAAACGAGGAATATGACGTATTGAAAGTAGCGCACCATGGTTCTAAAAATTCAACAAAAGAAGAAATATTGGAAAGTATCAATCCCAAAGCTGCTGTAATTTCCTGCGGTAAAGAAAATGTTTATGGGCATCCTCATAAAGAGTTATTGGAAAGACTGAAACTTTATACAGAAAAAATGTTTTTTACTATGGAAGAAGGAGAAATTATACTGACTGAAAGAAAAAATGGTTTTTATATAGAGAGCAGATTGGGGAGGAAAAGATATCTTTTCATGGGAAATGAACCATGATATAATATCAACAATCCGCAACTTGCCGAGAAAATGTTCTGCGAGCGCTTTCTCATTTGCCTATGCGGTATAATGTTTATATATAAAAATTGTAAGAAAAGAGAGAAATATGAAAAGCTTACAGGAAGATATTAAAAATCAGGATTTTAAACAGGTATATTTACTTTATGGTGAAGAAAATTATTTAAAACAGCAGTATAAAGGAAAATTGAAAAAGGCACTGATCCAAGAGGACGACTCTATGAATTTTTCTATGTTTGAAGGGAAAAAGACTGAGCCAAAGGAAGTTATAGATTTGGCAGAAACCATGCCTTTTTTTGCAGACAGGCGAGTGATTTTTTTGGAAGATACCGGTTTCTTTAAAAACCAGTGCGGAGATTTACCGGAATATATGGCAGAGTTGCCGGAATATATCTGTATGGTTTTCATTGAAAATGATGTAGATAAAAGAAACAGAATGTATAAGGCTGTAAAAAAGTATGGTCGGGCAGTAGAGTTTAATGTGCAGGATAGTAATACCATTATGCGTTGGGTTTTGGGAATGATGAAAAGAGAGGGAAAAAAGATTACCCAAAAAGATATGGAGCTTTTCCTGAGCAAAACAGGAACAGATATGGGCAATATAGAAAGAGAATTGGAAAAGCTTTTGTGTTATACCATGGGCAGAGAGATTATTACAGCACAGGATATTGAGAAGATATGTACAACACAAATAACCAATCACATTTTTGATATGATTCGGGCGGTAACAGAAAAAAATCAAAAAAAAGCATTAGACCTTTATTATGAACTGCTGGCGTTAAAAGAACCACCTATGAGAATCTTGTTTCTTCTTGCGAGACAGTTTAATCTGATTATGCAGGTAAAGGAATTGTCAAAATGTGGATATGATCAGGCACAAATTGGAAAAAAAGCAGGAATACAGCCGTTTATTGTAAAAAATTATCTCACTTATGCGAGAAAATACAGTACAGAAGAATTGAGAACAGCAGTAGAGGAATGTGTTGCAGCAGAAACAAAAGTGAAGACAGGATATATGACAGATACTATGAGTGTGGAATTGTTGTTAGTGAAATTTAGCAGTATATAGCATACAAAAACCCCCTTGACTGATGACGGTCAGCCGAGGGGGTGATTTTATTATAAGCTATCTAATTCTTATGCAAGAGTGTTTACTGCTTTAGATAAGCGGGAAACTTTTCTTGCAGCTGTATTTTTGTGATAAACACCTTTAGAAGCTGCTTTATCAATAGTAGAAATAGCATTTAATAATGCTGCAGATGCTGCCTCTTTATCTTTTGCTTCGATAGCAGCTTCTACTCTTCTGATAGAAGTTTTAACAGCTGATTTGATAGATTTATTTCTTTCAGCTTTTTTTCTGTTTACTAATACTCTTTTTTTTGCAGATTTAATGTTAGCCAAAGCGTACACCTCCGAATATAATCTTTTTCCAATTTATTATTTTCTATTATCTATCGGAGAAAGACACGGAACTCTCCGATACAACATGCTTTTTTATTTTAGAATATTTGCCGATAAATGTCAATACATAAAATCCTTTAAATTGCAAAAAATACTTAAAAAGCCAAGGAAAGGAAGGTATAGATGTCATTGCAGAGAATTCATACAGATTTAGCATTGGAAGCAAAGGAAAAATTTGAAGAGGATAACGTAGAAATTCGAGGTGTTGTGATTGAGGAAGACTATAATCATGAAAAGGATATCAGAACGACTGTTGTACGAATTGAGACAGAAAACGGAGCAAAAACCATGGGAAGACCGCAAGGCGTGTATATTACCATTGAAGCACCGAATATGTCTGTACCGGATGAAGATTACCACAGGGAAATCTCAAAAGAAATTGCACATCATGTAAAAAGTCTTTTACCTAAAAAAGAAGACATGAAAGTGTTGGTGGCAGGGTTGGGAAACAGAGAAATTACCCCGGATGCGCTGGGACCGGAAGTAGTGTCAAATCTTCATATCACCAGACATATTATTAAAGAATATGGTATTCAAGGAATGGGAGAGGAGCATGCATGTAGCATAAGCGGAATTGTACCGGGTGTCATGGCTCAGACTGGTATGGAAACTCTGGAAATTATCAGAGGTGTGACAGAGGAAACAAAACCGGATGTAATTATTGCCATTGATGCGTTAGCAGCCAGAAGTGTAAAAAGACTGAATAGGACTATTCAGATTACAGATACGGGAATTAATCCCGGTTCAGGAGTAGGAAATCATCGAAATGGTTTAAACGAGGATGTGTTGGGCGTAAAGGTAATTGGTATTGGGGTTCCTACAGTAGTGGATGCAGCAACTATTGTCCATGACTCTATGGCACATTTATTAGACACTTTAGAGGAAGCAGAAAAGAAAGAATTTTTGGAAGAAATGATTGCACCGTCTCTTTACAGTATGTTTGTGACGCCTAAAGATGTAGATGAAACCATAAAACGGCTTTCTTATACAATTTCAGAAGGATTGAATTTTACATTTGCAAAAGACAAGGCATAATTGAAATACATTTTCTCATATATAGATATGAGGTGATAGGGTGAAGAAAAGAGATGTGGAACAGGGAATTTCGATTTTGCTTTGGGCTTTAATGGTTTTGCTGGCAGCGTATATTATTGTAAAGGGACTGGCGCTTGACAAAAAAGATATGGAATATATGATGGGAAATATTCAATATCAGGCGTTAAAGACGTATCTTCCGGGAATAACAGAAACAGAAAAGGGAAAGGATAAAATACAATGGTTAAGGGATAAAATAAGGGCACAAATTCCTATATTAAAAAAATATGCAAAAGAGGATGAGGAAAAGCCGGAAATAGATGCAGAAACCAGTGGTAAGATTATGAGGGAAAATACAGAATTTTTAGAAGCAAAACTTTTAGAAGAAAATCAAGAAGCTGGTCCGCCATCTTCCGGTTATGAAAATACAGAAGATGAAGAAATACCGGGAGACAGTCAAAGTCAGGAAACCATAAATCAGGTGAAAGCTCCGGTTACGGATATTCCTCTGGAAAAATTTCAGGATTTTGATTTTGTTATGAGTAATTTTTATACTGTAGACAAAACAACCAGTATAAACAGCGAACAGTTAAATGCTCCGGCACTTTTGGAAATGGATATGCGGATGCAGGGAAGTAATGAACAGCCGCAAATTCTCATTTACCACAGTCATTCTCAGGAAGAATTTATTGATTCAGTACCGGGTGATCCCTCTACTACTATTGTGGGAGTGGGAGATTATCTGACAACTTTATTGCAGGATACATACGGTTATAATGTTATTCATGTGACAGATACCTTTGATATTGTAGATGGAAAATTGGATAGAAATAAAGCATATACTTATGCACAAGAGCGTATTAGTCAGATTTTAGAGGAAAATCCCAGTGTAGAAGTAGTGATTGATCTTCATCGAGACGGGGTAGCAGAGGATAAAAGGCTGGTTACAAATATTGATGGAAAAGAAACAGCTAAAATTATGTTTTTTAATGGACTGAGCAGAACCAATCAAAATGGAGAGATTTCTTATTTGCCTAATCCATATATTCAGGAAAATCTGGCATTTTCTTTACAAATGATGTTAGAGGCAAAAAAATATTATCCTAATATTGCCAGAACTATTTATTTGCGAGGATATCGCTATAATCTGCATTTAAGACCAAAAGCTTTGTTGGTGGAATGTGGAGCTCAGACTAATACCGTACAAGAAGAAATGAATGCGATGGAACCGTTAGCAGATATTTTGAATAAGGTATTGACAGGTACAGAATAAACAGAATCAACGCTTCAGGAGGGGGGATTACGGATGAAGAACTTTTTTCTTTATGGTTACAATGAACAAAAATATAAATTGTTTTTGTGAAAAAAATATATAGAATACGGTAGTGTGGTAAAGTATACTAAACTAATAGATATTATGAAAGAAAACAAAAGAGGGAGGAGAAAGCTATGAAAAGAAAGAGGAAACTATCCGTGATTTTACTTGTTGTAATGCTATGTATTGGAATTTTAAATATTCCGGTATTTGCGGCAACAAAGGTGCAGGACGGATTAGAAATCACTTTGACATCCGATAAGGAAAAATATAGTCAGGGTGATGAAATTGTTGCAACGTTGACGATTAAAAATACAAATGATTTTGCTGTGAGTAATGTATCGTTGGAAGGAATGGTTCCAGAGGGATATAAACTCGCAAAGGATACAGAAACTGTAAAAAAAGCAGAGACTTTAAAAGCAGGAGAAACACTTACACTCAAAATTACATACAGTGCAGAAAAAAAGGCAGGGACTGACAAAGAAAAAAAACCTAACAATGCATCACCTACAAAGACAGGAGATGACAATAATATTATATTTTGGAGTATGTTATCGATAGCTTCTTTTGGTGCAATAGCTGTAGTTTTGATAAAAAAGAAGAAAGGAAAAAAATTATTATCGATTTTATTATGTGTCACAATAGTTGGGACAAGCAGTGTATATCATACAACAGAAACATACGCTGCAGAAGCTGAGGTGAAAAAAATCGAAATAGAAGAAGTTGTTCAGGTTGGAGGAAAAGAAATAAGCCTGAAAGCAGTAGTCGGTTATCAAAATTTAGAAAATGATCAATCTACATATACAGTAATATTTGAAACAAATGGTGGAAGTGAAATTGCAAGTCAGAATGTAAAGAAAGGCGGACATGTTGTTTTTCCAGATATTCCAACAAAAGAGGGATTCGGATTTGCAGGTTGGTATGCAGATAAAGAATGTAGTAAAGAGTTCGATTTTTCACAGGAAATTAATAGTTCTATTACAATTTATGCATGCTGGGTTAATACATCAGACAATACAGATACGGATGGAGATGGATTAACAGATGCTGAAGAAGATTTTTATGGAACAGATAAAGAGAAGGCAGATACGGATGGAGATGGATTAACAGATGATAAAGAAACCAATATTTTTGGTACAAATCCTTTAGAGAGTGACAGCGATAAAGATGGAACAAATGATGGAGATGAAGATTTAGACGGAGATGGAATTTCAAATAAAGAGGAAGTAAATAGCGGTTTAAATCCGATTACAAAGGATTCTGATTATGAAGGACTAGAGGACAGTCTTGAAAAAGAAATTGGAACTGATCCATTAAAAGCAGACACGGATGGAGATGGTGAGAGTGATTATGATGAATATCATAATGGAACAAACCCTCTTGTTGCTGAAAATCCTGATGAAGTGATAGAGAAATCCTTTGATAATGAAGCTCTTTCTATCTATGGGGCAGATATTGAGGTGGATTTGGATATTAAAGCACCAAGAAAAGCATTGAAGTCATTAGAAGTGACTACAGTTTCTAACCATTATTTGAATAATACAACTCCGGGTTATATTGGAGAAGCGTATGATTTTAAAATGGAAGGAACATTTGAAACAGCAAAACTATCCATGACATTTGATGAAAGTTTACTTGCTCTTGAAGGGTTCAATCCGGTAATTTATTATTTTAATGAGCAAACAAAAGAATTAGAAGAATTACCAACAGAAGTATCAGGTAATGTTGCAACTGCTGTATTAGAGCATTTTTCAACTTATGTACTGTTGAATAAAACAAGTTTTGATGAGATATGGATGTCAGAAATAAAACCTCCGGAATACACAGGAGAAGATCAGAAGAAAGGATTAGATGTTGTTTTAGCAATCGATTCTTCAGGAAGTATGGGAAGCAATGATAGGGAGGGGCTAAGAAAGGAAGCAGCCAAGCTATTTGCAGATAAACTTGGAGAAAACGACAGAGCCGCTATTATTGACTTTGACAATTACGCTTCTGTAACTTGTGCTTTGACAAATGATAAAGAACAGATAAAAGCAGCAATTGATAATGTGGATAGTTCAGGCGGTACAGATTTAGCCGAGCCTGTTTCAACAGGAATTAATATTTTGACAAGTGATGATATTTCAGCTTCAAAATATAAATTTATTATTTTGCTGACAGATGGTGAAGGATATTATAATAATTCTTGTTCTGAAAGTGCTGTTGAAAATGATATCCAGATTTATACGATTGGACTTGGAAGTGGTGTAGATGAAAGTCTTCTGCAAAGGATTGCTAATGATACCGGAGGAAAGTATTATTTTGCATCGGATGCAGATGAACTTTTGGGTATTTATGAATCAACTGCAGGAGAAACCATAGATTATGTAACAGACTCGAATAATGATGGTATTTCTGATTATTATACAAAATTATTGGTGGATGGAAAGTTAAGAATTGGTTCAGGAAGCAGAGTGTTTGGAATTGCAAGTTATGAAGAAATTCAGGCAAATGCAGACTATGATGGTGACGGACTTTTAAATGGAGAAGAATTAGAAGTAAAACTATCAAGTGACGGAAAAAAAGTATATGCATATATGAAATCATCACCTTTGTTTGTTAATTCTGATAATGACGAACATACGGATTATGAAGAAGTGAAAAAATATCACACCGATCCTATGAAAGAAGATGTGGAGATAGATAATAAGCATTTAGCAGATATAAAAAATTCCTCACTGTATGTATCAAATAAGTATAAAGAATTTTACGATTCTGAAGTACTGGGAGCATTGGAAAAAGGCTCTATTTGGATAGGAACACATATATTCGGAACAGATTATGACCATTCTATGTTGTATAAAGAACAATTCTCCAATTATTTTGATTTGCTTCAAAAAGGAACTGTTGATGAAAAAAATGATGCGGCAGCGTTAGATTTGGCGTATGGTTTCTCAAATCAAGTGGTTAATTTAATTGGTGCCTATGCGGATATTTATGGAGAAATTCTGAATATTCCTAAAGACAGTGCAGAAGTCTTGGCAGACTTGCAAAAAAAGGCATTAGAGCTTGACCGAATGCGTTTGAAGGCAAGTAGTAGCGGATTTGAAACGAAAGATGATTTCTATAAATATGTTGATGATTTGTATAAACAATATCAAAATGCAGTACAGGAAATAAGTGATTTTAAAGCAGACTTAAAACTTTCCGTTAAGTTAGATAAAGTCGGAAAAGTTATGAACGGAATAAGTACAGTATTTTTAGTTGTAGATGTGATATCCAGTGCGAAAGAAACATTTGATGGGTATATGAAGTTTGTCAGTCAGCTTGAAGTAATGAAAGAAAATATCTATATTTATAATGCAATTATAAACAGTGATGCAGATGATGACTTGAAGGCAGCAGCAGTGGACATTCGAAATGTTTTGCAAGAGGATCTTGAAAACAGTGCGACAGTTGTGTGGGAAAAACTGGGATATCAGGAGCGGATTACTGCCTCTGCATTTGGTAAAGTTGCACATTTTCTAGTAGGATTTGTACCTTATGTAAAATATGCAGAATTAATAGTAGGAGTTTTAGATTTCTGCTTTAATTTAAGTGGAGTATCAAAAGAATGTCTTAAACTTAATTGTATTGCAACAACAGCGAATGTAATTTGCGGTGAGTATGGAACTTATCATACAGCAGAAGAACAACTGACAAAATTTATTAATTTAATCTATGCTCGTTTAGAAGCTGAAAAACAAATGCAGGATGCTGTCAATGAAAATACGTGGCTTACAAGGTGGATTTTTAAATATTTTATGTATAAGGAAGAAGATACAAACGCCAATATAAATTATTTACAGAGTTTACTTCCAATTTATTTGGTTAAATTCGAGGGACTTAGAAAAATTTAATTCACTTCTTGTATCATTCGCTCGAAAAGCAGGTTGCTTGTCAATCTGCTTTTTTGAGATTTCTCAGTTGTATAGACGTATAATATATAATAAATAAGGAGATGAAGACTTGGATACTATGGGATTTTGGATACATAAAACGCCTTCGGTGACAATGAAAGTAGATGTTTGTATTGAACCGGAAATCGTATATGTAAATTATAAAAATTACGATTGTTTTGTATATAAAAATAAGATGAAGGATTTTATCTTTAACAAAGGTGAAATTGAAACGTGTAAAAGAGAATATAAGTTTTTTATAAATTTTGTCGATATATTATTCTATTTTATAATGTTAGTAGGGATTGGGGCAGGATTGTTTTGGGAAAAACAAATTGGTTTGTCGCTGTTTTCAAAAGAAGTATTTTTAGGTATATTTGTAATTTTTTCTTTATTTACTTTTTTAAAATTTACACAAGTATTTGTGGTAAAACTAAAGAGCGGAGAAGTATATTATATTCCGGTAGCAGGATTTATTTTTTGTTTGTCGAAAGAAAAGCGAAATAAAATAAATAGATTAGAAAAAATCTTGCTTAATTTTAGAATGCCATGATATACTTATTAAGTATGCCTACTTATATGTTTAGTATGTTAGCATGAAGGAAAACTATGGAGGAAATTATATGCCGTCAATCGAACAGAGTAAAATTCGCAATTTTTGTATTATCGCACATATTGACCATGGTAAATCTACATTAGCAGACCGCATTATTGAGAAAACCGGACTGCTTACGGATAGGGAGATGCAGGCACAGGTCTTAGATAATATGGATTTGGAGAGAGAAAGAGGAATTACTATAAAATCTCAGGCTGTCCGTATTGTATACCATGCAAAGGACGGAGAGGAATATATTTTTAATTTAATAGATACGCCGGGACACGTGGACTTTAATTATGAAGTATCAAGAAGTCTGGCTGCTTGTGATGGGGCAATTTTGGTAGTGGATGCCGCTCAGGGAATAGAAGCTCAGACACTGGCGAATGTATATCTGGCATTAGATCATGATTTGGACGTATTTCCTGTTATTAATAAAATCGATTTGCCAAGTGCAGAACCGGAAAGAGTCATCAATGAAATCGAGGATGTAATCGGAATAGAAGCTCAGGATGCACCTTTGATTTCCGCTAAAACAGGATTGAATATTGAAGATGTTCTGGAACAGATTGTGGAGAAAATTCCGGCGCCTTCGGGAAGTCCTGACAATCCTTTACAGGCATTGATTTTTGATTCTATTTATGACCCATACAAAGGGGTTATTGTATTCTGCCGTATTAAGGAAGGAACCGTTCGCAAAGGAACAAAAATCCGCATGATGGCAACAGGTGCTGTAGAAGAAGTTGTGGAAGTTGGATACTTTGGAGCAGGACAGTTTATTCCGTGTGAAGAACTTTCGGCAGGAATGGTAGGATATGTAACTGCCAGTATTAAAAATGTGAAGGATACCCGTGTAGGTGATACGATTACAGATGAGGAAAGACCATGTGGAAAGCCGTTACCGGGTTATAAGAAAGTAAATCCTATGGTGTTCTGCGGGGTTTATCCTGCAGACGGTGCAAAGTATCAGGATCTGAGAGATGCTTTGGAAAAATTACAGTTGAATGATGCCTCTCTGTTTTTTGAGCCGGAGACATCGATTGCCCTTGGATTTGGGTTCCGTTGTGGATTTTTAGGATTGTTGCATTTAGAAATTATTCAGGAAAGGCTGGAAAGAGAGTATAATCTGGATCTTGTTACAACAGCTCCGGGAGTTGTGTATAAAGTGCATAAAACAAATGGAGAAGTTATTGATCTTACCAATCCGTCAAATCTTCCGGATCCGTCAGAGATTGACTATATGGAAGAACCTATGGTAAAGGCAGAAATTATGGTGACTACAGAGTTTATCGGACCGATTATGGACTTGTGTCAGGAGCGAAGAGGCCAGTATCAGGGTATGGAATATATGGAAACTACTCGTGCTCTCCTTCATTACCATCTGCCGTTGAATGAAATTATTTATGATTTCTTTGATGCTTTAAAATCACGTTCCAGAGGTTATGCTTCTTTTGACTATGAGATGTTGGGATACGAGCAGAGTGATTTGGTAAAACTGGATATTTTGGTAAATAAAGAAGAAGTAGATGCATTGTCTTTTATTGTATTTGCAGGTTCTGCTTACGAGAGAGGACGTAAAATGTGTGAAAAACTCAAGGAAGAAATTCCAAGACAGCTTTTTGAAATTCCGATTCAGGCAGCAGTGGGAAGTAAAATTATTGCCAGAGAAACCGTAAAAGCAATGCGTAAAGATGTATTGGCGAAATGTTACGGCGGTGATATTTCCCGTAAGAGAAAACTTCTGGAAAAACAGAAGGAAGGTAAGAAACGTATGCGTCAGATTGGAAATGTAGAAATTCCACAGAAAGCGTTTATGAGTGTATTAAAATTAGATGATAAATAAGAGATTGGGGAAGGTATTGTATGAAAAAAGATTTGGGACTTTATATTCATATTCCTTTTTGTGTAAGAAAGTGTGAATATTGTGATTTCCTTTCCTGGAGTACGGGAGAGGAAGAACGGGAGCAGTATGTCAAAGCACTGCTTTTGGAGATTGAAAGTTACAGGGAATTTGCAAAAGGATATCGTGTATCAACTGTATTTATTGGGGGAGGTACACCATCTGTTCTTTTACCGGAGCAGATGGAGCGTATTCTTCAGAAAATTTATGAAGTGTTTGAATTAGAGAAAAGACCGGAGATTACTATAGAGGTAAATCCGGGAACCGTAGATGAAAAAAAATTACAGTGTTATAAGGAAAATGGAATTAACCGTTTGAGTATGGGGCTGCAGTCAGTAAATGATGAAAAGCTTAGACTTTTAGGCAGGATTCATACCTACCGGGATTTTGTGGAAAGTTATGAACTGGCGAGAAAAGTTGGATTTGACAATATCAGTCTGGATTTAATTTCTTCTATACCGGGGCAGAATTTACAGGAATGGAAGAAAGAACTGGAAACAGCGGCAGCGCAAAATCCGGAGCATATTTCTGTATATCAGCTCATTATTGAAGAGGGTACACCTTTTTATGAAAGGTATGCAGAGCATCCAGAACTTTTGCCGGATGAGGAGACAAGCAGAGAAATTTATCTTTGGACAGGTAAATTTTTAAAAGAAGCCGGCTATGAGCAGTATGAAATTTCTAATTATACAAAATCGGGTAAGGAATCCAGGCATAATCTGAAATACTGGGAACGTGGGGACTATTTAGGCTTGGGCTTAGGGGCTGCGTCTATGGTGCGGAATATTCGTATGAGCAATACAAAAGATATGAAAACATACTTAGCGCATTGTACTCAGCCGAAGACCATGCGGGAAGATGTTCAATTTTTGGAAGAACCACGTCAGATGGAAGAATTTATGTTTTTGGGACTTCGTAAAACAAGAGGCGTTTCTAAAAAGGAATTTAGACGTACTTTTGGCAGAGAGATGGATATGGTTTATGAAAAAGCTTTACATAAATGTTTGGAAAATGGTATGTTGCTGGAACATAAGGACAGAATTTTCCTTTCAGAAGAAGGAACTCTTTTAAGCAATATAGTTTTGTCAGAGTTTTTGTTTGATTTGTAAATAAGTTTATGGAATTTTAATAAAGTTTAATTCTTTTGTTCTGGATTTCTGTGCTTTTCTGTGGCAGAATAAGAACAGAAAAAACAGGGGAGGAATTGTATGAATATTTTGTTTTTTCTTACCCCCAAAGTAGACGTTGCATATATTTACGATACTTTTAGTCTTAGACAAGTATTGGAAAAAATGGAATATCATAAATATTCATGTATTCCGATTATTAATGAACGGGGAAAATATACAGGTACGATTACAGAAGGTGACCTGTTATGGGGATTAAAGAACAGGGCTGATTTAAATTTAAAAGGTGCAGAGGAAGTTCCGATTACTTCATTTGAAAGAAGAACAGATTATAAACCAATACGTGTGGATTCAGATATGGAGGATTTGCTTGATAAAGCAATGAGGCAGAATTTTGTTCCGGTGGTAGATGATCAGAAAAATTTTATTGGGATTGTTACCAGACGAGATATCATGCAATATATTTGCTCCTCATGTAAAAGAGAAGATACGAAAGAGAAAGAAACTGTCGGCGTTTAAGATGCCGGCAGTTTTCTGCGTTGTGCCTGTTTAAGAAAATAGAACAAATGTTTGCAAAGAATAAAGGCGATATGGTATAATGTTTGCACAAAGTGCAAACCAAGTCAATAAGATTGGCTTGTTGCCGTATACACGGCAGATTATACCGGCAAGCCACGGATTGAAAAGTAAATACCCCAACGGGTGCTTCCTTTTCTGCACACGTGGTATAATGTTTGCACAAAGTGCAAATTAAGTTTATAGATATACGGAAGAAAGGGAGAATTATGGCAGTAAAAATGCAGGCAAGACAGTTTATAAAAATACGCGGTGCAAATGAAAATAATCTGAAAAATCTTGATGTGGATATTCCGAGAAATGAAATGGTCGTGCTTACAGGGCTTAGTGGCTCAGGAAAGAGTTCTCTGGCATTTGATACAATTTATGCAGAAGGGCAGAGAAGATATATGGAGTCTTTATCTTCCTATGCCCGCCAATTTTTAGGACAGATGGAGAAGCCTGATGTAGAGAGTATAGAGGGTCTTTCTCCTGCAATTTCTATAGATCAAAAATCAACAAATCGAAATCCTCGTTCCACAGTAGGAACGGTGACAGAGATTTATGATTATTTTCGTCTGTTGTATGCAAGAATTGGAATTCCTCATTGTCCTAAATGTGGAAGAGAAATTAAAAAACAGACAGTAGATCAGATGGTAGATCATATTATGGGAATGCCGGAGAGAACAAAAATACAGCTTTTGGCTCCGGTGGTAAGAGGACGTAAGGGGACTCATGCAAAGTTGTTTGAACAGGCGAGAAAAAGCGGATATGTGCGTGTATTGGCAGATGGTAATTTGTATGAATTAAGCGAAGAAATTAAGTTGGATAAAAATATCAAGCATAATATAGAAATTATTGTAGACCGTTTAATTGTAAAACCGGGCATTGAAAAACGACTGACGGACTCTATTGAAACTGTCCTTAATTTGGCTGAAGGAAAATTAGTGGTAGATACTATGGACGGGAATTATGTGAATTTCAGTCAGAGTTTTGCCTGTCCGGATTGCGGAATCAGTATTGATGAAATTGAACCCAGGAGTTTTTCTTTCAATAATCCTTTTGGAGCATGTCCTTCCTGTTTTGGTCTGGGCTATCGTATGGAATTTGATGTGGATTTAATGATACCGGACAGAAGTCTCAGCATTTCTCAAGGGGCAATTACGGTAATGGGGTGGCAGTCTTGTGCAGATAAAGGAAGTTTTACCAGAGCAATCTTAGATGCGCTGGCAAAGGAATACCATTTTGATTTAGATACACCTTTTGAGGAATACTCTCAGGAAGTGCAGGATATTTTAATTCACGGAACAAATGGAAAAGAAGTGAAAGTGTATTATAAAGGACAGCGAGGAGAAGGCGTTTATGATGTGGCTTTTGAAGGGATTGTAAAGAATGTGGAACGGCGATATAGAGAAACCGGTTCAGAAACTATGAAACAGGAATATGAGTCTTTTATGCGTATTACTCCTTGTCCTTCTTGTAAAGGTCAAAGGCTGAAACCGGAAGCTTTGGCTGTGACAGTGGGAGATAAAAATATTTATGAGACTACTTCTATGTCAATCAGCAGTCTCTATGAGTTTTTAGAGGAATTAAAGCTTTCAGAAACACAGCAGCTTATTGGAGAACAGGTATTAAAAGAGATTAAAGCAAGAGTAGGATTTTTGGTAAATGTAGGTTTGGATTATCTGACTTTGGCAAGGGCCACAGGAACACTTTCAGGAGGAGAAGCTCAGCGTATTCGTCTGGCAACTCAGATTGGTTCCGGTCTGGTAGGTGTTGCATATATTTTAGATGAACCCAGTATTGGGCTTCATCAGAGGGATAATGATAAACTTTTGGGGACATTGAAACATTTGAGGGATTTGGGAAATACTCTGATAGTGGTGGAGCATGATGAGGATACCATGCGTGCAGCAGACTGTATAGTGGATATCGGACCCGGTGCAGGAGAGCATGGCGGTCAATTGGTTGCAATTGGAACAGCAGAAGAAATTATGCAAAACCCAAAATCCATTACAGGACAGTATTTAAGCGGTAAAATAAAAATTCCGGTTCCGGAAGTAAGAAGAAAGCCAACAGGATTTCTTACAATCCGAAAAGCAGCAGAAAATAATTTAAAGAATATCGATGTAAAAATTCCTCTGGGAGTGATGACCTGTGTAACAGGTGTTTCTGGTTCAGGAAAGAGTTCTCTTGTGAATGAAATTTTATATAAGAGTCTGGCAAGAAAATTAAATCGTGCAAGAACAATTCCGGGAAAACACAAGTGTATTGAAGGCGTAGAACAGTTAGATAAGGTAATTGATATTGATCAGTCACCTATTGGAAGAACACCTCGTTCAAATCCTGCAACTTATACGGGGGTGTTTGATCAAATTCGAGATCTCTTTGCGGCTACGGCAGATGCAAAAGCAAGAGGGTATAAAAAGGGCAGATTTAGTTTTAATGTTAAGGGAGGAAGATGTGAAGCCTGCAGCGGTGACGGTATTTTAAAAATAGAGATGCACTTTTTACCGGATGTATATGTGCCATGCGAAGTATGTCAGGGAAAACGATATAATAGGGAAACGCTGGAAGTAAAATATAAGGGGAAAAGTATTTATGATGTATTGAATATGACAGTAGAAGAAGCACTGGCTTTTTTTGATCATGTTCCATCTATCAAGAGAAAAATTCAGACATTGTATGATGTGGGATTATCTTATATCCGATTGGGACAGCCTTCTACAGAACTTTCAGGGGGAGAGGCGCAGAGGATTAAGCTTGCTACAGAGCTTAGTAAAAGAAGTACGGGAAAGACAATTTATATTTTAGATGAGCCTACAACAGGGCTGCATTTTGCAGATGTGCATAAGCTGATTGAAATTCTTCAGAGGCTTTCCGAAGGAGGAAATACTGTTGTAGTAATTGAGCATAATTTAGATGTAATTAAAACAGCAGATTATATTATTGATATAGGTCCGGAAGGAGGAGATAAGGGAGGAACTGTAGTTGCAAAAGGAACTCCAGAGGAAGTTGCAGCAAATCCGGCATCCTATACAGGTCAATATGTGTCAAAATATTTGAGATGATTGCCCCTTTTCAATAAAGGGGAAGTTGTATATAATGAAGTAGAGCCAAGACAAAAGTCTTAGGAAAGGGGTAAATGAATGGCAGCATCAGATATTGGAATTGATTTGGGAACAGCCAGTATCCTTGTTTATGCAAAGGGTAAGGGAATTGTTTTAAAAGAACCATCAGTAGTTGCATACGATAAAGATAATAATAAAATACGGGCAGTGGGCGAGGAAGCCCGTCAGATGATAGGACGCACACCCGGAAATATTGTGGCAGTACGCCCTCTAAGGCAAGGAGTTATTTCTGACTATGAGGTGACCGAGAAAATGCTGAAATATTTTATTTCCAAGGCAATCGGAAAGAGAGCGTTTCGAAAACCACGTATCAGTATATGTGCCCCAAGCGGTATTACAGAGGTGGAGAAAAAAGCAGTAGAAGAAGCTACTTACCAGGCAGGCGCCAGAGAGGTGCATATTATAGAAGAGCCTATTGCAGCAGCCATTGGTGCAGGCATTGATATTACAATACCTTTCGGAAATATGATTGTGGATATTGGAGGAGGAACAACAGATGTAGCAGTGATTTCTCTGGGCGGCACAGTGGTTTCTACTTCAATTAAGCTTGCCGGTGATGATTTTGATGATGCAATTATGCGTCATGTGAGGAAAAAACACAATCTGATGATTGGAGAGAGAACGGCAGAAGATATTAAAATACAGATTGGAACGGTATATTCCTCTCCTCAGCCAAAGAGCATGGAAGTAAAAGGGCGTGATACTATTACAGGATTGCCAAAGAGCATTACGTTGACTTCTGAGGAAATCAAAGAGGCTTTAAGGGATGCTACAACTCAGATTATGGAAACGATTCACAGTGTGTTAGAGAAAACACCGCCTGAACTGGCAGCAGATGTGGCAGAAAGAGGAATTGTTCTGACCGGCGGCGGCGCTTTACTGGGCGGTTTGGAAGAATTGATTGAAGAGGAAACGGGAATTAATACAATTGTGGCGGATAATCCGGCACAGGTGGTAGCCATAGGTACAGGTCAGTACATGGAAATGATGAGTAAAATGAACGGAAAATTATAGAAATACAGAGAGGAAAAAATGTGGAAGAAACGATTGAAGGATATGTAGAGCATATCATATATCGAAATCAGGAAAACGGATATACCGTAGCAAATCTTGTTGCAGAAGAAACAGAGATTACCTGTGTGGGGATTTTTCAGTACCTGAATGAAGGTGAGGCGATAAAGGCCAAAGGAGTATATAAGGAACACCCTTCTTATGGGCAGCAGTTTTCTGTATCTTCTTATGAAATTGTCATTCCACAGGATTCTCTGGCAATGGAGAGATATTTGGGTTCAGGAGCTATACGAGGTATCGGCGCTGCTCTGGCTGCAAGAATTGTACGTCATTTTGGTGATGATACCTTGCGGATTATTGAAACGGAACCTGAACGTCTGGCAGAGGTAAAAGGAATTAGTGAACGCAAAGCAAGAGAAATCGCAGAGCAGGTAGAAGACAAGGCAGATATGAGAAAAGCCATGATGTTTCTGCAGCAGTATGGAATTTCCCAGACTTTAGGCGCTAAGATTTACCAGCAGTATAAACAGGATATGTATCGGATTTTAAAAGAAAATCCATATAAAATGGCAGAGGATATTTCCGGTGTGGGATTTAAAATTGCAGATGAAATTGCAGCTCGTATTGGTATTCATACAGACTCCGATTATCGCATTCGAAGTGGTCTTCTATACATATTACTTTTAGCAACGGCAGAAGGACACGTATACCTTCCTAAAAAGCTTCTTCTGGCAAGGGCAGAAAAGCTTTTGGGTGTTCAGGCAGATTATATGGAAAAACATATTGTGGATTTAGCCATTGATCGAAAAGTTGTTGTAAAGGAAATTACAGATGAATTTAAAGATGAAAAAGAGCAGATTGTTTATGCAAGTCAATATTATCAAATTGAATTGCACACTGCTCAGATGCTTCATGAACTGAATTTAAAAGATACAGTAGACGAAGAAGTAATTGCAGAAAAAATTCGCAGAATTCAAAGGGCAGAGAAGATTGAACTGGATCAGATGCAGCAGCAGGCAATTATGGAAGCCGTAAGAAATGGTTTGCTAGTGATTACGGGAGGACCGGGAACAGGAAAAACTACTACTATTAATGGAATTATTCGGTATTTCGAAATGGAAGGGTTGGATATTTGTCTTGCAGCACCTACAGGAAGAGCTGCAAAACGTATGACAGAAACTACAGGATATGAGGCAAAAACCATTCATAGAATGTTGGAACTTACAGGAGCTCCTGAAGAAAAGTCAGGAAGTGCTCATTTTGAAAGAAATGCTCAAAATCCTTTAGAAGCGGATGTTATTATTATTGATGAAATGTCTATGGTAGATATTTTTCTTATGCACGCACTACTGTCAGCGGTAGTGGCAGGAACAAGGCTGATTTTGGTAGGTGATGTAAATCAGCTTCCCAGTGTAGGACCTGGAAGTGTTTTAAAGGATATTATCGCTTCAGGAGAATTTCCGGTTGTGGAACTTGTGAAGATTTTTCGTCAGGCATCTCAAAGTGACATTGTTGTAAATGCACATAAGATTAACCAAGGTGTACCGGTAAGCCTGGATAATAAAAGTATGGATTTTTTCTTTTTGAAACGGTATGATGCAAATGTAATTATTAGTGTCGTGATTACACTTATTCAGAAGAAAATGCCTAAGTTTGTAGATGCAGAGCCTTATGATATTCAGGTGCTGACACCTATGAGAAAAGGACTTTTAGGTGTAGAGCGGTTAAATGTTATTCTGCAGCAATATTTGAATCCTCCATCTAAGGAGAAAAAGGAAAAAGAGCATGGCAGAGGACTTTTCAGAGAAGGGGATAAAGTCATGCAGATTAAAAATAACTATCAGCTGGAATGGGAAATCAGAGGACTTTATGGCATTCCTGTGGAAAAAGGTGTGGGAGTTTTTAATGGTGATACAGGAATTATAAAGGAAATCAATACTTTTGCGGAAACTATTACGGTAGAATTTGACGAACGCAGATTTGTGGAATATAGTTTTAAGCAACTGGAAGAATTAGAACTTGCCTATGCAATTACCATTCATAAAGCACAGGGAAGTGAATATCCGGCGGTGATTATTCCTCTTTTGTCTGGACCTAAGATGCTAATGAACAGAAATCTCCTCTATACAGCAGTTACCAGAGCCAGAAAATGTGTTACTTTGGTAGGTGATGAGAAAGTTTTTGCAGAAATGGAAAATAATAAAATGGAGCAAAGTCGATATACGACTCTTGATTTGAGAATAAAGGAGAGTCATTGAAAAGAAATTTATTTTTAGATATTTTATATCCAAGGCACTGTCCTGTTTGTCATGAAATCACAGTGCCTTGGGGAAAGAAAACTTGTGATACGTGTAAAGAAAAATTAAGACCTATCTATGGACCAAGATGTTTCTGCTGTTCTAAGCCACTTAAAAAGGCAGAGCAGGAATATTGTAAAGATTGCAGGAAAATACGTCAATTTCAACAGGGAATGGGAATTTTTCCTTACAGCACCCTTCTTCAAAATTCTTTATTTCAATTAAAGTATGGAAAACGTCAAGAGTATGGTTCCTTCTATGGTGAGTTCGCCGCCTGTTATTCCAGAGAGAAAATAGAAAAATGGGAGATAGATATTATTATTCCGATTCCACTTCATCCGCGCAGATTGGAAAAACGAGGATATAATCAGGCAAGTATTATTGCAAGTGCCTTGGGGAAAAAATTAGGAATACCTGTGGATGAGAAAATTTTAAAAAGACAGAAAAATACAAAGCCTCAAAAGGAATTAAATCATCAGGAAAGACAGAAAAATATGAAAAATGCTTTTGCTGTCCGAAAAAAATTAAATGGAGAAAATATACTTCTGGTAGATGATATTTATACAACAGGAAGTACGATAGAAGAGGCTGCAAAGGAACTGAAAAGGATGGGCGCACAAAAAATTTTTTTTCTTACCATTGCCATTGGTGCAGATAGCTGAAAAGTCTTGATAAGATTCCTTTGAGTATGATATAATGCAGTATGTATGATTATAAGTTTTTGAAGGGAAAACAGGAAAAGAGGTATTTTATGCTAAATAATCAAAAAATTAAAAAAATGCATAAATTGGCCCTGTACGAGTCAGGAGAAGGAAAGCGCCATTTAGCTATCAGCAATTATTATCGCAGTGATTATATTGGGTTGGCACTGATAAAAAACTTTTTTTTGACAACAATTGCTTATGGTATATTGCTGCTGGTTTATTTGGGATATAATAGTGAGTATCTGATGGAAAATATTCATCGAATGAATTTAGCGCTGTTTACTGTAAAAATTGTTGGTATGTATTTGATTATGCTTGTCGGATATAGTATTTTGACATATATATGTTGCTCTGTAAAATATTCCAGAGCTCAAAAAGGAATACAAAAATATTATAAAGGATTAAATCAAATGAAAAAAATGTACGACAGAGAAGAAAAAAGAAATGGAAAAATTGCAGGAAGGAGAGGGCAGTCATGACAGTATTATTAGAATTAAAACAGAAAATAAAAGCTTTTTACAGTGAACATGATATGATTGTGCTTTCCCTTTTGAAATTTTTATTAGGATTTCTTTTGTTTCAGGGAATTAATACCAGTTTAGGATTTATGAAACCGCTGAATAATATTTTTGTGGTTTTGATTTTGGCAATTATCTGTGCGGTTCTTCCGATTAATGCAATGACAGTAATCGGCTGTATTATGATTATTGTACACTGTTATGCCATTGGAATTGAAGTGGCAGGATTTGCAGGACTTTTAATTTTATTATTACTCATGTTATTTTTAAGATTTACATCACAGGATAATCTGGCTCTTGTTTTAACACCGGTAGCCTTTACCTTTAAAATTCCTGTAGCAGTACCTATTGGCAGCGGACTTTTAAGAGGACCGTCTTGTGCAGTACCGGCATGCTGTGGTGTTGTTTTATATTCCTTTATACAGGTGGTACAGGAGAAAAGCGCAGTTCTTCAGGGGAAAGAAACAGAAATTATTCAAAAACTTCAGCTTTTGTTAGATGGACTTATGAAAAATCAAGAAATGTGGATTACAATTGTAGCATTTATTATTGTATTAATGACGGTTTATTTGATTTCCAGATGTTCTTTTGATTATTCATGGAAAGTAGCAAATATAGCAGGTGCAGTTGTTTACATAGTTATTACAGTCTTAGGCGGTATGTTCCTTAGCGTGGATGTGAATATTCCGGGCGTGATTTTGGCAGCGGTTCTTTCTGTGCTTATTGGATTTATTATTGAATTTGCAGTATTGGGAGTGGATTATTCCAGAAGTGAGCATACGCAGTTTGAAGATGATGAATATGTGTATTATGTAAAAGCGGTTCCAAAGTCTATTGTAGCACAGAAGAAAAAAAGCATTAAGAAGATATCAACTGAATTCGAAAAGAAAGAAGATAAAAATCAGAAAGAAGCAACTCCTGTGGAAAGAGTAAGCGAAGAAAACTTTAACTTTGAAAAACAGTTAGAGGAGTCTTTAAAAGATTTATAAGATATTGAGCTCTCATAATTCTGTTCTGAATTAGGGCATCATGGAATAAGGGATTAGGAAGTAAGATAAAGGGGAGGTGAAAAAATGAGCAGGTTTTTTGATTTTATAGAAAGTAATTTAGGTTCAATTTCATCTTTTAATAAGATACAATGGATGGATATTGTAGAAATACTTTTAATCGCAGTCTTTGTATATCAGTTTATGTTGTGGATAAGAAATACCAGGGCATATTCTCTTTTAAAAGGTATTTTGATTGTGGTACTGTTCATTTTTATAGCATATTTTCTTCAGATGAATACCATCTTATGGTTGGTTTATAATGCCGGAGGATATGCGATCACGGCAGTTTTGATTATCTTTCAGCCTGAACTTAGAAAAGCACTGGAAGAATTAGGACATAAAAAAATCGTAAGCAGTATTATTCCGTTTGACAGTAATAAAAATGAAAATGAAGGACGATACAGTGACAGAACAGTAAATGAAATTGTGCGTGCTACCTTTGAAATGGCAGAGGTAAAAACAGGGGCATTAATCGTTATAGAAGAGGAAACGGTTCTCAATGAATTTATCAGAACAGGAATTGGACTGGATTCGATAATCAGCAGTCAGCTGTTGATTAATATTTTTGAGCACAATACACCTCTTCATGACGGGGCAGTGATTGTAAGGGGAAATAGAATTGTTGCTGCTACCTGTTATCTTCCTCTTTCAGATAATTTAAGTTTGAATAAAAATCTGGGTACAAGACATCGTGCCGGAGTGGGAATTAGTGAAGTCAGTGATTCTTTGACAATTATTGTGTCAGAGGAAACAGGAAGAGTGTCAGTGGCAAGACATGGCAGACTTCAGGTT
>URHS01000024.1 GCA_900547685.1 uncultured Blautia sp. | reverse complement strand
ATAATAATTCTTATAATCTTCAGATAAATCAGTACGTTTATCAAGATTATCCATAATGCAGAGGCCGTGTCTTTGCAAACGCACAGACCGGAAATATTGTACTTCTGGGTGTAAACCTTACGGAGCAGAACTGGAACAGGGTTTTTTATTATCTCATGCCTATTCTCGCCTTTGTAGCCGGAATTCTGGTATGCGAAATCATACAGACACACTTTAAATGGAAAAAGAAGCTCCATTGGAGACAGCTCATTGTCCTTATGGAAATTTTCTGCCTTGTAATCGCAGGTTTTCTGCCCGCTCCCGCTTTTGATACTCCGGTAAATATTATGATTTCCTTTGTTTGCGCCCTTCAGGTAGAAGCTTTTCGCAAAATGAACGGAAATACTTATGCCACTACCATGTGTACGGGAAATTTAAGAAGCGCTTCTCAGCAGTTGTATTTATATGCAACTACAAAGCAGAAAGTTTATCTGCATAACTGCCTTCAATACTATAATGTTATTCTATTCTTTATTATCGGAGCAGGCGCAGGCAGCTTTTTTACTAACCTTTTCCATACAAAAGCTGTATGGCTTTGTGCGCTGGGATTGTCAGCCGCTTTTATTGCCATGTTTTTAAACAGGGAGGAAAGCCTATGAAACACGCAGATACACAATTAAAAGAGCAGAAAGACCACGGAACTTCTCTTTTTCCCTGTGCCTTATATGAGGTCTGTGAAGAAAAAAGCTGGTCCGGTGTGCCTCATCACTGGCATGAAGAAATAGAGATTATCTATTTTGCCAGGGGCAGTTATACCCTCTATATCAATATGCAGAAGCTTCAGATTGAGGAAAAATGCTTTTATTTTATTCATCCCGGAGAACTTCATGCCATTGTTCCCCACTCAGAAAGTACGGAGTCTGCCCTTGTATTTCATCCCAGCCTTCTGGGCTTTGAATATGATGTATTCCCGCAATACCTGAAGCTTTCCAGTCCTGTCTTTTCCTCTTTTGAAAAAGAATACTTGAATATTTTCCACATTTTTCATCAGTTTCCTGAGGAAAATCTATCTGCCCGCCTTTTTATACAAGGGGAGATTTTCAAAATGGCCGGTATCCTTTCTACCTTACCATCCCTTTTTCAATCAAAGAAAAAAACAGATATGCGAATAGAAACCATTAAGACAGCGCTGGATTTTCTCCACACTCACTACCAGGAAAAGCTTTATATTCGAGATTTAGCTCTTCAGGTAAATATGAATGAACAATATTTCTGCCGTTTTTTCAAAAAAGTTCTGGGAAAATCTCCTGTTACTTACCTGAATGAATACCGGATTAAACAGGCCTGCGTACTGTTACAGACTACAGATATTCCCATTATGGAAATTGGCATGGACTGTGGTTTCTTTAATCTGGGGAATTTTATGAAAGAATTTAAGAAACATACAGGAACAACACCTTTAAAATATCGCAAAAAGTCATAATATCGTATTTTTTAATCAAATATTCGCAAGATATTTTTAAAATTGTTCATTATAATAGAGTTTAAATTTTAATGATACTTAGGAGGTTTGATTATGGAAAGAAAATGGTGGCATGACAAAGTTGCCTATCAGATTTATCCCAAAAGCTTTTATGACTCAAATGGTGACGGCATCGGCGATTTGCAGGGAATTCTGCAAAAACTGGATTACTTAAAAGATTTAGGTGTTGATATCCTGTGGATTTCCCCTGTTTATCCCTCCCCATTTGCAGATCAGGGGTACGATATTTCTGATTATTATAACATTGACCCTGCCTTTGGTACTTTGGAAGATATGGAATGTCTGATTAAAGAAGCAAAAAAACGTGATATGTATATTCTGATGGACTTAGTAGTAAATCACTGCTCTGATGAACATGAATGGTTTGAAAAAGCCTGTGAAGATCCTGAAGGGGAGTATGGAAATTTCTTTTATATCGAAGATAGAAAAGAGGGAGAAACACCCTGTAACTGGCGAAGCTATTTTGGCGGTTCTGTATGGGAACCTTTACCAAAAAATCCTGACAAACAGTATATGCACGTATTTCACAAAAAACAGCCGGACTTAAATTGGGAAAATTCCAAGGTAAGAGAAGAAATTTTCAAAAATATTAACTGGTGGCTGGACAAAGGACTGGGCGGCTTCCGTATTGATGCCATTATCAATATTAAGAAAAAACTGCCTTATAAAAATTATCCTTCTGATCGTGAGGACGGTTTATCTGACCTTGCTCTCATGCTGGCTGATGCCCAGGGTGTTGGAGATTTTCTGAGTGAAATGCATGAAAAAACCTTTAAACTTCATGACTCATTCGCCGTAGGTGAAGTATTTAATGAAAAAGAAGAAGAACTGCCTGCTTTTCTTGGTGATGACGGATATTTTTCCTCTATTTTTGATTTTTCTACTACTTCTTATGGAAAAAGTGATAAAGGATGGTATGACTGTCACCGCATTACCCCTGATGAATACAAAGAATGCTATTTTAAATCTCAGGAAAAAATCGGTGACACAGGCTTTTACTCCAACATTATAGAAAATCATGATGAGCCGAGAGGAGTAAGCTATTATCTGCCGGAAGACGGACTTTGCTTAGAAGGAAAGAAAATGCTGGCTGTCCTTTATTTCTTTATGCGTGGTCTGCCTTTTATTTATCAGGGGCAGGAAATCGGCATGGAAAACCTAGGAATTCTTCCTCTGGAACAAATTGATGATATCAGCGCTATTGATCAGTATCAGGTATGTATTGACGCAGGCTTCTTGGCAGATGAAGCTTTGAAAATCGTTTCCCTTTATAATCGTGACAATGCCAGAACTCCGGTTCAATGGAACAGCTCCGAAAATGCCGGATTTACAACAGGCACTCCATGGCTTATGGTAAACCCTAACTATCAGGAAATCAACGTAGCTGCTCAGGAACAGGATCCTGACTCTCTCCTTTCCTTTTATAAACAAATGATTGCCCTTCGTAAAAACAAAGATTACAAAGAAACCCTTGTGTACGGAGATGTTATTCCTTTTGAACGGGAACGCCACAATCTTATGGCATACCACAGAAAAGGAGAAAAAGACCTGCTGGTTATAGGCAATTTCCAAAAAGAACCTCAGACGATTACTCTTCCTTCTTCTGTAAAAAGGGTTCTGTTAAATAACTATCCTCAGATTTCACAGGACGGCTCTGATATTCAGCTTCATTCTTATCAGGCGCTTGTCTTAGAGCTTGCCTAAAACTTCACTTTTCCGGCTTTGGTGCATATACTGATTACAAAAAGGAGTTTTCAGCATGGCTTATGTTCCTTTATGTCAGTTAAGAGAGGGACAGTATGGTATTATCCACAGTATCATCTGTCCTAAGGAGCAAGAATATGAAAAACATTCTATTTTGCAGCGGTTTCTGGATTTGGGATTTTGCGAAGAAACACCGATACAGTGTATCAATACGGGAATTTTTCACAATCCTCACGCCTACAAAATCAGAGGCAGTGTTCTGGCAATCCGAAATGAAGATGCCGCTTTTATCCTTGTAGAACCCCTTGCTGAAAGTTGTAAATTATAAATGATATCCTTCTCAAAAAAAAGAAAAAATCCTTCTTCTGTTACCATTGCACTTGCCGGAAATCCCAATGTAGGAAAAAGCACTATCTTTAATGCACTTACAGGCATGCACCAACATACAGGGAACTGGGCCGGTAAAACAGTAGAACTGGCAAAAGGAGACTGCACTTTGGGAAATCAAATCTGTACCTTTGTTGATTTGCCCGGCTGCTACTCTCTTACTGCCTGTTCCCAGGAAGAGGAAATCGCCAGAAATTTTATTGAAAATGCCCACCCTGACTTCGTTGTCCTTGTATGTGATGCAGTATGTCTGGAACGTCATCTACACCTTCTTGTTCAAATTCTTTCTATGACTCAAAAAGTTCTGCTCTGTGTCAATCTTATGGACCAGGCAAAGAAAAAAGGAATTCACATTTCCTGCTCTGCTCTGGAAAAGGAATTACATATTCCTGTAATTGGCATTTCCGCCCACAGACACGCCGATATAAAGAGATTAAAAAACCGTATTTCTACTGCTTTAGGTTCAAGTCCACAAACAGTTTCTGCCTGTTCCCTGCCAGAACCACAAACCTGTGCACAGGAAGCCACGCGCCTTTATCACATTGCCCTGCAGTCTTCCGATTTTCAACACACTGATACAGATTTTATACTTGATAAACTTTTTACAGGAAAGTTTACCGGCATTGCCTGTATGATTTGCTTTCTTTTACTGATTTTCTGGATTACTCTTACAGGTGCAAATTATGTTTCTCAGGTTCTCCACGACACGCTCTTTTCCTTTGAACCTGTTTTTTACCATTTTTTACAAGGCTTTCTCCCTTTAAAACTCTGTCACATGCTTACCTTTGGCTTTTATCGAGTAACTGCGTGGGTAATCAGTGTTATGCTGCCTCCTATGGCAATCTTTTTTCCTCTTTTTACATTGTTGGAGGATTTTGGCTATCTGCCCCGGGTTGCCTTTAATCTGGACTGCTGCTTTGCCAAATGTAAGGCTTGCGGCAAACAGGCACTTACTATGATTATGGGCTTTGGCTGTAATGCAGCCGGAGTAACAGGATGCCGGATTATCCATTCCCCCAGAGAACGATTGATTGCAATTTTAACCAACTCCTTCGTCCCCTGTAACGGACGATTTCCCACCATTCTGGCTATCCTTACCATTTTCTTTGCAGGAAGCGCCAAAAGTTTTGAACTGGCATTTCTGCTGACTTTTGTAATTTTATTCGGTGTATTTATGACTTTTATTTCCTCATGGCTTTTATCTAAAACCGTACTAAAAGGAGTTCCTTCCTCCTTTACACTGGAGCTTCCGCCCTACCGCAAGCCACAAATTATCTCTGTTCTGGTACATTCTGTGATAAACCGCACTTGTCGTGTTTTGCTGCGTGCTATTCTGACAGCAGCTCCTGCTGGAATTTTAATTTGGATTATGGCAAATGTCAGTATAGATGGAAACAGTATTTTAAACCTGGTTTCTGACTTTTTTCATCCCTTTGCCCGGCTCTTAGGTTTGGATGGTAAAATTCTCCTTGCCTTTTTTCTGGGTCTGCCTGCAAATGAAATTGTCATTCCTGTACTGATTATGGCTTACACTGCCCAGTCCTCGTTGACGGATTTTGAAAGCCTGTCAAGTCTCCATACGCTGCTCCTTCAGCAGGGCTGGACCGTTTCCACCGCCATTTCTATGCTGATTTTATGCGTACTTCACTGGCCCTGTGCCACTACACTTTTAACTATAAAAAAAGAAACCCACAGTCTGAAATGGACAGCGCTTGCTTTCCTTTTACCTACCTGTATGGGGTTTCTCTTATGTTTTCTTGTAACTTGTGCTTTTCGCATATTTTCGTAATTTGCCATTCAGAATATTTATACAATTTTAGCAACTTTGTCGGCTTGCCTTGGGATTGTATAAATATTCTGGATATGCACTTCATGTAACAGCTTCTTTACTGTACTTTTGCACCCTTATATTGTTCTGCCAATATCTGTAGATTTTTATCAATGATATTATAATGTTCTCGTATACGCTCAATTCCCTGTTGTACATCTTTTTTCTTTAAATTATCATAAACATTTCTATGAAGACGCACTAACTGATCTTTGTCTTCTGACGTTACATGTTTTGACATCTCGCTGATAAAAATTTCAAAAATTCCTGACAATGCTTCATTTAAAATCTCTAACAGATGATTATCTGACATTTTCACAATCTGATCATGAAATTTTTTATCCAATTTTGCCCTCTCTTCACCTTCTACCAATTCCATTTTATCTAAAATTTCAGAAAGATAGCGTAAATCTTCTTCTTTGGCATTTTTTACAGCTACAAGATAGGCTCCAATTTCAATGAAGCGCCGTAAAAGGCTGATTTCAATATAATTTGTCTGTTTCATAGACAGGAGCATAGAAAAGACACTGCTGAGACTTTCTCCTATGTGATTAACTAAAAAGTTGCCCTGTCCTTGACGGCTTTCAATAATACCCATATTTTCCATGGTCCTCAGCGCCTCTCTGACAGAGTTTCTACTAAATCCTAAAGTTGCCATCAGTTCTCGCTCTGATGGAATTTTACTCCCAAAAGAAATTTCTCCTGTTGTGGCAAGGTTTGTAATATGCTCAATTACCTGATGATAAACCTTTTCATTCTCACTTGTTTTTCTTTCCATTTCCTTCCCACTCCCAAATTTACATAAATCCGGCAAACACCGATGCGCCGATTACTGTCAAAAGTCCTGCAACCGCAATGGCAAGACTGCTCATAGCGCCTTCTATCTGTCCCATTTCCATGGCTTTTGCCGTTCCGATTGCATGAGACGCTGTTCCAAGCGCCAGTCCCTTTGCAATCGGCTCGTGAATTTTAAAAATTTTACAGATAAATTCTGCAATGACATTTCCCAAAATGCCGGTAATGACAATCACTGCCACCGTGATGGTAACAAGTCCTCCCAACTCTTCTGAAACGCCCATTCCAATGGCTGTTGTAATAGATTTTGGAAGCAATGTTACATACTGCTGATGATTTAAGTCAAACAGCTTTGCCAATGCCAAAACACTGACAAGACTTGCCAGAACACCGGATAGAATACCCACTGCCACTGCCATAAAGTTCTTTTTTAAGAGGGATAGCTGCTCATAAAGGGGAACTGCCAGACAGACAGTTGCCGGTGTGAGCAGATAGCTGATATATTTTGCACCCTCATTATATTCTTCATAATCAATGCGAAAAATCAACAAAAATCCAATAACACAGATTGTTCCGATGAGCAATGGATTTAAAATTGCCAGCTTAAACTTTTTTTTCATCAGTAAGCCGATTTCATAGGCTGCAAGGCTTAATACTGCCCCAAATATAATAGACTCACTCAGAAACTCTTTCATCTTTTTTTCTCCCTTTTCTAATCATAATCTGTGTCACAAGTCCTGTAACAGCCATAACAACCACCGTGGTGATGACGGTAATCATAAGCACAGGCACTACAACAGGGCGCAGGGCGTCCCATGACTCCAGCAAGCCTACTGCCGCCGGTATAAACATTACTGGCATGATTTCAATCAGAAAAACTGCCGCATCCTTTACCTGTTCTACTTTTAAAATCCCTGTGCAAAGCGCCAGAAGCATTAGCATCAGTCCGTACACACTTGCAGGTATGGGCAGCGGCAGAAGCATTTTTAAGCCTTCTCCTAAAAAGGAGAGGAATAAAATAATACTGAATTGTCGCAAAAACTTCATTTTTATATCCTCTTTCTATTGGTACTACCAGTAGTATAGGCATTTTATGCAGTAAAGTCAATATAGACAACCTGTTTTTCCTGTGATAGCATGAATATAATATGAAACATAAAGGAGAATGAATATGACTGTATTAGAACGTTTTTTGAATTATGTTGTAGTAGAAACTACTTCTGACCCTTATGCGGAAAGCTTTCCAAGCACCAAAAGTCAGCTGGATTTCGGCCGTACCTTAATGGAAGAAATGAAAGAATTGGGACTTACGGATGTCACTCAGGATGAATACGGATATGTTTTCGGTACTATTCCTTCTACTGTTCCCGATTACAAGGGAAAAATTTTAGGTCTGATTGCTCACATGGACACAGCTTATGCTGCTTCCGGAAAGAATATCAAACCAAGAATTATTAAAAATTATGACGGAACAGAAATTGTATTAAATGCTGAGAAAAAAATCGTAATGAAACCGGAGGATTTTCCTTCCCTGAAACAATATGTGAGACAGGATTTAATCGTAACAGACGGTCTCACCCTGCTGGGCGGAGATGACAAAGCCGGCGTAGCGGAAATTATGACTGCCGCTGAATATCTCATCAACCATCCTGAAATCCCTCACGGACCTATCCGTGTAGGTTTTACCCCTGATGAGGAAATCGGGCAAGGGGCTGATTACTTTGATGTTAAAAAATTCGGCGCTGATTTCGCCTATACTGTTGACGGCGGCGAATGTGGAGAACTGGAATATGAAAACTTCAATGCTGCCAGCGCCTTTGTGGATTTTACAGGTCTCAGTATTCATCCCGGTTCTGCTAAAAATAAAATGATAAATGCCCTGCTTTTGGCTATGGAATTTCAGGGTATGATGCCGGAAGCACAGAAGCCGGAGCATACCGAAGGCAGAGAAGGCTTTATTCATCTGGAGGCTTTGGAGGGTTCTGTGGAACACGCATCCGGCGAATACATTGTTCGAGACCATGATTTTGATTTATTTAAAGAGAAAAAGGAATATATGCAGAGAGCTGCCGATTATATGAATGTTAAATACGGGGAAGGCACAGTAAGCCTGAGAATGGAAGACTCCTATTATAATATGAGACAGCAGATTGAACCGCATTATTTCTTAATCGAAAATGTATTAAAAGTATACGAAAAACTGGATATTGAGCCAAAAATCCAGCCAATTCGCGGTGGTACAGACGGCTCTCGCTTATCCTTTATGGGGCTGCCATGCCCGAACCTTGGAACAGGAGGACATAACTTCCACGGACATTTTGAATATGTGTGCGTGCAGTCTATGGAGAAATGTGTGCAGGTGTTGATTGAGCTTGTGAAAAATTTTCATCTGAGTTAAATGAATTTGTCACAAAGAAGGTTTGAATTCACGGAGAAATTAACAATTATGTATATCAATAATACGATAATAAAAGATAAAAAAGGCAGGGAAGTAATTCTTAGAAGTGCTGAAGAAAATGATGCTGAGAATTTGATAAATTTTCTAAAAACTGTTGCATCCGAAACATCCTTTTTAATTCGTGAGCCTGACGAAATAACATTGTCCCTAAAGCAAGAGCAAGCATTTATAAAATCTAAAAAAGATAGTAAAAATGAATTGTTATTAATTGCTGAAGTTGATGGCAGACACATAGGAAACTGTTCTTTAATGAGCATTGGTAACTTTAAAAGATATAGACATAGATGCGAAATTGCTATTGCTCTATATAAAGAATATTGTGGCTTAGGAATTGGAAAAGCAATGTTAGAAACTATTTTAGACATTGCCGAAGAGATAGGATATGAACAGGCAGAGCTTGAAGTAATTGGAGATAATAAACCTGCAATAGCTTTATATGAAAAGCTTGGATTTAAAATATATGGAACCTTTCCAGATAACATGAAGTATGAAAATGGTTCTTATGCCAATGCATATTGGATGATGAAAAGACTTGCTTTATGAACCAAATAACACATTTGCTGTTGATAAAAAACAATATTTTGAACATTTGAATTTGTGGAGGTAATTGCTATGAAGAAATTAACAACAATGGTGATTTTCCTTGTGCTCGCTCTCTCGTTGGCTGGTTGTAAAAGTCCTAAAGGTGGCGATTACCCCGCAACCATAATGATAAACAGAACTAATTATTACTCAACTGACAATCCCGTTTCTGTTGAGGTGGATAAAGATTTAATGAAATATACTACTTCCTATGCAGAAGACGGCGTTCCGCAAAAAGACGGGGAAGAGAATTTCACTCAAAATGCCGGAACACCTTATGCCGTTCTTGAGGATGGCATGGTAGTTGTTTTCATTGACAATCAATGGATAGAATTCAAAACAAAATAAGCTAATAGCTTTTGGGTAAGGAAATTAGAGGAAAATAGAAACCTCCTCTAATTTCCTTGCTTCCTGATAGATTAAAAAATATTTTGCCTCTCCGCTTTTATCTAATCGGCTTTTTTATATCGTTTTCCTTTTGTAACTCCGTCATCTATAAGTTTTTCATCCCTAATCAATGCTCGCAACAATTCTTTTGTTCGTGTCTCTTTCACACCTAACACATTCATTAAATCACTTGCTTTGTACCATACATTTGGCTTCATAAAAGTAAGAATTTTTTCATACTGCCCTTGTCTTTTTTTCGTCACTTTTTTTCTGTCGCTTTTTTTCGTCGCTTTTTTTTCGTCGCTTTTTTTACTTCTCTTCTGTTATCTTCTCTATATTTATCGAACTGTGAAATATCAAATTCTTCTCTCATAATAAACCACCATCCTCTTAAAATATAACTTCTCACACAATTATATGTTTTTAATTTTACCCTGTTTTCTTCAACAACACAAGTGATTGCACTACAAAAAAAGCCCAGTCATTACCGAGCTTTTCCCAATATAATTTTATCTCCCTTACACTCGCAACATCCGATAACCCACTCCTATATGTGTCTGAATATATTTTGGTTCTGATGGATTTTCTTCTATTTTTTTCCTGAGTGTTGCCATGAATACGCGAAGGGACGCCACATCATTGTCCCATGCGCTTCCCCATATTTCTTTTGTAATATAAGTATGTGTCAGTACCTTTCCTACATTTTTAGAAAGCAGGCACAAAAGTTTATATTCAATAGGTGTAAGGTGTAATTCTGTGTCTTTCATAAAAGCGCATCCTGCCGCATAATCAATTTTCAAATCTCCATTTTGAAAGACAGAACTTTGTACCATATCTCCCTTCATGTCATTGAGCCTGCGAAAAGTCACACGAAGCCTTGCTAAAAGTTCTTCCACAGAAAACGGCTTTGTCAGATAATCATCTGCCCCCGCATCTAAAGCTTCTATTTTATCTGTATCTTCGCTTCTTGCACTAATTACAATAATAGGTGTCTTGGACCATGTACGAACTTTCCGTATAACTTCAATTCCGTCCATATCCGGCAACCCCAAGTCCAACAAAATTACATCAGGATTATGTGTTACTACCTCTAAAATAGCAGTTTCTCCCGTAGATGCCGTCTGAAAACGATATTCATGAGTTTCCAATGTTGTTGCAATTAAGTTTCGTACTGCTGCATCATCTTCTACTACCATAATCAAGGGTTTATTCATGTAATTTAACCTCCTTTGCAGGTAATGTAAATGTAAAACGGGCTCCGTGAGGATGACAGTCCTCTACAAAAATATCTCCGCCGTGGGCATGTAAAATAGACTTGCACAGTGCCAGCCCCAGTCCCAGGCTTCTTCGACTGTCTGCTGCATAACTGCTGCCTGTATAAAACATTTCAAAAATATGTTCTTTTGCCTCATCTGAAATTCCCTTTCCATTATCCGATACAGAAACTACTGCATTTGTCTTTTCCTGCCTCGTTTCCACAAGAATTTCTGATCCCTCCGGCGTATATTTTACTGCATTATCCACTAAATTTACGAGAACCTGTACAATCAACCTGGCATCTGCCTTTACCAAAATCAAATCATCGGAAAGTTTTACACGAAGCTTATGATTTTTGCACCTTTTTTCCACATGGTGAACTGCTTCCTGCACAATTTCCTCTAAAAGTTCTGCATTCATTTTAAGTTTCATCGTTCCATCTTCAATTCTGGTAACAGACAACAGATTTTCCACCAAATTTATAAGCCAAAGAGAGTCTTCGTAAATATCCTCATACAACTGCTGCTGTTTTTCTTTTCCCATGCTATCCCCATTAGAAATCAAAATCCCTGCATTTCCCGAAATAGATGTAAGAGGTGTTCTCAAATCATGAGAAATAGAGCGAAGAAGGTTGGCCCTTAATTGCTCATTTTTTGCCATTAAAGCGGCCGCTGCTCTTTCTCTTGTCACTTTCTCATTTTTCAATGCCAAAGCACATTCGCCTAAAATTGACAGCACAATGCTGTTTTCAAAACTGTCTAAAGGCCATTCCCCCATGATAATTCCCAGGACACCAAATACATTTTGCCCTACACGTACAGACAAATACAAAGATTTTGCTTCCGGATATGTTTTCGTTCCTGCTCCAGCATGATTATTCTTCTCAAATACCCACTTCGCAACTTTCTTTTCTTCTCTTATAATATACTCTATTTCCTCCCGCCCTTTTCTGAAAGGAAAAAATAAAGGTTCTCCTAAAGTATCTTCTGTGGTTTTATAAAAAATAATATCTCGCTTCAACAATTTTTTCAGCTGTCCGCAAGTCACGGAAATAATTCCCTGCGCATCCTGCACATTGGAAAGCTGCTGACTTGTGTCAAAAAGTATCTGTGTACGATATGCTGTCTTGGCAGACTGTGCTGCCTGCTTTTTAATCCTCTCCGCTAAAGAACTTGTAATAAATGCAGCTGTCAACATAATTGGAAATGTGGTCAGATAGCTGGGATCATAAGCCTTAAAAGTAAAACGCGGTTCTGTAAACCAAAAATTAAACAACAGCACACTGATAAAAGAACTTACAAGACTGAAAATTCTCTGTGAGGTAGATACTGCTGTAATCAACACTCCTAAAATATAAACAGTAATAATATTTGCTTCATTTAACCCTCTCCATCGAAAAAACACCCCTATTGCAGTGGCCGCGGTTAATATACCAAGGGTTTTTAAAACATCTTTTACTGAATTTTGAAGCCTTGACTTTTCTTTTAATTTTCTCAAGTCATCACTCCTTTTTATCCTACTGTAATTTTTTCCTCCGGAAATCTTCCTACTTCTATATGTTTCCCAGAAACAGCTGCAAAGACCAGTGTCAAACCACCCACACGGCCCCAAAACATTAAAAGCATTAAGATTAAATGAGATACAACACCTACTTCTGTAGTAATTCCCAATGTCAGCCCTACCGTTCCAATTGCGGAAGCTGTTTCAAAAAGACAGGTCAAAATGGGAATATCCTCTATACAGCTTATCACAATTCCCCCTGAAAGGAAAAGTACCACATACATAAGTAAAATTGTTGCAGCATCATTAACAGTACTTTCCGAAATACGCCGATGGAAAACCTGTGCATTTTCTCTTCTTCGGAATACAGAAGCAGCAGATGCAAAAAGTACTGCAACAGTAGTTGTCTTCATCCCCCCTGCCGTTGAACCCGGAGACCCTCCTGTAAGCATCAAAACAATCATAATCATAATGCCTGCTTCCGTAAACAATGTTAAATCTACAGAATTAAAGCCTGCCGTTCTCGGTGTCACAGACTGAAAAAAAGATGCCAGAATTTTTTCATACAGGCTTAAATCGCTCCACTGTTCCTGTGTAAACTCTGCAAAGAAGAAATAAACTGCAGGAATTACGATTAAAAGACTGGTAACTGTAAGAATAACCTTGCTCTGCATCCGATATTTTTTAATATGCAGTTTATTCGTCTTAATATCTTCCCATGTGAGAAAACCAATTCCACCTGTGATAATCAATGCCATAATCGTAATATTGATAATGGGCTGAGAAGCATAAGTGGTAATAGAAGAAAATTCTTCCCGCACACCTAACAAATCAAATCCCGCATTACAAAATGCTGATACAGAATGAAAGACTGCATACCACAGTCCTTTGAAAAATCCAAAATCTTTACAAAAAACAGGCGCCATCCATGCTGCTCCCACAAGCTCTATTCCTAAAGTTGTTTTTAGAATAAAGCCTGTCATTCTCACCATTCCACCTACGTGATGGGCTGAAATTGCCTCCCGCATAGTATTTCTCTGCATCAGTCCAATCTTATGCCCTGCAAACATGGCAATGGAAACAGCCACAGTTACTACGCCCATACCTCCTATTTGTATCAGCAGCATAATTACAAACTGTCCGAAATATGACCAGTAAGTTGCTGTATCATGCAATATCAGTCCTGTAACACAAACTGCTGATGTAGAAGTAAACATTGCGTCCAAAAAAGGTGCTCCTCCCGGACCCTTGGTGGAAATCGGCAGCATTAAAAGAAATCCGCCTGTTAAAATAACAATAAAAAAACCTATACTGATAATTTGAAAGGAAGAAAAATTTTTCTTCTTATGTATAAACTTCATTTCGCCCTCCATGCTCTTTACAGTATCTTTTACTATATCTCCTGTGATATAAAGAATGTGTAAATAAATTGCATGAAGTATTAAGACCGTATAAAGATTTATACTCCGTTTCCTGTATAAAGCTGATAATACTTGCCTTTTTGTTTTATCAGTTCATCGTGTGAACCACGCTCTATAATTCTTCCCTTTTCCAAAACCATAATACAATCACTGTTTTTCACAGTAGAAAGTCTGTGTGCAATAACAAAAGTCGTTCTACCCTCCATCAGTCGGTCCATACCTTCCTGCACCAACTTTTCTGTTCTGGTATCAATAGAACTTGTAGCTTCATCTAAAATAAGTACCGGAGGATCTGCAACTGCTGCTCTTGCAATAGCCAGAAGCTGTCTTTGTCCCTGACTTAAATTTGCTCCATTGCCGGTCAGCATGGTCTGATATCCTTCCGGCAGTCTGCGGATAAATCCATCTGCATTTGCCAGCTTCGCTGCCTGAATAATTTCTTCCTCTGTGGCATCCAGCTTTCCATAACGGATATTGTCCATAACCGTAGCAGTGAAAAGATTCGTATCCTGCAGTACAATTCCCAGAGACCGTCTTAAATCCCCTTTCTTAATCTTATTAATATTAATTCCGTCATAACGAATTTTACCGTCCTGAATATCATAAAAACGATTTAAAAGGTTTGTAATGGTTGTTTTTCCTGCACCCGTAGAACCTACAAACGCAATTTTTTCTCCCGGTTTTGCATACAGTTTAATATCATGAAGTACAATCTTCTCATCTGTATAGCCAAAATCCACACCATCCAGTACTACATCACCCTGCTGCTCCACATAAGTTGTAGTACCGTCAGCCTGATGATAATGTTTCCATGCCCAGTGTCCGGTACGTTCCTTGCTTTCTTTAATCTCGCCGTTTTCCTTCTTGGCATAAACCAGTTCCACGTAACCGTTATCTTCTTCCGGTTTCTCATCCATAAGTTCAAAAATTCTCTTAGCTCCTGCCAGCGCCATAACAATGCTGTTTAACTGCTGACTAATTTGATTTACCGGACCTGCAATACTTTTATTAAAAGTAAGGAAGCTGGCAAGACCGCCAAGTGTAAAACCTCCGATGCCATTAATTGCTAAAATACCTCCTACTACGGCACAAACTACATAATTAATATTTCCCAGCTGTGCATTTACCGGTCCTAAATAATTAGCAAATTTATTGGCATTATCCGCACTTTCAAAAAGCTGGTTATTGATTTTATCAAATGCTTCTATAGCTTCTTCTTCATGACAGAACACTTTTACAACTTTCTGTCCCTCCATCATTTCCTCAATATAACCATTTACCTTACCAATATTTACCTGCTGTGCCATAAAATATTTTCCTGAAAGCCCTGCAATTTTCTTTGTCACCAGAATCATCAGTCCCAACATGACTACAGTTACCACAGTAAGCGGAATATTTAAAATTAACATACTGATAAAGACACTGACAATCGTAAGAAAACTGGAAAGCATCTGGGGAATACTCTGGCTTATCATCTGTCTTAATGTATCAATATCATTGGTATATACAGACATAATATCCCCATGAGGATGTGTATCAAAATATTTTATAGGAAGGCTCTCCATCTTTGCAAACATATCATTTCTCAGATTTCGCAAAGTTCCCTGTGTTACATAAATCATGATTTTATTGTACATATATGCACATAAAACACCAATGAAATAAAAACCTGCCACTCTGGCAATTGCCCACGCAAAAGGAGCAAAATCAGGAACTTTTGCCTGTGTCAAAGGAATAATATAATCATCAATCATGGTTTTCATGAACATAGTTCCCTGTACATTGGCAAGAACACTGATAAAAATCCCTATAAGAACAAAAACTAAATGATATTTATAATTTTTTCCCACATACTGAAAAACTCGTTTTAACAGTTTTGCGGAACCCTTTTCCTTTTTTCCGTCCTTTTTCATGCCTTTTCACCTCCTTGTTTTATATTTTCATCAAAGTCACCGCCGCCCTGATTTTGTGACTCATACACATCACGATAAATGGCATTGGTTTTCATCAATTCCTCATGTGTTCCTATGCCATTGATGTTACCTTCTTCCATGACAATAATTCTGTCTACATTTTTAATGCTGGAAATTCTCTGAGCAATAATCAATTTTGTGGTATCCGGAATTTCCTGGGCAAAAGCTTTTCTGATTTTTGCATCTGTTGCAGTATCTACCGCACTGGTAGAGTCATCTAAAATCAAAATCTTAGGCTTTTTCAACAATGCTCTTGCAATACAAAGCCTCTGTTTCTGTCCACCGGAAACATTGCTTCCGCCTTGCTCTATGTATGTGTGATACTTCTCAGGCATGGTTTCAATAAATTCATCTGCGCATGCAAGTTCACAGACTCTTTTACATTCTTCCTCTGTGGCGTTTTTATTTCCCCATCTAAGGTTTTCTAAAATTGTTCCACTGAACAACACATTTTTTTGCAAAACAACTGCCACCTGATTTCTAAGCTCTTCCAAATCGTAAGCTCTTACATCCACACCGCCGACTAAGACTTCACCCTTTGTCACATCATAAAGACGGCTGATCAAGTTTACCAGACTGGACTTTGCGCTTCCTGTCCCTCCGATAATTCCAATGGTTTCACCGGAAGCGATCTCCAGATTAATATTGGAAAGTACAGACTCCTGACTGTCTTTTTTATAGGAAAAGCTGACATCTTTAAATACAATGCTTCCGTCTTTTACTTCTTTTACAGGGTTTTCCGGATTACAGATATCAGCTTTCTCATTTAAAACCTCCGTAATACGCTCTGCTGAAGCAAAACTCATAGTAACCATAACAAAAATCATAGAAAGCATCATCAAACTCATCATAATGTTCATACAATATGTCAAAAGACTCATCAGCTCTCCTGTAGTAAGGTCACCCACTACAATCATATTTGCTCCCAGCCAGCTCAGTCCCAGAATACAAGCATAAACGGCAAACATCATAAGAGGCATATTTGCCACAATAATATTTTCCGCTTTGATAAACATCTTATATACGTTTTCTGCGGCTTTAAAGAACTTGTTATTCTCATACTCTTCACGCACATAAGCTTTTACCACACGAATGCCTGAAATATTTTCCTGTACACTGGCATTTAATTCGTCATACTTTTTAAAAACCTGCTGAAAATACTTGGTTGCCCTGCTCATAATCAATACAAGACAAATTCCCAGTCCGATAACTGCCACCAGATAAATACTTGCAAGCTCTGCGTTAATGGTAAATGCCATTGCCATAGCACAGATTAAGCTTGCCGGAGCTCTTGTAAACATACGTAAAAGCATCTGATATGCCATCTGCAGGTTCGTAACATCTGTTGTCAGACGTGTAATCAGACCTGCTGTACTGAATTTATCAATATTAGAAAATGAAAAGGTCTGAATATTATCATACATTGCTTTTCTTAAATTTCTGGCAAATCCCGCAGATGCTCTTGACGCATATTTTCCTCCCATCACACCTGCCCAAAGTCCGCAAAGTGCCAGCACTACCATTGCAGCCCCTACTTTGCAGATATGCCAAATATCTCCCGTTTCCACGCCCTTATCAATAATAGATGCCATTAAAAACGGTATCATGGTTTCAAATAAAACCTCCAAAATCATAAAAATTGGTGTCAACACAGAGTCCTTTTTGAACTCTTTTATTTGTGCTGCCAAGGTTTTAATCATATTCTTCTCTCCCTTCCTTTTAAATTGTTAGCTTCCTAACTATTGCGGTAGAACTATTATAAGAAAATCAATTTTTAATGTCAAGATTGTAATTACATAAAAAATATCCATCCAAGATTCATTGATATCTTAGATGGATATTTTATTTTATTTTATATTATTCTACCCAAACGCCTGAACCATTCACATAACTCCCATCAATCCAGGTGTCTGATGCCATGTGGCCATCTTCATAGAAATAATAACAACTTCCTCCTATCCAATTCCAGCCTGTTTGCATATAACCATTAGATGCAAAATAATACCACTCACCATTAATGGACTTCCAGCCTGTCACATAGTTACCGTTATCATCGTTATACCACCAGCCTACACTGTTTGATTGCCAGCCGCTGAAAACCGGATGTTCCACCCACGCACCTGAACCATTCACATAGCTTCCATCTATCCAAGTATCTGATGCCATGTGGCCATTTTCATAGAAATAATAACAACTTCCTTCTATCCAATTCCAGCCTGTTTGCATATAACCATTAGATGCAAAGTAATACCACTCACCGTTAATGGACTTCCAGCCTGTCACATAATTACCGTTATCATCGTTATACCACCAGCCTACACTGTTTGATTGCCAGCCACTGAAAACCAGATGTTCCACCCACACACCTGAACTATTCACATAGCTTCCGTCAATCCAAGTGTCTGATGCCATGTGGCCATCTTCATAAAAATAATAGCAACTACCATCTATCCAATTCCAGCCTGTCTGCATATAGCCATTAGATGCAAAGTAGTACCACTCACCGTCAATAGACTTCCAGCCTGTCTGCATATAGCCATTAGATGCAAAGTAATACCACTCACCATCAATGGACTTCCAACCTGTCACATAATTACCATTCTCATCGTTATACCACCAGCCTACACTGTCAGATTGCCAGCCAGGCTCAGCCATAGAACCTACAGGTTTATATATTGCACTAACTATAACATCTTCATCGGGCATGATAAAGCTACATACTTTATCTTCCGGCTCATCTAGTTGTACGTTTCCCTTGGTAACCTCCCATCTTGCAAATTCCATACCCTCCGGAGCCATATCCTCTTCATAGTAAGCCCAGACCTGATCGCCAGGTGCAGCTGCATCAATATACCAGTCAAACTGATTGTCTGGAATCGTCTTACATGTAGAGCCACCCTCCACACTAAGCGCACGACCGGGAACAAACTCCGCAGCAATTTCTATATCTTCACTAGGCATAATATATGGACATGAATAAGAAGAATATGGGCTATCCAGTTGCACATTCCCCTTCTTAACTATCCACTTAGAAAATGCCATACCCTTGGGTTTCGTATAAGGATTGATTTTCAAATACATCTGTGTCCCCGGAGCAGCAGTAGATGTCGACCAAACATATTCTCCATTAGGTAATTCATACTGTGCATATCCATTTTCTACAGAAACAGCATAGGCGTCATCATAAATTACGCCTATTTCCACATCCTCATTTGGAACTGTAAGCATGCAATTATTCATACTAGTCGGATCACTTAACTCCACATTTTCGGATTTTACATACCACTTTTTGAAGACTTTATTCTTCGGTGTTTTAGACTGTTCGAAATACAGGTAGATTTCTCTGCCTGCTGCAACAGAGGAAGAATTTAATATATTAAAATTTTCTCCGTCTGAAACCATTATTCCACCATTTTCCACGGTGACTGTAGGACAATTCTTCGCCAACTCTGCATGAATTTTCACCTCACCCTCCGGCATAGTAAAGCTGCATTCATGATAGCTGGTCTCATTTGTTAAATCTGTCAGATTTCCATTATCATCAACCCATCTGACAAACCCTGTTCCCGATGTCATGTTATAATCCGAAAATTCCAGATAAATCTTCTCACCCGGTACCGCACTATTTACTCTTTCTGTCATTCCGTCTTCGTTTATAACCTCAGCATAGGAAGAACCCTCTGACGTAGTGACAGAAATAGGATAACCATAAATTACGCCGATTTCCACATTCTCATTTGGAACTGTAAGCATACAATCATACTTGCTGGTCGGATCACTTAACTCCACATTTCCGGATTTTACATACCACTTTTTAAAAACTTTATTCTCCGGTGTTTTAGACTCATCAAAGTATAGGTAAATTTCTCTGCCCACTGTAACAGAAGAAGAACTTAATATATAATGACCGTTTTCTATTGGAACCTTTATTCCACCATTTTCCACAGTAACTGTAGGACAATTCTTCGCCAACTCTGCATGAATTTCCACCTCACCCTCCGGCATAGTAAAACTGCAGCCCCTATAACTGGTCGCATTTGTTAAATCTGTCAGATTTCCATTATCATCAACCCATCTGACAAACCCTGTTCCTGGTGACGTGTTATAATCAGAAAAACTCAGATAAATCTTCTCACCCGGTAGTGCTCTATTTACTATTTTTCTCGTTCCGTCTTCCTTTATAACCTCTGCATAGGAAGAACCCTCTGCTGTAGTGACAGAAATCGGATAGGCACCTTCTGTATTTTCCTGTACCTGTGCTGTTTCATTTCCCCTTGGCTGTGCTTTCACTGTAACTCCAGTATCTGGAATTATAGAAAAAACCATGGTCAATACCAGTAGTATTGAACTGAGCCGTTTCCAGATTGTACTTTTCACTATAATACCTCCTCATTTTCACTTGTTACTTTTTCTTTTTTGAATTTTTTTGTACATTTATTGTTAAGAATATCTTATTTCTTCTATCATTAAAAATCAATATCTCCACCTGTTTTACTCAGTATTTGAGATAACATATAAAAAATATCCCTCCAAGATTCGTTCATATCTTAAATGGAAAAGAAGCCACCACATTAGATATGCATCGAGAATATTTATGCATTTTACACTCAGACTGCACTGAAATCGCATAAATATTCCGGATAATTCTCTAATATGATAGCCTCTCTATAAATAATATTTTAGAATACCGGTGTCTCAACCGGTCCTGCACCAACGTATTCTTCTAATGTAAGATTTTGCTCTGTGATTTCCTTTGCTGCCTTTTTCCCTACATAACGATAATGCCATGGTTCGAAAATCACACCGGTAATCTCACTTTTGTCCATAGGATAACGCAAAATAAAACCGTACTTCCATGAATTTTCCATCAACCATTTCTGATCTTCTGTTTCCATCTGTGCTTCATCAAGTTCCTGATACTCAGAAGACACAATATCAAGGGCAAGGCCTATCTGGTGCTCACTGGTGCCAGGCTTTGCCACCACAGTAGCTGCCTCCACTGCTGCTTCCTCATAACTGAAACCTTCTTCCTGCATAACTCTTGCGATTTTGTTTTCATAAAGCGACACCTGCATATCCCATTCCCGAAAAGCTGAGCAAATCATAGGATTTCTTCCTGCTGCTCTGGCATCTGCAAACATCGCCTCTAAATCCTCCATAATCCGTACATCTACCTGATATCCCTTAGTATCCACTGTTTCTGTAGCAACTTCCGGAACATCCTCCTCCGTCATAGGATGATCTTTATTTACCAATCTTAAATACCATTGCTGCTTTTCTGTTTCTTCTGCCAAAGTAGGACCTGTTGGTTCAATATTTACCTGCTGCTCATTATCGGCTTCCTTTTCTTCCATTTCATTCTGCTTTTCCTTGGCAATCTGTTCTTTATATGCCTGTTCTAATTTTTCTTTTTCTTTTTTCTCATCTATGGAAATCCCCACTGTTATTGCACTAAAAACAATAATACAAATGACTAAGAAAATTCTGCCGTTTCGCTGTCGTATTCTGCGTATATCTCCTTTATATCGTCTTCTTCTCATTCTCATACCGCCTTTTTTGTTGTGCAAACATTATACCATGAGCGCAGACGAGAAAGCATCCGAAAGATATTTGCTCGTCAAGCCATGGATTTCCGGTATAATCCGGCATCTTTATGACGGCAAGCTGATTCATCAGCTTGGTTTGCACTTTGTGCAAACATTATACCACGTGCGCAGAAAAGGAAGCACCCTCTGAGGTATTTACTTTTCAAGCCGGGGCTTGCCTGGTGTAATCCGGCATCTTTATGACGGCAAGCTGATTTATCAGCTTAGTTTGCACTTTGTGCAAACATTATACCATCTTTTTTTTAATTCCTCTTCCTTTTCTTACATTTTTCATAAAGTTTTCGAGAATTTTATATATTTCAAAGGAGCAAAGACTGTATTTATAAAAATACCCACCTGCTCCTTTATCAAATAATTCCTTTTATTTTCTCCTACCACATAGACATAAAATGCTGCATGGTAAGCGATACCACTGTAATACCTGCCCAACAAGCCATTCCTAATAAAATAGGTTTTCCTCCGCTCTTTACCAATTTTACAATATCTGTATGAAACCCAATGGCTCCCATTGCCATGACAATAAAAAACTTTGAAAGTTCTTTCAAAGGTTGGAAACTTTCAACCGGAATACCTGCTGCCACAGCTACAGTAGTAATCACACTTGCCCCTATAAAAAACAGAATAAAGAATGGAAAAACTTTTTTCAGAGATACCTTTTCTCCATCTTGATTTTCTGCTTTTTTTGCTCTGCGAACTGCTAATACCAAAGTAATCGGAATAATTGCCAATGTTCTGGTCAGCTTTACTGTTACTGCTTTATCCAAGGTCTGACTGCCTAAATGATACATACTGTCCCATGTAGAAGCCGCTGCTGTTACAGAAGATGTATCATTTACCGCAGTACCTGCGAAAACTCCGAAAACTTCTCCTGATGTAGTGGAAAATCCTATGGCAGCTCCCAGTGCGGGAAAAATTAATGCAGCCAGAATGTTAAAGAGAAAAATAACAGAAATCGCCTGTGCAACTTCTTCTTCATCGGCATCAATTACCGGAGCTGTTGCTGCAATTGCAGAGCCGCCACAAATAGAAGAGCCGACTCCTACCAGTGTAGAAATTTTTTCCGGAATATGCATGATTCGATGAAGAGCAAAGGCAATCACCAGAGAAGTCGTAATGGTGCAGATTATAATAGGAAGAGATTGTTTTCCTGTTTCCATAACTACTTCTAAATTCATACCAAATCCCAATAACACCACTGCATATTGAAGAATTTTCTTGGAAGTATACTTTACACCATTCTCAAACGGCTCTTTCTCTTTAACCACTAATGCTAACATCATTCCAATGAGAATGGCAAATACCGGTCCTCCTATAACAGGAAAAATTTTTCCTAAAACACAGGATGGAATTGCTAATGCCAGACATAACAATAAACCTTTTCTGTTTTTTAATAGAAAGCTCATCCTTTTCCTCCTTACATCGCAGCGTGAATTGCTGCGATTGTTCCATCTGCAACTGCTGTAGATACCTGACGAATATTCTTTACACGAATATCCCCTGCTGCATAAACCCCTAAAATCTCCGTTTCCATATTTTCATCTACCGGTATAAAACCATTTTGTAAATTCAACTCTGTATACAACTGTGTATTTGGGATTGTTCCCGCATAGACAAAAATGCCGCATCCCGGATCTGAAATAGTTTCAATTGCTCCTGTTTTTTCATCAGAAAGCTCTAATGATTCTACTCTTTCCACTCCATATACACCATGCAGTCTTGTATTTAAACGAACTTTAATATTTGGTGTTTTAACAACTTTCTCTTTAAACTCCGCAATGCATCCCAGATTTCCTTCGAAATGGATAATCGTTACCTGTGCCGCATATTTTGCCAGATATAAAGCCTCTTTCACAGCGCCGTCGGCTCCACCGATTACATACACATTTTTCCCCTGATATTTTGCTGCATCTCTTGCTGCGTTCATACGCATACCTTTTCCGGTCAATTGCTTCTCGCCTTCAATATTCAACATTCTTGGAGATGTTCCATTAGCAAGAATAACCTTTTTTGCCAGATATTCATTCTTGGTCGTACAAATTTTTTTAATCTCACCTTTTAATTCTACTTCTGTTACATCTTCTCTTCTAATTTCTACACCTGCATTTTCCGCCTGTGTTTTTAACTTTTCTGCAAAGATATATCCTGTTTCCCCCTGAGATACACCTACATAATGTGTTACGGTAGAAACTTTTCCAATTAAGCCTCCTACTTCATTCTTTTCTAAAATCAATGTTTTTTTCCCTCTGCTCATGGCATAAATTCCTGCACTAATTCCTGCCGGTCCTGCCCCAATAATAATCATGTCATACATATTTTTTCTCCTCCATATTCTCTGTTTTTCTACATCCTTACTATATTTCATATTTATCATTTTGTAAAATTATAAATATTGATATAATCATAAATATTTGTTATGATATAAACTATAAACTTCTTGTGTGTTCGGAGGTACTCTTTATGTTAGATTTTCGAATGGAAACTTTTTTAACTGTATGTGAATACATGAATTTTACCCATGCTGCGGAAAAATTAAACCTGACACAGCCTGCTGTCTCACAACATATAAAATACTTGGAAAAAGAATACGATTCTCCCTTATTTATCCGTGATAAGAAAAAGCTCTGTCTTACACCGGCAGGAGAAATTCTCCGCTCGGCCCTAGAAGCTATGAGAAATGATGAAAATACTTTAAAAAAACGTATGAAAGAAAGTCTTTCCCAAAAAAGAATTCTGACTTTCGGCGTAACTATGACAATTGGAGAATATGCCATTGTTCCTGCTCTGGCAAAATTTATTCAGGCACACCCTGATACTGATTTTCATATTCGATATGGAAACACCCAGAAATTACTTTCTCTTTTATGTGACGGATTCATTGATTTTGCTATTGTAGAAGGATATTTTAAAGGAGACAACTATCAAACCCGTATCTTCCAATCTGAAGAATATATTGCTGTTGCGGCGCAAAAACACGTTTTTCAAAAACCTGTTCATACCTTACGGGACTTAACTTCTGAACGCCTTCTCATTCGGGAACACGGCTCCGGTACAAGAGCAATTCTCACAAAAACCCTTGCTTTAAAAAATATGTCCATTTACGACTTTCCTCGTATTATTGAAGTAGAAAATATCCATACTATTGTTTCCTTGTTATGCGAAGACTGCGGTATTTCTTTTCTCTATAAAGCTGCCGTAGAAAAAGAAATCACCCAAGGAATTTTAAAACAAATTCCACTATCTGATTTTATGGTAATGCATGATTTTACCTTTATCTGGAATAAAGACAGTATCTTTTCAGATGAATATGAAAAAATATTTCAAGAACTACGCAGACTCTCCCTTCCCACCTCTATATAAAATTTTCAGACATAGACAAAGGCTGTGATACTCGTTTCCAAGTACCACAGCCTTTTTAATCTTTTTTTAGCAAGTTGCTCCGCCTTTTAAGTGTTTCTGGGCTTTGATGTTTTCTTCTTTTCTACTTAATAAATCATCTCCGAGAAGCTGTTCCTGCACATTTTCAAATCCAATTCTTGCAACTGTATCTGCAAAACGTTCTCCTGTAATTCCCTGTTCTCTGAATAAGAGAATTGCTTTTTCTACAACAGACAGCACTTCTTCTTTATCTGTAAATACTTTTTCCAAATAACGTCCCTGTGCTACTTTCTTGCCCCAACGGCCGCCAATATAAATGCGATAACCATTTGTATAATCTTCAAATGCATGAAATGGACATTTTCCAATACAACGGCCACAATGATTACATGCATTTTCATCAATAACAATTTTTCCGTCTACCACTTTTGCCACATTAATTGGACAATTCTTTTCCACACGGCAGATTTTACATCCACGACATTTTTCCATGTCTACCTGTGGAATTCTCTGACCGATAATACCTAAGTCATTTAAGTCTGGTTTTACACAGTTATTTGGACATCCTCCAACAGCAATTTTAAATTTATGAGGAAGCTTTACGTCTGCGTATCCGTGGAAAAATCGCTCATGGATTTCCTCTGATAATCCAAAGGTATCAATCAGTCCATACTGACAGGTCGTTCCTTTACAGGATACAACCGGACGAACCTTAGAACCTGTTCCGCCTGTTTCCAGTCCTGCTTGCATCAGATATTCACGAAGCGGCTCAATATTATCAAATGGAACTCCCTGAATTTCCATAGTCAGACGAGATGTCATTGTAACTTCCCCACTTCCGAAAAGTTCTGCTGCCTCTGCAATGGTTCTGGCTTCATCCGCTGTAATTTTTCCGTTTCTTGTAATAACACGTCCGTTAAATTTATCTAAAGTTGTCTTATCTCTTAAAAATCCCAGAGCTTTCACTCTCTTTTCTTCTTCAGGAGATACTGCATTTTCTATATTCTGCACCTTTACATCGTTGAAAAACTGTGCGCCCTCCAGCACTACAGTATTTTTATATCCGTAAGAACGTAATCTGTTCTGTAAGAAATATCCACGTTTTCCCTTTGCGCATACAAGCAGAAGTTTTTCCTCTTTATCCAGACCTTCGATTTCTCCGTTTACTTTAGAAAGGTCCACATAAACTGCTCCTCGAATAGATGGCGCAAGACCTACATCTACTACTTTATAATCTTTTGCTTTTCCTGCTGCATATTCTGCCGGTGTCATACTCACAAGATTTCCGTTAATCTTATTCAGTAAAATATATACCGCCTGTATAAATGGATGAATTGCAGTGGAAAATGGTGGTGCGTAAGCAAAATCTGCATTTTCAAAATCTTCCAGAACAGCCCCCATATTGATACCCATAACGGCAATATCTATCATCTTATCTACAGCGCCTGTTCCCAACACCTGAACACCTAAAAGCTTGTGTGTTTCTTTTTCTGCAATCAATTTTGTAATGAAAAATCCTGCATCCGGATAATAATGTGCTTTGTCATCTGTAGGAGCCACGACTGTAACAACATCATATCCTGCATTTTTTGCCTGTTCTTCTGTAAGTCCTGTACGTCCGATATTTAATCCCGGTAATTTTACTACGCCTGTTCCTAGCACACCAGGATGTTCTTTCTTATTGCCTGTAAGAACCTGTGCCAGAGTTCTGCCTTCCAGATTTGCAGAAGATCCCATTGGAGACCACTGTGGTTTTCCTGTAATACGATTAGTAACCATCACACAATCGCCTGCAGCATAAACATCTTCTAAATTTGTCTTCATTGTTTTATCTACGATAATTGTTCCTTTGAACATCTCTAAACCTGAGTCCTGAAGGAAATCTGTATTTGGTCGAATACCTGCTGCCATAATCAAAAGGTCACATCTTAATAATCCTGCTGATGTTTTTACTCCTGTTACATGGTCTTCTCCCATAATTTCTTCTGCTTTTGTGCCTGTAATAACACGAATACCTTCTTTTAATAAATGTTTTTTTGCATATACAGCTACTTCTGTATCCACAATATTAGGTAAAATCTGAGATGCAAAATCAATGACTGTCACCTGAACGCCTTTTGCTTTTAAATTCTCAGCCACTTCCAAGCCAATAAATCCTGCACCAATTACAACTGCTTTCTTTACCTGATTTTCCTCTACATAAGTACGAATATTTGTCGCATCATCCGGTGTACGCATCTGAAATACACCTGAAAGTTCTGTACCTTCTATCGGCAGCTTAACTGGAGAAGCTCCCACCGCTAATACTAATTTATCATAACTGTACGTTTCTTCCCTTCCAGTTTCAACATCTTTTGCAATTACTTCTTTTTTATCTGCGTGAAGGGCAATTGCCTCTTTCCCTGTCTTCACTTCTACACCAGTGAGTCCTGCATATTTTGCCGGAGTATTAACAATTAATTCCTCACGACTTTCAATCAATCCGCCAACATAATATGGAAGTCCACAACCTGCATAAGAAATATCTCTGTCTTTTGTAATTACAGTGACTTCTGCATTTCTGTCTTCTCTTTTTAATTTTGCTGCTGTTTTTGTTCCTGCTGCAACACCGCCAATAATTAATATTTTCATAGTTTTCTCTCCCATTCTTCTGTGAATTGGTTTCTGAATTTTCAGTATTTATAAGTTCCTTTTTCGCCTATCTATGACAGCAATATTTCTTTCCTGCACATTCCGGGCGCATTTCTTCACATACGGTAACGTCACCTCCGCTGATTGTCATCCGTTGTCCATTTACCAGAACATCTGCTATTTTTTGTCTTGCTTCGTTGTAAATACGAGTCACTGTCGGACGGGAAATGTTCATTTTTTCTGCACATTGTTCCTGTGTCAGTTTTATATAGTCCAAAAGGCGAATAACCTCATATTCATCATACGTAAGGTTCATATTTCCACTTCCCGGACAGCCCTCCGGTATTAAACCAGTCACTTTGGGCCTTGAACAAATACATCTGAGTTTCTGCGGTCTGGCCATAGCTCCTCCTCCCTTGTATGGCATTGAAATAAATCTTCATTTCTTCTTTGCGCTTTTAAAATACTCCAGTTTTGAACTTATGTCAATATCTTTTTTTTAAACTTTTTATGAATTTTATTAACAAATGTTCAAAAACCTCCCAGTTATAACATCCTGAGAGGTTTTAAAGTCCTTAATAATTTTCTTTCTTATTTTCTTTTATACTACGAGCATAGACAGCCTGAACGATTTCCACACATCTCTCAATTCCCAGAAGACTGGAATTCAAACAGATATCATAATTTTTCGCCTCTCCAAAGTTTTGTCCTGTATAAAATTTATAGTACGATGCTCGTTTTTTATCTATCTTTTCAATTTTACTAAGTGATTTTTCATCGGCTTCTTTATATATATGCTCAATTCTTTCTTTACGGCTTTCCAAGTCTGCATAGACAAAGACTTTTAAGACATTTGCATAATCTTTCAGTACATAATCTGCACATCGCCCTACAATAATGCATCCGCCTTTTTTTGCAAGTTCCCGAATTACAGAAGACTGATGTAAAAATGCCTTATCACTCAATGATAAATCAAGATTTACATTTTCTCCCAATTCATACCAAAAGCCCCCGGCTCCCTTTGTATCTGCATTTTCAAAAAAGCTTTTATCTATCGGACAGGATTCAGCTGCCATTTCAGTCAATTCATGATCATAAAATGGGATACCAAGGCGCTCTGACAATTCTCTTCCCACTTCTCTTCCGCCACTTCCATGCTGTCTGCTGATTGTAATAATTGTGGGGTTCATGCTTTCATCAGATACGTTTGCTCTTGCAACACTGCTCTCGAATTCTCCTGCCCATTCAAATCCTTTTTTCGCCATAACCACTGCAATAATTTCGTTAATTACAGCTGCAGCTGCAATCGTTCCCTGAATAATCTGTGCACATTCCGGAGCAGATGTACTCAGTACGGAAACAGCAATTCCTGTAAATACAAGAGAAGCACCGGAATGTGGTAAAAGTGTAAATCCCAGAAATTTTTTAACTGTCTTAGGTGATTTCGTAATACTTGCTCCAAAATAAGCTCCGAAATATTTACCGAGTGCTCTTGCAACAATATAAATAACTGTAAACAGTCCCGCACCCATGATTAAGTGATAATCCAACGGAGCACCCAGATTTAAAATCACAATAATCATTGCAATTCCAAGGAATGGATTGAAAACACGCATAATCTCTTCCAATCTTTTCTCCGTGACCATATTGGAAAAGGTTGCGGAAAATGCCATACCAATCAACATAAAATTCAAAACCGGTTTCGGCATTACCATGTTGTTGAAAATAAATCCAACACCTGATGTAAACAAAATATTAAGGCTTAAAATAATCAACGTTACAGATGAACTTCTTTCTTTTTTTAAGGTAATGCCGGCTAAAAGTCCTGTCACAATGCCAATAACCAAAGGAAGAATTACAACCAACGCAATCATATATGCCGGCAGTTCTCCTGCTGAAAGATTGCCTGCTACAATTGCTGTTGTAGTAAAGAAAACAACACAACCTACAATGTCATCAAGAGCTGCCATTGGAATCAGTGTATTCGTTACAGGTCCTTTTGTCTTAAATTCCCTTACAATAGACAATGCCGGTGCCGGCGCTGTTGCCAGCGCAATACCACCGAATAAAAAAGCTAAGTACAAAGGAATTTCCTGAAAATAAAATACGATTCCAAAAACAAGTGACACAAATAAAAACGTTCCTATGGATTGTGTAAAAGTTGTAATTACAATCGCCTTTCCTGAACGCTTAATCTTATTCCACACAAGTTCTGTACCAATCATAAGACCAACTGCACATTCCAAAATATGCACAACAGTCTGATACCAGCCAGCATCCAAAATTTGCTGATTCACCAGAGAAACTGCATGAGGTCCTAAAACCATTCCTGCAATCAGCCATCCCAATATAGACGGCAATTTTATTTTTGATATTAGCTTTCCGGCAAAAAATGCAATTACAATTGCTGCTAATAATCTTATAAGTGAAAATATCATGTCTTTCTCCTCCAAGTTACTTTATAGTATTATTTTATATTTTCTTTCTCTATTTTCTCACCAATACGCTGCATATCTAAGTCTACTTCATGTAATTTTTCGGCACACATACATAGTTCTTTTTCCATAAGTGAAAAATCACCTTTTATTTCTTTTTTATATCGAATTTTGTGTTCAATACTTGCCCAAAGATCCATAGCAATTGTACGTAATTGTACTTCCACTTTCATTGGTTTCGTCTCATTGGAAAAGAATACCGGAACCTCCAAAATCAAATGCAAACTCCTATACCCATTCTGTTTCGGATGTTTGATATAATCTTTTGTTTCAATTACACGAATATCATCCTGTGAACATATCTTATCTGCCAGCAAATAAATGTCCTTTGGAAAAGAACAAATCACTCTGACTCCTGCCACATCCTGCAAATAGGTTTCTATATTTTCTACATTCACTTCAAGATTTTTTCTTTTTAATTTTTCGATAATGCTAATTGTCTTCTTTAGCCTGCTGGAAATTGATTCAATAGGATTTTGGTCACTGTCCAAAGATAATTCTGCATTTAAAACTTGAAATTTTGTTTGAATTTCTAACATTGCACACTGATATTGCATCATTAATTTAATAAATGGCTGAGCCGACTCTAAAAAAGTTTCCGGCTCACTTATTGTTATTAATTTCTCAAATGTCACGTTTTCCATCGTATTCATCATTATCCTTCTTTTGCAACACCATATAACATAATATCTAAAATTTTAGAAAGATTTACTTCGTGATCTTTTATCAAAGCATGAATATCTTCATTTTCACAAGATTTATTTTGGAAATACCCATTGAACATTTCCAAAAAAATCATAAAATATTCTATTGCTGCCTCAATCGTTATTCCTTCACGCAGTTGTATTCTCTCTAGTAATTCTCGGAAACAGCCGACATTAAACTCATCATATTTCTGTCGAAGAACACGAATTTCTTTACGCAAATGTTTAGGAGGCTGTATAACTGTATTAAAAAATATATTACAGTAATATAGATTTTCCTCAAAAAACTGCTGTCGCATTTCTAAAAGATTATGTAAACTTTCCTGTACACTCTCTGTTTTGTATTCTCTGCTTTTTAAATATGATGTCATTTTTTCAAAGCATTCTTCTACACATTTTAAATACAATTCATCCTTATTCTTGAAATTATGATATACCAATCCCTTTGAAATCTGATTTTCATTACAAAGTGTTGTCACTGAAGCATTGTCATAATTTTTTGTTCCAAACTCTACAATTGCAGCTGCCAATATTCTTTCATAAGTGCGCTTTGTTTTTTCTTCTTTTCGCATTTTGTCCCTCCGAACTCTATTATTTTTTATCTATATTCATATTTTTTAAAATATTCTTTTTCATAGGTTTTATTAAAGCCATACATACAATTATCGTTAAAAGATCTGCTGCAGGCTGTGAAAAATAAATCCCTCTTACTCCCATGATTCCCGGCAATACAAGGATAAACGGAACATAAAACAAACATTGCCGAATAAGGGAGAGAAACAATCCCATTTTCGATGCCCCGATAGTCTGGAAAGTAATCGTCATCATATAACATATTCCAAATGCCGGATATAAAATCACTTGAGAAATCAAGAGCCATTTTCCATATTCTACTACCAGCGGATTTCTATTAAACAGTAAAATTAATGGTTTGGCCAATACAATGTAAATCACTGCTACAACAACAGTTAAAAGTAACGAGCCTTTTAAAGCAAATTTTGCAGATTCATTAAAACGCTTTTTATTTTTCGCACCAAAAGCATAAGATACTACAGGCTGATATCCCTGCATAAATCCCATAATCACATAACAGCCGATTAAAATCAAACGCTGGACAACACCGTAAGCTGCAATAATAAGATCCGAATCAGGAAGTATTTTTGCTGCTATATTGGTTAATGAAGTAGCAACTGCAAGACATATCTGAATAACTGCTGTAGGAATTCCAATGGAAATAACCTCCCAGATAAACTTTGCAGAAAGTTTAAAATACCTCGGTTTAATTTTAATAATAGAAAAACCACCCATATAAAAAACTAATAAAATAACAAATGTAACACTCTGGGAAATTGTTGTTGCAAGCGATGCTCCTTCTACTCCCATATTTAATCCCCAAGAAAACATGAAAATCGGATCTAAAACTACATTTAATACTGCTCCTGTTATTACAGCTATCGAAGAAACTTTCACAGAAGATTCTGCTCTTGCAGCACAATTAAGACTTTGTGCCGGAAGATTAAAAAGAGCTGCTATAAACATCCAAAATGCATACTCTTTTGCCTGAGGCAGAACTTCATCAGAGGCACCAAATGCTCGCAATAATAAATCATCAAATAGAATGCCCATAATGCAAAGCCCAATACCAACCAGTATTGAAAATCCGACAATTGTTGTAACTGTACGATTCGCTTCTTCCTTATTATCCTCCCCTAACTGTCTGCCGGCTAAAACACCGGCTCCAGCTGCAAAAATATTTTCCACAGAAACCATAATAAGCAACAGTGGCAAAGTAACTCCAACAGCGGCAAGAGCAATATCACTGTTTAACATTCCTATATATGCTGTATCAACAATGTTATAAACCGCTTTCGCCAATAATGCAAGTGTTGCCGGTACTGCCAAATTAACAATTGCCTTTGATGGTTTTACAGTTGCCAATAAAGAATTTTTATCATCATTCATTCTTTTCTTCATTCCGCTCACCTACAATCTTAAGAGATGCTCTGATTTTCAGTTCTAATTATAAACCAAATGGTACCATAATCGTATATTATCACTTATAGACCATGTAGTCAATATTTAATTTGGTATTTCTCTGTATTTTAACTTTTTGTACGGAATGGAATCGTATATATAATTCAGACACACAAAAATCTTTCTTGATTTTGACATCTAACTTCCCATTATTTCTAACTTGCTGCAAACACTTCCATCCGCCCCCCCCTGTAGGAAACTGAATTAAGAGCAAATTTTACAAACAACTGCAAAAGGAGCTATCGGTTAATACCGATTTTTAGGCTCTAAATCTTAAAATACGAATCTCCCGTAGAAATCAGTATTTTTAATACTTGAACTTCTTCGGGAGATTCGTATTTTTTCTTTTCTGTATGTATTTTAGGGCACAAAAATCCCTCAACTGCATTT
>URHS01000023.1 GCA_900547685.1 uncultured Blautia sp. | reverse complement strand
AAGATTATTCAGGCAGCAGATTATGATATTGAACGAGCACAGTATGGAATTATCTATATTGATGAAATTGACAAGATAACAAGAAAATCAGAAAATGCATCCATTACCAGAGATGTTTCAGGCGAAGGTGTTCAGCAGGCTTTGTTAAAAATTGTCGAAGGAACTGTTGCCAGTGTGCCGCCTCAGGGTGGCAGAAAGCATCCACAGCAGGAATTTATTCAGATTGATACTACCAATATTCTATTTATCTGCGGCGGTGCTTTTGAAGGTTTAGATAAAATTATCGAAACCAGAAAAGATACAAAAGCGATTGGATTTAATGCTCAGGTGCAGACAAAAGAGGAGAAGAACGTAGGTGAACTTTTAAAGGAAGTAATGCCTCAGGATCTTGTGAAATTCGGTTTGATTCCGGAATTTGTAGGGCGTGTTCCTGTTGTTGTTTCCTTAAATGCGCTGGATAAAGATGCTTTGGTAAAAATTCTTACAGAGCCGAAAAATTCTCTTGTACGTCAGTATCAGACTTTGTTTAATCTTGACGGTATTAACTTGGAGTTTGAAGGAGAAGCGTTAGAAGCTATTGCAGATAAATCCATGGAAAGAAAGACAGGGGCCAGAGGCTTGCGGGCAATCATGGAAAACTCTATGATGGATTTAATGTATACAGCACCTTCTGATGACAGCATTGTCAGCTGTACGATTACCAAAGATGTGGTGGATGGAACAGGAGAAGCTTTAGTAGAGCGCAGAGAATTGCCGGTATCTTCAAGGAGAAGTAAAGGAACGAAAAATAACCATAAAAAGAAAGAAGCACCGGAGATTGCGTAAAAAACCGGTTACAGTATGAAGGAGGAGCGAGAATGAGTGACATGATACAGCATTTGCCAGCAATCGCCCTTAGAGGTACAACCATTCTTCCTGACATGATTGTTCATTTTGATGTAAGTAGGGAAAAATCCATAAAGGCTATAGAAAAGGCTATGGTTCAGGATCAGAAAGTTTTCCTGATTACACAAAGAGAACCACAGACGGAAGAACCTTCGCAGGAAGATTTATATACAGTAGGTACAATCGGGGAAATTAAACAGTTAGTGAAAAACAGGAAAAATATGGTTCAAGTGCTGGTAGAAGGAAAGCAAAGAGCAGAACTTGTGCGTTTTGAAAGTGAAGATGTATATTTAGAAGCAGAAGTGGCACTTTTTGAAGAGGAAGAAGTTTCTTTAGATGAAAATGTAAAGGAAGCCATGCTTCGAGGTATAAAAGAGCTGTTTGTACGTTACTGCAATGAAAATACAAAGATGAGCAAAGATTTGGCAGGACAAATTCTGGAAATTGAAGAAATTGAAAATGTAATTGACCAGATTGCGGTAAATCTGCCAATGAAATATGAAGATAAACAGAAGATATTAGAAGCGGTTTCTCTGGAAGACAGATATGAAACGCTTGGCATGATTTTGAGTAATGAAATTGAAATTATGCAAATTCGCATAGATTTAAGTAATAAAGTAAAAGAACGTGTGGATAAAAATCAGCGAGAATATATTCTGCGTGAACAAATGAAAGTTATCCGAGAAGAATTAGGAGAACAGGATACCGTTTCTGAGGCAGATCGTTTTAAAGAACAAACAGACAAATTGAAAGCTCCTAAGGAAGTGAAAGAAAAGATTTATAAAGAAATTCAGCGTTTTAAAAATGCGGCAGGTATTCAGGCAGAAGCAGGTGTAGCACGAAGTTATATTGAAACGCTGTTATCACTTCCATGGGATAAAACTTCAAGAGATAATAAAAATCTGAAGAAAGCAAATAAAATTTTAGAAGAAGACCATTACGGGCTGGAAAAAGTAAAAGAAAGAATTATGGAATTCTTGGCTGTGCGGACACTGACGAAAAAGGGAGAGAGTCCTATCCTTTGTCTTGCAGGACCTCCGGGAACCGGAAAAACCTCTATTGCCCGTTCTGTGGCACGAGCTTTAGATAAAGAATACGTGCGTATTTCTTTAGGCGGTGTCAGAGATGAAGCAGAAATCAGAGGACATAGAAGAACTTATATCGGAGCAATGCCCGGACGCATTGCAAATGGTTTGATTCAGGCGGATGTAAAAAATCCTCTGGTACTTTTGGATGAAATTGATAAGGTCAGCAGTGACTATAAAGGAGACACTTCCTCTGCGTTATTGGAAGTTTTAGATTCAGAGCAGAATAAAAAATTCAGAGACCATTATGTAGAAATTCCTCTGGATTTATCTGAGGTGCTGTTTATTGCAACTGCAAATGATTTGCAGACAATTCCAAGACCACTTTTAGACCGTATGGAAATTATTGAAGTAAGCAGTTATACAGAGAATGAGAAATCTCATATTGCAATGGAGCATTTAATTCCAAAGCAGGTGAAAAAGCATGGATTAAAAAAGGGACAGCTCTGTATTGAAGAAGATGCTCTTCATGAGATTATTACCGGTTATACGAAAGAAGCAGGCGTGAGAAGTCTGGAGAGAAAAATCGGAGAAATTTGTAGAAAGACAGCCCGTAAAATTTTGGAGGATAAAGAAGAAACTGTTACAGTAAATAAGGAAAATTTGGAAGAATTTTTGGGCAGAGCACGTTATACTTATCAGAAAAAGAATGAAACAGACGAAGTTGGTATTGTAAGAGGTCTGGCATGGACAAGTGTAGGCGGAGATACCCTGCAGATTGAAGTAAATCTTATGCCGGGCAAAGGTGATTTCCTTTTAACAGGACAGTTAGGCGATGTAATGAAGGAATCTGCACAGACAGGAATTAGTTACATTCGTTCTGTTGCATCGAAATATCATATTGATGCTGACTTTTTTAAAGAGCATGATATACATATCCATATACCAGAAGGAGCGGTACCAAAGGATGGTCCATCAGCAGGCATTACCATGGCAACAGCAATGCTTTCTGCTATTACAGAAGTTCCTGTAAAAGCAGATGTAGCCATGACGGGAGAAATTACTCTGCGAGGCAGAGTTCTTCCAATTGGAGGATTAAAAGAAAAACTGCTGGCTGCTAAAAGTGCAGGAATTGAAAAGGTATTAATTCCTTTTGAAAATCAGGCAGACATTGAGGAAATGGAAAAGGAAATTACAGAAGGCCTTGAAATTGTACCTGTAAAAACAATGGAAGAAGTCTTAAAACAGGCTTTAGCAGAAAAAAAGTAAAATGGAGGAAAACACATGGTCATTAAACATGTAGCACTGGATATTGTCTGTGGTATTACCAGCACTCTTCCTGAGAATGAGGTTCCCGAAATCGCATTTGCAGGAAAATCCAATGTTGGAAAATCATCCCTGATTAATGCACTGATGAACAGAAAATCACTGGCACGTACCAGTGCATCTCCGGGGAAAACTCAGACTATTAATTTTTATAATGTTAATCATGAAATGTATCTTGTAGATTTACCGGGATATGGTTATGCAAAAGTATCCCAGTCAGTAAAAGAGCAATGGGGAAAGCTAATTGAGAGATATCTCCATAAATCAAAGCAGTTAAAGGCAGTTTTTCTGTTGATTGATATTCGTCATAAACCATCAGAAAATGATAAGACGATGTATGATTGGATTGTATACAATGGATACCAGCCGATTATTATTGCTACAAAATCAGATAAATTAAAGAGAAGTCAAATTCAAAAACAATTAAAAATTATTAAAGAAGGGTTGGAATTGCCTAAAGGAGCTCAAATTATACCATTTTCTGCGCAGACAAAGCAGGGCAGAGAAGAAATATGGGCTCTTGCTGAGGAGCTTTTATTTGGAGAGGTTCAGCCGGAAGCATAGAGCACAGGCGAGAGGGATAGTATGTTAAAAGGAATTATATTTGATATGGACGGGGTTCTGATTAACAGTGAGCCATTTCACTTTAAGGTTTGGGAAGAAACATTAAAAAGGCGGGGGATTCATATAGAATATGAAATCTACAAGCCTTGTATAGGCTCTACTATAGATTTCTTAATGGATTTGCTTCATGAGAATTATGGAATTTCCCGAAATGATGAAAGTTTGATACAAGAAATGAAGAAAATAAAAGAGGAGATGCTTAAAAAGCAGGGATATCCTCCTCTCATTCCTCATGTAAAGGAATTTCTGCATAGACTTTTTCAGGCCGGCTATGATATGGCAGTGGCTTCCTCTTCGCCGTTGGAATATATTGAAGAAGCAACAGGACACTGGGGAATTCGGAAATATTTTAAGTATCTTGTAAGTGGGGAATCTGTAAAAAATCCAAAACCGGCTCCTGATGTATTTATGAAAACAGCGGAGTGTATGGGAATTGAGCCAAAGGAATGTCTTGTGGTGGAAGACTCCCAAAATGGATGTAAGGCTGCAAAGGCAGCCAATATGACATGTATGGCTTTTTATAATCCGGATTCGGGAAAGCAGGATTTGGGTCTGGCATCTGTGGTTGTAGAGGGGTTTGAGGAAATAGATAAGAATTTTGTGGAAAAAATCTATTGTCATAGCCATCATATTCCTGCATTGGTTTGTGAAACACCCAGACTTCTTATTCGGGAAATGAAAAAAGAAGATATTCCCCATTTAATGGAAATCTGTGCACAGGAAACTTCAAGAGATGCCTGTGAAGGTGTGGCAAAACCATTGACAGAAGAACTGGAAGATTTTGAAGCATATCGTACTTATATGTATGAGATGTGTGATATGGGATATTGGTGTATCATAAAGAAAGATACAGGTGAAATTGTAGGACGTGCAGGTGTAGAACCAAAATTCTGGAATCATAATAAAAGTGTGGTAGAATTGGGATATATTATTGATGAAAATTTCAGAAGACTTGGCTTTGCTTATGAAGCCTGTAAGGCAATTTTAAAAGTAGCTCATGAAAGAGGCGCTGTTTATTTATATTGTCGAATAAAAGAGGGGAATGCACCTTCTTTGAATCTGGCAAAGAAACTGGGCTTTGAGAAAATTGATTATCATCTGCAAGGAGACAGTGATGATATGGAAGTGTGGAGATATGCTTGCAGAGCGTTGGAAAATCAGATACAATAAGAAAAATCCAAAGAAAAGGAATTGCGATGGAAATTATAAAATCCAGAAAATTAAAATATGAATATGTAAAATATGATGATAATGGACAGCCCTGCGAAAGTTATACCGCAGTCAAAGATGTTGATTTGGATGTAAAGGCAGGACAGTTTATTTCAATCCTGGGACATAATGGCTCAGGAAAATCTACATTGGCAAAGCATATTAATGCTTTGCTGCTTCCTACAGAGGGGAATATATGGATTGATGGAACAGATACTAAGGCTATGGAGCAGCTTTGGAAAATCCGTCAGAAAGCAGGAATGGTTTTCCAAAATCCGGACAATCAGATTATCGGTACTGTTGTGGAAGAAGATGTTGGATTTGGACCTGAAAATATGGGAATACCAACAGGTAAAATATGGAAAAGAGTGGATAAAAGTTTAGAATCTGTAGGAATGACGGTCTTTCGTCATCGCTCTCCAAATAAACTGTCAGGAGGACAGAAGCAACGAGTTGCCATTGCAGGAGTGTTGGCAATGCATCCAAAATGTATTATTTTAGATGAGCCTACTGCCATGCTGGATCCAAACGGAAGAAAAGAAGTTCTGGCAGCCGTTCATGAATTAAACAGAACAGAGGGTATCACTGTAATATTAATTACTCATTATATGGAAGAAGTTATTGACTCCGATAAAGTTTTTGTAATGGATCAGGGACAGGTTGTTATGGAGGGAACTCCAAGAGAAATCTTCTCAAGGGTAGAAGAATTAAAGAAATATCGCTTGGACGTACCACAGGTGACACTTCTTGCTCATGAATTAAAGAAGGCAGGAGTAGATCTTCCAGATGGAATACTTACGACAAAGGAATTGGTGGATAAGCTATGTCATTAAAATTAGAACATGTTACGTACACTTACAATCCCGGAACTGCATACGAAATGCATGCTTTAAAAGATATTTCTTTAGAAATTCCTGCAGGACAGTTTTTGGGAATTATTGGTCATACAGGCAGCGGAAAGTCAACCTTAATCCAGCATTTTAATGGTCTGATGCGTCCTACCTCAGGAGTAGTATCTTATAAAGAGGAAAATATATGGCAGGAAGAGTATTCTTTAAAACGTCTTCGCAGTCAGGTGGGGTTGGTTTTTCAGTATCCTGAGCATCAGCTTTTTGAAGCTGATGTTTTATCAGATGTGTGTTTTGGCCCCAAAAATCAAGGGCTTTCTAATGAAGAAGCAGAGAAAAAAGCAATAGAGGCATTGCAGCAGGTGGGGCTGAAAGAAAAATATTATAAGAGCTCACCTTTTGAACTATCAGGAGGACAGAAGCGCCGAGTTGCCATTGCAGGTGTTCTTGCCATGGAACCGGAAGTGCTTATTTTAGACGAACCTACGGCAGGACTTGATCCAAGAGGAAGAGATGAGATTTTAGACCAGATTGCTTATCTCCATGAACAGAGAAAAATTACAGTTATTCTGGTTTCACACAGTATGGAAGACATTGCCAGATATGTAGATCGTATCCTGGTAATGAATAAAGGAAAAAAAGCTTTTGACGGTACACCGAAAGAAGTTTTTGCTCATTATAAAGAGCTGGAACAGATAGGTCTTGCAGCACCTCAGATTACGTATATTATGAATGAACTTCAGGAGGCAGGGCTTTCCTGTGATTGTTCGGCAATTACTGTGGAGGAAGCAAAAGCAAGTATTTTAAAGGCACTGGAGAAAAGAAAAAATGATTAGAGATATTACCATAGGACAATATTATCCGGCAAATTCTGTTTTGCATCGTCTGGACCCTAGAACGAAATTTATTGGTACATTTATTTATCTGGTTTCTCTTTTTGTAGCTGACTCTTTCTGGGGATATGTCATTGCTACCTGCTTTTTAGTGGGACTGATTATTTTATCTAAAGTACCGGTAAAATTTATGCTCAAAGGTTTGAAACCATTGTTTATTATCCTGTTAATTACGGTAGCATTTAACTTGTTTTTAGTACCGGGAGAAGTTATTTGGAGTTTTGGATTTTTGAAACTTACCAAAGAAGGTATTGCTCAGGCAATTAAAATTGGTATCCGTTTGATTTATCTGGTTATTGGTTCTTCTATTATGACATTGACAACTACACCAAATCAGCTTACAGATGGCTTGGAGAGAATTTTACATCCATTAAACAAAATTCATGTTCCGGTACATGAAATTTCTATGATGATGTCTATTGCCTTGCGTTTTATTCCTATCTTATTAGAAGAAGCTGATAAGATTATGAAAGCACAAATTGCACGTGGGGCAGATTTTGAAAGCGGTAATTTAATTCAGAAGGCAAAAGGTTTAATTCCATTGCTGGTTCCATTGTTTATTTCAGCTTTTCGACGTGCAGATGATTTGGCAATGGCAATGGAAGCAAGATGCTATCATGGTGGTGATGATAGGACGCAGATGAAACCTCTGGTATATAAGACCAGAGATTATGTGGCTTATGGCATTACGATTGTTTATTTGGGCATTGATATTGCTGTACGTATGCTTCTGTAGGAAAAGGAGTGTGCTATGAAACGTGTAAAGCTGACAGTTGCTTATGATGGAACGAATTATTGTGGCTGGCAGGTTCAGCCAAATGGCATAACCATTCAGGAAGTTTTAAATCAGTGTTTATCAGAGTTTACGGGAGAGAAAATAGAAACCATTGGAGCCAGCCGGACAGATGCGGGGGTTCACGCTTTGGGAAATGTGGCAGTATTTGATACGGAAATGAGAATGCCGGGAGATAAGTTTTCTTTCGCCTTAAATCAAAGACTTCCGGAAGATATCCGTATTCAGAAGTCGGAGGAAGTAGATGTAAATTTTCATCCTCGCTATATAAAAAGTCAAAAAACCTATGAATATCGGATTTTAAACCGCCGTTTTCCAATTCCTACAGAAAGATTTTACTCTCATTTCACCTATATTCCGCTGGATATAGAGAAAATGAGAGAAGCAGCAGAATACCTGGTGGGAGAACATGATTTTAAGAGTTTTTGTGGTACAGGAGCTCAGGTGAAAACTACGGTAAGAACAGTAAAAGAAATTCAGATTGAAAAAAATGAGGATAGAATTACTATCCGTATTACCGGAGAAGGTTTCCTATATAATATGGTTCGGATTATAGCAGGAACTCTTATGGATATTGGCGGAGGGCTTTATCCACCGGAAAAAATGCAGGAAATTCTGGAAGCAAAAGACAGAAAAAAAGCAGGGCCTACAGCACCTGCAAGGGGACTTACCTTAATGGAAATTCAATATTTTTAAAATTTAAGAAAGGCTGTTGTATGGAATAGTAATCAGGAGTGTTTTGATTAATATTCCATGCAACAGCCTTTTTCTGTATATTAATGAGGTTTAAAACCTTCACCTAATACTTCATTAGATTCCATAATGATAATGAAAGCTTTTGGGTCAATCTCTTTCACTGCATTTCGAATACTGTACATTTGTTTGTTGTTGCAAGCACACATGACAACATCTTTTTCATCACCGGAATAACTTCCCTCTGCTTTTAGAAAAGTGGCGCCTCTGGCAGTGACTTCATCAATTTTCTGTGCTACTTCTTTGGCATAATCAGTGACAATTAACGTCATTTTTCCTGCGTCAATTCCATACATTACTTTGTCCACAACTGTGGATAAAAGGAAACTGATAATCATACCATAAATCAAACTGTCAATATCTTTGGATACAATGACAGTTCCAAGAACAACAATGAAAGCATCCATGGCAAATGCAATTTTGCCTAAGGTAAGATGAGGATTTAAAGCTTTTAAAGTAAGCATAACAAAATCAGCTCCTCCTGTAGAAGAGTCACGCATATAAATTAATGCAAATCCAAGACCGGATAAAACACCGGTGCAGATAGCTGCCAACATTCTGTCACCTTGATATACAGGAAATAGCGGTGCAGCGTAATCCATAAGAAAAGATGTAATTAAGATAGTTCGCAGAGAACGGAGAAAGAAATTACGTCCTAAAATACGAAAACAGCAAAGAGCAATAGGAATATTTAGAATTAAAGCTACCTTACCAATGGGTAGTCCCCATAGATGGTAGAAAATTAAGGCAATTCCGTTAAGCCCCACAACAGGAAATTCTGATGCTGCTGCAAAATTATAAGTGGCAAGTGCAATCAGTACACCGCCAAAAATATCAATACCGATGTCTATACTCCATTTTTTTACATACCACATAGTTGGATGATTTTTTTTCATGATGATGCCCTCCTTTGGCTGAAAAGAAAAAAGCGTGTACGAATTATACAAATATAATCCGCAAACGCTCTTTTCCACTACTAGTATACACAGAAAAAGTAGAAATGGTCAAGTGGGGAAAGTAAAACAGAGGAGAGATTTATTTCAGAGTATTGACAATAGCTTTTATATTTTCAAAAGATGTTCTGCCTTTTAGTGTGTAGCGAACGACATTCGCGACAAAAATAGCACATTTTTTGAATTGAATTTTCAAAAAAGCTGGTGACCTTGTTTTTTATCTGCTATACTATATTTTATAGAATTCCTCTGTAAAGTGGAGGAAAAATATGAATACACCATTAAAAAATCTTACAATTAAGAATAATTTTATGTTTGCAGCAGTGATGTCAGATGAAGAAAACTGTAAAGGCTTTTTAGAACGTGCCCTTCCCATTAAAATTGACCATGTGGAAATCAGCACAGAGAAAAATATTGTCTATCGTCCAGAGTATAAAGGTGTTCGTTTAGATGTTTATGCAAAAGACGAAAACAATACACGTTATAATGTAGAAATGCAGGTGTTAAAACAGACAGCGCTTGGTCGCAGAAGCCGATATTATCAAAGTCAGATGGATATGGAGCTTTTGGTAAAAGGCTGTGAATATGCAGAACTTCCTGATAGCTACGTGATTTTTCTTTGCGATTTTGATCCTTTTGGGGAAGGAAAATATCGATATACTTTTAGTGCAGCTTGCACGGAAACGGAAGAAGTTCAGTTAAAAGACGGGCGTTGTATTGTATTTTTAAATACCTGTGGGAAGAATACAGAAGACGTACCGAAAGAGTTAGTTTCTTTTCTGGAATTTGTACATGCAGACTTAAATGAAAGTCAGAAGGATTTTAAAGACGATTATGTAAGACAAGTGCAGAAATCGGTTACCTATATTAAGGGAAGCAGAGAAATGGAGGAAAAATTTATGCTTTTGGAGGAATTGCTGAAAGATGAACGTAAAGAAGGTCGAAAAGAAGGGCAATTAGAAGAAGCAATCGGAATGCTTCAGATGGCTTTAGAAAAATTTGGACAACTGCCGGACAATCTTTTGGAAATTTTGCTGAAGCAGCAAGATATAGAAGTAATCAGAGGGTGGATGCAGACAGCATTAAAAGTACAATCGCTAGATGAATTTATTTCTAAAATGTAATATCTAAATAGTATCTAATCATAAAATCAAGTCAAAATACCCGCAAATCTGTGTTGTTTATAAGATTTGCGGGCAAATAGAAACATTTCAATGCCATTTCAGGCAAAAATCAAAAAAAGAGCAGAGGAATTCTATTTTTTTATTTTTATAATACAACACGACAATAAGTTTGCTGTTAGAGATAGGGAAAGATTATTGTAAAAGATTTATAAAATGTGGTATAATTTGATTATTGCAAAAAGTACAAATCAAGTGAATAAGATAAGGAGATTTTAACATGAGTCAGGAAAAAGTGGATAGATATAAAGAAGAGAAAGCAAATCGTGCAAAAATCCAAAAGAAAGAGAAAAGAACTTTATTTTTAGAAAAATGTGCCATTGCAGCTGTTTGTGTGGCAGCAATTGGTTGGATTGGATATTCTGCATATAATTTAATAACCAGACCAGATCCTGATAAAGCACAGGAAACGGTTACTACAGAGATGGATGTTAATGCTTTAAATGATTATTTGGCAGGACTTTCTGCTGAGGAAGCAGAATAAATAAAAAGGGTGAGTTTATGGAGAACCGTACAATACAAGAACTTTTTTCAAGAAAGTCTGTAAGAGTATTTTCTGATGAAAAGATTACAGAAGAGGAAAAGAGATTAATTTTAGAGGCAGCAATACAGGCGCCTACAGCAGGAAATATGTCTTTGTTTAGTATTCTGGATATTCAGTCTCAGGAGATTAAAAATATTCTTGCAAAGAGATGTGATGATCAGAATTTTATTGCAGAAGCCCCCGTAGTGTTAGTATTTCTGGCAGATTATCAGAGATGGTATGATGTATTAGAAAGCTATGAAATGACAATTCCACCAATGGGCGAGGGGGATTTGTTCTTAGCTATGCAGGATTGTATGATTGCAGCACAGAATGCAGTCGTAGCAGCAGAGTCTATGGGAATAGGTTCTTGCTATATTGGAGATATTCTGGAAAATTATGAGGAAAATCAAAAACTTTTGAATTTGCCAAAGTATGTGCTGCCTATTTCTATGCTGGTTTTAGGAAGACCTACGAAACAGCAGAAAAATCGAACAAAGCCGGAACGTTTTAAAGTAGAAGATCTTGTTTTTACAGATACTTATCCGGATAAAGATACAAAAGAAACAAGAGAGTCATTTAAAAGAAAATTGAGTGTAAATGATGAGGAGTTAAAAGAGCGTCTGGAACGATATAAGAAAAGAAAGTTTGAGGCAGAATTTCGTATGGAAATGAATCGTTCATCAAAGGCAATGATAGAGAACTGGAAGAAATTATAAACATGAAAATGACCGAGGGCTTTTTGGCAACTCGGTCATTTTCATTGAGCAAAATCTATCTTCCAGAGATTTGATAATTCTGGTATACATATTTTCCCATTAGGACAAGTAGGATACTGCATAAAATATATATGATAGGAACTGCTTGCCATGAAGTGAAAAGATGACCGAAAATAGAAATTAGTCGTATATCAAAAATATTTTTGGGCATAAGAAAGCAGTTTGGCATATATTCCCATATTTGTGAAAATATTCGATATTGTGAAGGAACAGAGAATACCATACCGAGAATAAGAAATACAGATGACACTGCTAAAGCAGCAAGGCTGCTGCGTAGTTTTTCTGATAGTATCATTACAATGATACTGCTGATGGCGGATGTTATAATTAAAATTCCATACATACAAAATACAGCTTGTCCTATAGTTATTGAAGAAGAGTAAGAGGGAAGGAGAAGCTGAAAGGGTGCATGAGAACCTTCCAAACCATAAAAGCAAGCAGTTAATATAAATGAAAAAGTAGAAAGAAGGAAGGAAAGCCCCACTGCAAAGCTTGCTCCGGTTAAAATTTTAGCCCAATATGCTGTGTTTTTGCCACATACACTGCATAGAATAAGCTGGTCTGTTTTTCGAGTATGTTCTTCTGTAAAAATATTGGCAACACAGATGGATACAGCAAGCAGAACAAGGAGTCCAATTCTGGAAAAGGAGCGTAATAAGGTGGAATAGCCTGCGGTATCTGCATAGATGAACGGGATTTTCAATGTATTTTCCTGATTAGTCCAATATGCTTTTTCTTTTTCCGATAAATGAATCTTTTCCCAATTTTTTTGTATGATATCAAAGCGTTTTTGATATAATTCTGTTTCACTGGGAATCCAGTTCATGATTTCGTTATCATTCATATAGGTTGCATTTTTTTACAAAACTAAAAATTCCGCTATAAGGTCGAGCATACTTTTGGTACTCTTCCGTTGTAATATAGCGATCAGCTTTCTGAGGTATTTTTTCATACCCTGCTACCATTTCCTCTAAAAGTGATTGATTAATTTTTCTGTTGCTTAATGCTTTTTGGTAAGACTGGTCTGTTTGAAATATATGATAGTGGGTGTCTACTTTTACACCATCTACATAATATGCACCGATTAATCCACTGAGTATAGAAAAACCAGTGACAATCATGCAAACCATAACAGTAAGCCATACAATTTTTCTTTGAAACATTTTTTTTAATTCATAACGATATAGTAGATATAAATTATTCATTTTTTTCTCCCTCGCTAAATTGCTGTAAATAAAAATCTTCCAGACTTTCTTTTGTTTCGTTCCATTTACCCCAATAAATTAACTGTCCGTCTTTCATCATTAAAATATCATCGGCAATATATTCGACATCAGATACAATATGTGTAGATAGCAGTACAATGGAGTTTTTACCTAAATCTTGGATTAAATTACGAAAACGTACACGTTCTTTTGGATCTAAGCCGGCAGTAGGTTCATCTAAAACAAGCAGTTTGGGATTATTTAAAAGAGCCTGAGCAATTCCTAACCGTTGTTTCATTCCTCCTGAGTAAGTTTTTATTTTCTTTTTTGCAACTTCTTGTAAATCTACAAGTTGTAGAAGTTCTTTTGCTTTTACTTTTGCCTGTGTTTTTGAAATACCTTTTAAGGCTGCCATATAAAGGAGAAAATCCAGACCTGTAAATTCTGGGTAATATCCAAAATCCTGTGGGAGATATCCAAGCATAGAGCGATAATCTTCTCTGCTTACATCAATTCTGTCAAAAGAAATGGATCCGCTGGTTGGTTTTAAGATACCGCAAATCATTCGCATAAGGGTTGTTTTTCCTGCACCATTTGCCCCCAGTAATCCATGTACACCTTTTTTTAAATTAATAGAAATCTGATCTACCGCAAATTTATTTTTATATTGTTTTGAAACTCTGTCAATTATAAGTTCCATGTTAATTCCTCCGTTTGTTGTATTTTTTGATAGCATTGGATTGCTGTGCCTGTACCAAGAAATAGGAAAGTAATAATCCACCAGATAAAATTCTGCTTTTCATAAAGAAAAGGATAAGATTGGTGAAAAAAGAGGTCGCTTGCACTTATGAAAAAAGTAATTGCCGTACACCAGTAAATAGATTCTTTCCCATGAATTTTACGAACAGTCCATAAGCTACAAAAAACAGTAAGTAAATAAGGGCAGAGTAAATATATGCCCATTTGTAAAAAAGTAAAGCTGCTGTTCATAATGAGAAAAGGAGTAAGCAGACATATAAAAAGAAATGTTGATAATCCCATAATTCCTAATCTGGCAAGAACAATACTTTTTAAAGAAAAGCGGGTGGATAATTCGAATTCAGACATACCATAGAATTCTGAACGTTGGGTTTCCGTTATAAGAAATAAAGCCAGCAAAGGAGTAAAGGCGGAAATATCCCAAAGTATATTTTTCTTTAAATAAGCAGTTCCGATTAGCATAAGAAGAAAAGAAAATATAAAAAATATCCAAATCCATTTTCTGATATACCCCAGTTGTAAGGTTAAAAATTGAAGGAAACTAATGGGTGGAGTTTCTACTTGTGCAAGAAAGAAGTCTTTTTTTTGTGGTACAGGCGGTTCAAAACCGGATTTTAAAGCTTTTTTCAGTTTTTGGTTCATGAGAAATCCTCCTCTCTGAGTTTTGATTTTAAAATTTTTACAGCAGATCGTGCCTTACGATATACAGCAAATCTTGAAATTCCCAATAAGTTACTGATAACAGAAACAGGCACTTCATTGACATAGCGAAGCAACAACAGTTCTCTGTCACTTTCTTCAAGTTCAGAGAGTGCAGTATTTAGAGAAACTTGTGTCAGAAGCCTATCTTCAAAAGGAATGGCAGCTGTTTCATCACTCAGAAGCTCTGTAAAACGCCTGCGATATTCATCGATACAGAGATTGTGGGCAATGGTATACAGATAACGCAGAGCATGTCCGTTGTTGGCATATTCACGATGTTCGAAGAAGCGAAGGAAAGTTTCCTGTGTAATATCTTCGGCAAGTTCGCGTTGGTGAACTTTGAAATAGCAGTAGCGATAAAGTTTATCATATTGTTCTTCTAAATCTATGGACATTCCTGAACCTCCTTTCAATATGTATAACGTTTGGAAAACATGAGATGTGCGGTTGGTTAAAAAAATAAAAAAAATAGCACCGCATAAGCGGTGCCTTTTTCTCATTAGAATATTCTAAATGCCGAAAAATTATAATTTTTCAACGTTAGCAGCCTGCATTCCGCGAGCGCCTTCTGTTAAATCATAACTTACAGCCTGACCTTCTTCTAAAGATTTGAAGCCTTCTCCATTGATTGCAGAGAAATGTACGAAAACGTCCTGTCCGTCTTCTCCTGTAATAAATCCGTATCCTTTTTCTGCGTTGAACCATTTAACAGTTCCCTTGTTCATAGTGTTACCTCCATAAAAATAAAAATGGCTGGATAAAAAATTAAATGGTCTTTAGAGATAATATTATGTATAAAAATGATAATACTCTCTCTAAAAACCATTTAATACTAATATCCAATATATCTTTGACATAGTAAGTATATTCCTTTGATGTGTAAAAGTCAAGGGAAAAGTGTAATTGACGAAAGAAAATGTGTGTGTTACTATTTATATAATAATCAGAAAGGATATGGAAATCTATGAAAATACTGATTAAAAGAGGACGTATTTTAAACCCATCAGATCAGACTGATAAAGTCGGTGATATTCTTGTTGAAGATGGTGTAATTAAGGAAATTAAAGAAAAAATAGAATGTCAGGAAACACCTGAAAAAGTTATTGATGCAAAAGGCTGCTATGTAATGCCGGGACTGATTGATTTACATGTACATTTACGTGATCCGGGGCTGACTTATAAAGAAGATGTTGTAACAGGTGCAAAAGCAGGTGCAAAAGGTGGATTTACTACAATTTTGGCAATGCCCAATACAAAGCCTGTAATTGATTGCGCTGACAGAGTAAATTATGTACACAACAAAGCAAAAGAACTTGCGCCTATTCATGTTCTTCAGATTGGAGCTGTGACAAAACAGCAAAAAGGAGAGGAACTTGCAGAGATTGAGGATATGATTAAGGCGGGAATTCCTGCAATCAGTGAAGACGGAAAGTCTGTAATGAACACGAAGCTTTATAAAGAAGCAATGAAAATTGCTGCAAAATACAATATTCCGGTTTTTGCTCATTGTGAGGACCAGAATATGGTAAATGGCGGCTGTGTAAATGAAGATGAAAAGTCAAAAGAACTGGGACTTCCGGGTATCAGCAACGCAGTAGAAGATATTATTGTGGCAAGAGATATTGTGCTTGCAAAAGAAACAGGGGCAAGTCTGCATTTATGTCATTGTTCTACGAAAGACAGTGTGCGTATGATTGAATTGGCAAAAGAAGAAAATCTTCCTGTTACAGGTGAAGTTTGTCCACATCATTTTATTCTTACATCTGATGATATGATTGCGGGTGACACTAATTATAAAATGAACCCTCCACTGCGTACAAAGGAAGACAGAGATGCACTTGTAAAAGGTTTAAAAGATGGTGTTTTTGATGTGATCAGTACAGATCATGCACCCCACAGCAGAGAAGAAAAACAGCGTTCCATGACAGAAGCACCATTTGGTATAGTAGGATTGGAAACAGCAGCAGCTCTTACTATGACAGAACTGGTACACAAGGGAATTTTAACACCATTGCAGATGGCAGAAAAAATGAGCTATAATCCGGCAAAGATTATTCATTCAGACAGAGGTCGCTTAGAAGTGGGAAGACCTGCAGATATTACGATTATTGATCCTGAGAGAGAATATGTAATTGACAGTAATAAATTTGAGTCAAAAGGAAAAAATACACCATTTAATGGAAGAAAAGTAAAAGGTATGGTAAAAGTGACAATCTGTGATGGTGAAATTGCATATATAGAAGAGTAAAAGAAAAGAGTAAGAAAGAAGAACTATTGGAGGAAAAATCATGATTAACAAACTGACTGCAAAAATTCAGAAAACAAAGGCACCGATTGTGGTAGGATTAGATCCAATGTTAAACTACATTCCAAAACACATTCAGGAAAAAGCATTTAAAGAATTTGGGGAAACTTTGGAAGGAGCTGCAGAAGCAATCTGGCAGTTTAATAAAGAAATTGTAGATAAAACCTATGATTTAATTCCGGCAGTAAAGCCACAGATTGCTATGTATGAACAGTTTGGTATTCCGGGAATTATGGCTTTTAAGAAAACAGTAGATTATTGTAAATCTAAAGACCTTGTGGTGATTGGAGACATTAAGCGTGGAGATATCGGTTCTACTTCAGCTGCTTATGCAACCGGTCATATTGGAAAAGTACAGATTGGAGCAAATAAAATTGCCCCATTTGACGAAGACTTTGTTACATTAAATCCATATATGGGAGCAGACAGTATTACACCATTTATTGATGTATGTAAAGAAGAAAAGAAAGGTCTTTTTATTCTTGTAAAAACATCCAACCCTTCCAGTGGAGATTTTCAGGATCAGATGATAGGTGACAGACCTGTATATGAATTAGTAGGAGAGAAAGTTGCACAGTGGGGAGAAACCTGCATGGGTGACGATTATAGTTATGTAGGTGCTGTTGTTGGCGCTACTTATCCTGAAATGGGCAAAACACTCAGAAAGATTATGCCAAAGGCTTATATTCTTGTTCCCGGTTATGGTGCTCAGGGTGGACAGGGTAAAGATTTAGTTCATTTCTTTAATGAAGATGGTTTAGGCGCTATTGTAAATTCTTCCCGTGGAATTATTGCAGCTTATAAACAGGAAAAATATGCAAAATTCGGAGAAGAAAACTTTGCAGATGCGTCAAGAGCAGCAGCAGAGGATATGATTGCAGATATTACAGGAGCATTGGAAGCTGCAAAATAAGGAGAAGAAACATGGCAAAATTAAAAATGACAAGTACCGTGGTAAGTCAGGAAATGATAGCAACAGATATTTACAGTCTGTGGCTTCGTGCGGAGGAAATTGCAGTACAGGCAAAGCCGGGACAATTCATTTCAGTGTATTGCAAGGACTCTGGAAAAATTCTTCCAAGACCAATCAGTATTTGTGAAATTGACAAGGAAAAAGGAATGCTTCGCATTGTGTATAGAATTGCAGGAGAAGGTACAAAGGAATTTTCTTCTCTTGTAAGCGGAGATACAATAGATATTTTAGGCCCATTGGGAAATGGATTTCCGATGGAAGAAGTCAAAGGGAAAAAAGTGTTTATGATGGGTGGAGGAATTGGTATTCCTCCAATGGTACAAACTGCAAAAGAGGCAGAAGCAGATGTAACAATTATTGCCGGTTATCGTAATAGTGAGATTTTCCTGCAGGAAGATTTAGAAAAAAATGGCCGTCTTGTAGTTGCTACAGAAGATGGAAGTGTAGGAACAAAAGGAAATGTTATGGATGCTATTCGTGAGAATAATCTTACTGCTGATGTGATTTTTGCCTGTGGTCCAACACCAATGCTGCGTGCAATCAAGAATTATGCTGAGGAAAATAATATCCTTTGCTACATTTCTATGGAAGAAAGAATGGCATGTGGAGTGGGTGCATGTCTGGCATGTGTATGTAAATCAAAAGAGGTGGATCATCATTCTCATGTACATAATAAGCGAATTTGCAAGGATGGACCGGTCTTTTTAAGCACGGAGGTGGAATTGTAATGAATACAAAAGTAAAAATTGCCGGGATTGAATTAAAAAATCCTGTTATGACAGCCTCCGGTACTTTTGGCTCTGGAGCAGAGTACAGTGAGTTTGTAGACTTAAATGAGCTGGGTGCAGTAGTGACAAAAGGTGTTGCCAATGTGGCATGGCCGGGAAATCCTACACCTAGAATTGCGGAAATCCACAGCGGTATGATGAATGCTATTGGGCTTCAAAATCCGGGAATGGAAGTATTTTGTGAAAGAGATTTACCTTATCTGCAGCAATTTGATACAAAAGTAATTGTAAATGTATGCGGACATGCACCGGAAGAATATCTGGCAGTAGTAGAACGTCTGGCGGATGAGCCGGCAGATATGCTGGAAATCAATATTTCCTGTCCTAATGTAAATGCAAATTTCCTTGCTTTTGGTCAGGACCCAAAGCATGTAGAGGCGCTTACTGCACAGATTAAAAAAGTAGCAAAACAGCCAGTGATTATGAAATTGACACCGAATGTCACTGACATTGCAGAAATTGCAAGAGCAGCAGAAGCAGGTGGAGCAGATGCAGTTTCACTTATCAATACCCTGACAGGTATGAAGATTGATATTAACAGAAGAACCTTTGCACTTGCTAATAAGACAGGTGGTGTTTCTGGCCCATGTGTAAAACCAATAGCAGTACGCATGGTTTATCAGGTTGCACAGGCTGTCAACATTCCGATTATTGGAATGGGCGGTATTCAAAATGCAGAGGATGCTCTGGAATTTATTATGGCAGGCGCTACAGCAGTATCAATCGGAACTGCGAACTTTGTTAATCCTTATGCAACTGTGGAAACAATCAGAGGCATTGAGGCTTATATGGAAAAAAATAAAATTAAAGATATCCGAGATTTAATCGGAATTGTAAAATAAAGGAAAGGAGGCTGTAACCTGTGGATACAAGGGCAGCCTCCTATTATTATTTAAAGGCGATAAAATGTTTTTTAATCGAGAGCTTGCGATAGAGAAATGAAAGATTGCAGGAGAATAGAAGAACTATGGAAATTTTAAAATTACGAGAAGAAAAAGAAAGAATTTCAGAAGCTGCTTTCTGGTTTCACGAAAAATGGAAAGTGCCAATGGAAGCATACAGGGAGAGTATGCAGGCAGCAACTGAAAATAACAGCAGTATTCCACAGTGGTATATTGTTGTAGAAGGAAACAAGATTATAGCAGGAGCAGGAGTGATAGAAAATGATTTTCATAAACGAAAAGATTTGACTCCAAATTTATGTGCTTTATATGTAGAAGAAGAATATCGCTGTCAGGGAATAGAGGGGAAATTACTTGATTACGTTTGCAATGATATGAAAGAAATGGGAATTGAAACACTTTATTTAATTACGGAACATACTTCCTTTTATGAAAAATATGACTGGAGATTTTTATGTATGGTGGAGGAAGAAGATGAGCCTAACCAGATTAGGATGTATGTACATGAAGAAAGCTTGTTGTGAGAGATACAACAAGCTTTTTTCATTAAAGTTGATGGAGATTTAACATAGATTTGAAGACAGATTTTTTAATGGAAGCTATAATAAGAGCATAGAACAAAAAGTTCTATACAATCGGTTGTTTGGTAAAAGAATATTCTTGAAAATTTTGTGACAGGTAAAAGAAATATGAAAAAAAGAAAAATAATACTACCTATCTTTTTAGTGTTTCTTTTCTGGGCAGCGGCAGCACCTGTTGAGGGCGTTGCAAAAAGTAATATTCAACTTTATAGCAATGAGAAAAATGAGGAAGAGAAGCCTATAGAAAAAGAACTTTACAAGCCGGAAGATGTAAAGACAGGTGACGAAAACGATATTTCTGTTCTGTCTGAAATGGTGTTGTTTTCAACAGGAAGCTTTATATTGATTTTATTTTCAAAACACTTCCAAATGCGTAATGAAAAAAATGTTTATTACAAGGAGGAGACGTAATGAAAGCAGGAAAAAGTGCAGCGGTGCTAATGGCAGCAACAATATTTGGGACAATGTTACCGGTTTCCGTACAGGCAGATACTGCAAAATCAGATATTACCATGTATGAACCAAACGATCCGGTGTATACAGTTACAATTCCGGAAACGATTGTTATGGATACAAAGGAAATAACAAAAATACCAATTACAGCAAGTGATGTAGCTTATATTCCAGAAGGAAGTAAAATCTCTGTTACTTTAAAAGCTGGAAGTGGCACTTATGGAAGATTGTATCTGGAAGAAGCAGATGAAAATATAGAGGGAAGAAAACCTTATTTAATGACATTGATGATACAGGGAACAGAAGAAGGATTTAAAAACGGCGCTCTGGAAAAACAGATTAAAGGCATGGAATTGGCAGCATTTACAGAAAATGGAACAATGGAATATCAGATGTATCCGGTGGCATTTGATTATCCCAATGGAACAGGAAATTTAGCTATTCAAAAAGGTGTACATTACACAGGTTCTATGACTTATGGTATTGAGTTGGTAAATAAGTAGCCGGTGATTAGAAAGAAGGAAAGATGATGAAAAAAAGAGTGTTAGGAATTATTTTAGGTGCAATGGTGACAATGGCTATGTCTGTAACTGCTTTTGCAAATGAAAATCAGTCTCAAGAGCTTTCTGTGACACTTACAGCAGAGCCATCTTATACCGTTACTATTCCTGCATCAATTAATATGGGAAATGAAGGTGCAACGGTAAATGTAGAAGCAACAGACATAAAAAATCTGCCGGAAGGAAATAGAGTTTCCGTAACAATTGCAGGGACAGATTATTACAGAAACCAGATGGTTTTGGAAGCAAATACTACGCCGAGAACTTCTTTGCGATATCAGATAATTTCAGAATCAGGAGAGGTTCTGGAAACAACAGGACAGGCTAATCAGACCGTTGGAAAAGAGGTAGTATCTTTTACTGAAGACGGAACAAAGCAGTACCAAATTCGTCCGGTTATCGCTGGAAGATTTGAATATGGAGTAGCTTACACAGGAAGTATTACTTTCGGAATTGCATTAACAGAGTAAGGGCAAAGTACAGAGAAGAAATGGGGAAATGGGATTTATGCAGAAAAAGGTAAAAAAATGGTTAGGAATTGTTTGTATTATTCTTGTAATAGGAGTAGTTTCTCTTATGACAGGCAGATATTTGGCAAGTAATTCAGAAAAAAATCAAGAAAAGGGATTGGTACTTTCAGATGACGCTGAAGTCTGGAATAAAGATGTAGAAGATAAATCAGAGGGAGAAGAAGGTATTAAAATTCCTGGATATGGAGATATTACGATGTCGGCGGAAGATGATACATGGAAACTTACCTTGCTAAATCCAGAAGGAAATCCCTGTTATTTTCAATATTCTCTGGAAATTGTAGAGACGGGAGAAGAAATTTATCAGTCAGATTTAATCGAACCGGGAAAGGCAATTACAGAGTTTGCAGTAAAAAATGTACCGGATAAAGGAAATTATGAGTTATATTTGAATATCCATACATTTTCTATAGATGAAAATAAAGAGCCTCTGAATGGTGCTCAGGTAAAGGCAAAACTTCATATTATTTAGATAAAAATGGCTGTCATACATGACATATATTCTATGCATTGTGTGACAGCCATTTTAAGTATAAAAAATATTCTTATTAAGTATAAAAAATATTATAAAAATCAGAAAATAAATTGGGGATTGTAATAAAATCTGATATAATAAAATTGGGAAAGGAGGAAAACAGATGCGTAGAAGAAAAATATTTTGTATATGTTTTGCATTTTGCTTATGGATTTCCGGTTTTATAGCAGTGTCAGCAGATGATGGTTTTGAAACGGACAAGAGTTATATAAAAAATTTCACATGCACAAACAATATTGGAAATACAAAAATAGAACTGAATGTTTCGGCTGATGTCTGGTCTGATGGACCTTATGCCCAGATTAATAAGATTATGGGAAATTATTTTAATGTGATATCGGATATTCCTTATATTGAATTTGAAGATTATACTATAAACATCTGGAGTCCACGGGAAGTTTATCCAACTGCAAAATTATTTTATGCTTATAACGGAACATTGAAAGTTAAGGTTACAAATGTTACACCAACATCTGTAATAGAAGAATTAGAGAGGGAAGGTTTTTGTGGTGCTGAACCTATTTTAGGTATTACACATTATATAAAACGTATTGATGAATGTGGGGAAATTCGTTTGTATCAGTAAAGAAAGTCTACGGTTCTCTTATTTGTTTGATTGAAATAACTGAAAAACTGTGATAGAATTGAATAGATTGAATAGGTGAAAAGAGCTGTTGTATTTTGTACAACAGCTCCATAAATATAGGAGGTTTTAAAAATGGAAGCATATAAACAGGAATTTATTGAATTTATGGTAGAAAGTGATGTTTTAAAATTTGGAGAATTTACCCTGAAAAGTGGTAGAAAGTCTCCTTTCTTTATGAATGCAGGAGCTTATGTAACAGGTTCTCAGTTAAAAAAATTAGGTGAATATTATGCAAAAGCAATTCATGACAAATACGGAGATGATTTTGACGTATTATTCGGACCGGCTTACAAAGGAATTCCAATCAGTGTTGTAACAGCTATTGCATATAGTGAATTATACGGTAAAGAAGTACGCTACTGCTCAGACCGTAAGGAAGAAAAAGACCACGGTGCAGATAAAGGAAGTTTCTTGGGAAGTAAGCTGCAGGATGGAGACAGAGTTGTTATGATTGAAGACGTAACAACCTCCGGAAAATCTATGGAAGAAACCGTTCCAAAGGTGAAAGGTGCAGCGAATGTGGAAATCGTAGGTTTGATGGTTTCTTTAAATCGTATGGAAAAAGGAAAGGGCGATAAGAGCGCACTTGCTGAAATCAAAGAAACTTACGGATTTGAGACAAATGCCATTGTAACAATGGAGGAAGTAGTAGAGCATTTATACAACAGAGAATGTAATGGTAAAGTTGTAATTGACGATAAAACAAAAGAAGCGATTGATGCATACTACGAAATCTACGGAGTAAAATAATCAGAAAAGGAAGTGTTCCTAAATGAATGAAAAGGTTTATAAAACCATGACACGATGCGGTGCAGGAAGTATTGCAGTGGGAATTATTGTGCTGGTTACAGGCATTACTACGGGGATTTTAATGCTGGTAAGCGGAGCAAGATTATTAAAAAGAAAGTCAGAAATTACATTTTAATGTGTAAGGCAAAAGAGGGCGGGGGAAAGGGTTCTCCCGTCTTTATGTTATTTAAGAAAGAATAAGGGGTTAAAATTGAATAAAAATGTGAAGAAGAAAATCAAAACAGTCAGTACTATGCTATTTGTGCTGTATCTGTTATTGTTGATTTATTTTCTCTTTTTTGCAGAGCGTTTTGGGGTATTGCGTTTTGAAGAAAGAGAATATCATTATAATCTGGTATTTCTTCAGGAGATTAAGCGATTTTGGACGTATAGGGAACAGTTGGGTGTGTGGCCGGTTGTATTGAACTTGTTGGGGAATGTTGTGGGATTTATTCCTTTTGGATTTATTCTTCCGATTATTAAAAAGGATACAAGAAGATTTTTATTTATCACATTTTCAGGGTTTACCTTGAGCCTTTGCGTAGAAATCATTCAGCTGGTTACAAAGCTGGGTTGTTTTGATGTAGATGATTTGATTATGAATACACTGGGTGCGGCACTTGGCTATCTGCTTTTTGCCGTTATCTATTTCGTTTATAAAAGAAAAAAAGGAGAAACAAGTAATGGCAAAAAAGAAAAATAAATATTCTTTTGCAAAAAAGAAACATTCCGGACAGGGAATAGCCTCAACGGTTTTTGCCGGAATTTCTCTGGGGATTTTTTGTGCCGCCGCATTATGTGCTTTGATTTTTCATGGAAAGGGCGGGATGTATTTGGGAGCATTGGGGCTGATTGCCATTGTTCTTTCCATTTATGGATTTATTACCGGATTGAAGAGCTTTTCCGAGAAAAACAGGGATCAGCTTTTTTGTAAAATCGGAGCAGTGGGAAATGGAGTACTTATGGTTATCTGGCTGGCACTTTTCTTAGTTGGAATTTCTTAATAACAGAAAGGCAGGATAAAGATATGGAAGAACGATTGAAAAAACAGATGGATTTTTTGCTGGAAGCAGATAAGGCAAAGTTTATTGGCCGGCAGACTTATTTATCAGATGGCATCAGAAAAGAAAATGATGCAGAGCATTCCTGGCATCTGGCTTTAATGGCAGCACTTTTGGCAGAATATTCTGAGGAAAAGATTGATTTAGCAAAGACGATGCTTATGGTATTAGTGCATGATTTAGTAGAAATTGACGCGGGTGATACTTATGCCTATGACGCAGTTGGAAACCAGACAAAGAGGGAAAGAGAGCTAAAAGCAGCAGAGCGAATTTTTAACATTCTTCCAAAAGACCAGGCAGAACAACTGAGAACATTGTGGGATGAGTTTGAAGAATATCAGACACCAGAGGCTAAATTTGCCCATGTTTGTGATAATATTCAACCTTTAATGTTAAATCACGCCACTGGTGGAAAATCATGGAGAGAGCGTGGAATAAAGAAATCACAGGTATTAAAGAGAAATGAGCGCACAGGAGAAGGCTCAAAAATTATGGAGTCTTATGTGCATGAAATATTAGACTTAAATGTGGAAAAGGGGAATTTGAAAGATGAATGATGTGTTTTTTGAAGAACGCTATACTTTAATGCGTGAGAGAATTCAGGAAATTCAAAAAGAAGAGGTTGTAAAAGAACCTTATGGTGAATATTTCAGAAAAACAGCAGAATTTATTCTGATGGTGGATGAACTGTACGGAAAGATACAAAAAGGCTGGATAGAAACCGCTTCACAGAAAGAATTGGAAGAAAACAACTATGCTTTGTATCAGGATATTTTACCGGAAAATTATGATAGTTCTTATGGAAATCCTGCTTATGCACAAAAAATGCTGGGAGAAGAGTTTGGTGCATTATTAAGTTTTCTATATACAGAAATTCGTGGAATGATTGTTTTTGCTTATGAAAAGCGTCTTTTTGACATGACTGTTGTTTTAGAACTTTTTGTGCAGATTTATAATCTTTTTGAGGAAGAGGAGATATCTGCAAAGGATGTAAAGGATGCTATTTACTGGTATATCAGCGATTACAGTGATGAAATGGTAGGATACAGAGTCAGAGAAGGAATTGATCCGTCTTTAGATTTTGCTGCAAAAATCATCTGTGACAGTGACTTAACAGATCTTCGTTATTTGTACAAATTTGGGGAATATATTACAGAAAATGAAATCGGTATGGCAAATTTCCTGAATACTCTGCCGGAAGAAAAAATTCAGGCAATGGCAAGAACATTTACAGAAGGATATAGAGAAGGATTTGTTTTAGGCGGTAAAGATATTACAAAGAAGAAGACTGTAAATATTCGTTTCCAGCTGGGGTTTGAGCGAATTGTAAAAGAGGAAATCAGACAGTTTGCGGAAATGGGATTACAGCCTGTTATCTATCGAAGTGCTGTTCATTCAGTAAATAAAAAACAGCATCATAGAATTGGATATTATGGGGCAGTTCCTAATCAGCAGTTTGAATACGACCATAAGGATGATGCCGCACTGTATTTAGACCATGAGTTTATTCAGAGAAAACTGAGAGTTTTACAGGTGGCTTATGAGCAGGTGAAGGAGCTGGCGGCTGTTCACGGAGGTCCTGCATGTATGGAAATCTTTGGAGAAACACCTTTTGTACCTGAAAAGACAGAGGAAGCCTGTGTTTTAACACCACATCAGCAGAAATTGCAGGTGTCTTATGACAATGAGTCAGGTCAGATCGTAAATCGTTATATTAAGGGTGAAGAAAGAAGCTTTACCATTATTGCATATCCGGTAAAAGAAATCGGAGAAAAATTCGAGGAAATTTTTGGAGAAACTGTGAAATTAAATACATTGGATAATGAATTATACAGAAAAATCCAGCAGAGTATCATTGATGCATTAGATAAGGGGACTTGCGTACATATTCTGGGAAAAGGGGAAAATGAAACAGATTTAACCGTTTCTCTTCATACACTGGAAAATCCGGACAAGCAGACTAATTTCGAAAACTGTGTAGCAGATGTAAATATTCCAGTGGGCGAAGTCTTTACATCACCAGTGCTCAAGGGAACAAATGGTACTTTGGCAGTATCCAGAGTATTTTTAAACGGTTTGGAATATAGAGGGCTGAAACTTCTTTTTAAAGACGGAAAGATTGCAGAGTATACTTGTAAAAACTTTGAAAAGGAAGAGGAAAATAAGAGCTTTTTAAAAGAAAACCTTCTTCATCACCATGAAACACTTCCTCTGGGAGAATTTGCAATCGGAACAAATACTACGGCTTATGTCATGGCGCAGAAATATAAGATTGCACATTTGCTGCCGATTTTAATTGCAGAAAAAATGGGACCACACTTTGCAGTAGGGGATACCTGCTATAGTTGGGGAGAAGATACGGCTGTTTATAATCCGGATGGAAAGGAAATTATTGCAAGAGACAACGAGGTTTCTATTTTAAGAAAAGAAGATATTAGTAAGGCTTATATGGGGTGTCACACAGATATTACCATTCCTTATGATGAATTGGATAAAATTTGGGTAGAAACAGAAAAAAATGAGAAAATCATGATTATCAGCGATGGAAGATTTGTATTAGAGGGTACAGAAAAATTAAACGAGCCTTTCTGTGAATAATATAAAGAAAAAGGGTTTTGCGGTTGACATTATTTGTAACAATATGTAAAATTGTGCTGTACAATAAAATATACAGCATAAGCTGAATTTAATTTAAAGGAGAACAATCATGGCAAAAGTTGGAATTGTTATGGGCAGCGACTCAGATATGCCTGTTATGAGTAAAGCGGCAGATATGTTAGAGAAATTCGGAATTGAATACGAAATGACGATTATTTCTGCCCACAGAGAACCGGATGTATTCTTTGAATATGCGAAAACAGCAGAAGAAAAGGGATTTAAAGTCATTATTGCAGGAGCAGGTATGGCAGCACACCTTCCAGGTATGTGTGCAGCAATTTTCCCAATGCCGGTTATCGGTATCCCAATGCATACAACTTCTTTAGGAGGAAGGGACTCTCTGTATTCTATTGTTCAGATGCCTTCCGGTATTCCTGTTGCAACTGTTGCAATTAACGGAGGAGCAAACGCAGCAATTCTGGCAGCCAAGATTTTAGCTACTTCAGATGAAGCATTATTGCAGAAATTAAAAGATTATAAAGAAGAATTAAAAGATCAGGTTGTTGCAAAAGATGCAAAATTACAGGAAGTAGGATATAAAAACTATAAATAAAAGCAGGGAAATGAAACGGAGGAAGAAAGAAAATGGATTACAAGAAAGCTGGCGTAGATATTGAAGCTGGATATAAATCAGTAGAATTGATGAAAGAACATGTAAAGAAAACAATGCGTGAAGAAGTTCTTGGCGGATTAGGCGGTTTCTCCGGTGCTTTTTCTCTGGCAAAAATTAAAGAGATGGAAGAACCAGTATTGTTATCCGGTACAGATGGATGTGGAACAAAGGTGAAACTGGCAATGGTAATGGACAAACATGATACAATTGGTATTGATGCAGTTGCAATGTGTGTAAACGATATTGCATGTGCAGGTGGAGAACCATTATTTTTCTTAGATTATATTGCATGTGGAAAAAATTATCCTGAAAAAATTGCTACTATCGTAAAAGGTGTTGCAGAAGGATGCTTACAGTCTGAAGCAGCTTTAATCGGTGGCGAAACAGCAGAACATCCTGGACTTATGCCGGAAGATGATTACGATTTAGCAGGTTTTGCAGTTGGTGTTTGTGACAAGAAAGATATGATCACCGGAGAAAACTTAAAAGCAGGTGATGTTTTAATCGGTATGGCATCTTCCGGTGTTCACAGCAATGGTTTTTCATTAGTAAGAAAAGTATTTGAAATTACAAAAGAGTCTTTAGATACTTATTATGAAGAATTAGGAACAACTTTAGGAGAAGCTTTACTTGCTCCTACAAGAATTTATGTAAAAGCATTGAAAAAAGTAAAAGAAGCAGGTATTACCGTAAAAGCCTGCAGCCACATCACAGGCGGCGGATTTTATGAAAATATTCCACGTATGTTAAAAGATGGTGTATGTGCAGTTGTAGAAAAAGACAGCTACCCAATTCCTCCAATTTTTACATTAATGGCAAAAACAGGAAATATTGAAGAGCAGATGATGTATAATACTTATAATATGGGTATTGGTATGATTGTAGCAGTAGATCCGGCAGACGTTGACAAAACAATGGAAGCTATGAAGGCAGCAGGAGATACTCCTTATGTAATCGGTAAGATTGAAGATGGAGAAAAAGGTGTTAAATTAGTATAAGATAGGGAAATCAGGGTTGCAAGAGCAGCCCTTTTCCTGTTTATAAAGAAAGGCTGAATGAATATGATGAAAATGGCAGTGTTGGTGTCCGGTGGAGGAACAAATCTTCAGGCGATTATGGATGCAATGGACAGGGGCGAAATTACCAATGCGGAAATTGCTGTAGTAATCAGTAATAACGCAAATGCGTATGCTTTGGAAAGAGCAAGAATGAAGGGAATAGAGGCAATCTGCGTCTCTCCGAAAGCGTATGCTTCCAGAGCGGAATTTAATCAGGCTTTACTTGAAACAATCCAATCCTATCATGTAGATCTCGTTGTTCTGGCAGGTTGTCTTGTAGTTATTCCGGAAATTATGGTAAAGGCTTATCCAAATAAGATTATCAATATTCATCCGGCGCTTATTCCATCTTTCTGCGGTACAGGTTATTATGGTCTGAAAGTGCATGAGGGTGTATTGGAAAGAGGGGTAAAAGTAACCGGAGCAACGGTACATTTTGTAGATGAAGGTACGGATACAGGTCCGATTATTTTACAGAAAGCAGTGGAAGTTCGTCAGGGAGATACACCGGAAATCCTTCAGCGCAGAGTTATGGAAGAGGCAGAGTGGAAAATTATGCCGAGAGCCATTGATTTAATTGCAAATGATAAAATTGAAGTTGTGGATGGACTGGTAAAATTTAAAGAATAAGAAGGGAGCATAAGAGGATGAAAGTATTAATTATAGGAAGCGGCGGCAGAGAACACGCGATTGCATGGAAAGTTGCAAAAAGTCCAAAGGTAGATAAAATTTACTGTGCGCCGGGAAATGCAGGAATTGCAGAATTTGCAGAATGTGTACCAATCGGCGCTATGGAATTTGAGAAGCTGGCAGCTTTTGCAAAAGAAAACAAAGTAGACTTAACGGTTGTTGGTATGGATGATCCTTTAGTTGGCGGTGTTGTGGATGTTTTTGAAAAAGAAGGATTGCGTGTATTCGGACCAAGAAAGAATGCGGCAATTCTGGAAGGCTCAAAAGCATTTTCTAAAGATTTGATGAAGAAATATAATATCCCTACAGCAGCTTATGAAAATTTTGAAGATGCGGATAAGGCACTTGCTTATCTTCGTGAGAAAGCTGAATTTCCTATTGTATTAAAAGCAGACGGACTGGCTCTTGGGAAAGGTGTTTTAATCTGTAATACATTGGAAGAGGCAGAAGAAGGCGTTCGCACAATTATGCTGGATAAAAAATTCGGTTCTGCAGGAAATACTTTAGTTATTGAAGAGTTTATGACAGGACGTGAAGTATCTGTACTTTCTTTTGTAGATGGAAAAACGATTAAAACTATGACTTCTGCACAGGACCATAAGCGTGCAAAAGACGGAGACGAAGGTTTGAATACAGGGGGAATGGGAACATTCTCACCAAGTCCTTTCTATACAAAAGAAGTGGATGAATTTTGCGAAAAATATGTATATCAGGCAACCGTAGACGCTATGGCAGCAGAAGGCAGAGAATTTAAAGGGATTATTTTCTTTGGTCTGATGCTTACAGAAAAAGGTCCAAAAGTGTTAGAATATAATGCACGTTTCGGTGATCCGGAAGCACAGGTTGTTATTCCAAGACTGAAAAACGACATTGTGGAAGTTTTTGAAGCCTGTGTAGATGGAAAGTTAGATGAAATCGATTTGCAGTTTGAAGATAATGCAGCAGTATGTGTTGTTTTGGCTTCTGATGGTTATCCGGTTTCTTATGAAAAAGGATATCCAATTGAAGGTCTAGAAAACTTTAAGGACAAAGACGGTTACTATGTTTTCCATGCGGGAACAGCTTTTAAAGATGGAAAGATCGTAACAAATGGCGGGCGTGTCTTAGGTGTTACTGCAAAAGGCGCTGACTTAAAAGAAGCAAGAGCCAACGCTTATGAGGCAACAAAATGGATTGACTTCGAAAATAAATATATGCGAAACGATATTGGAAAAGCCATTGATGAAGCATAGGAAGAAGCTGCGAAAGCAGCTTCTTTTTTCTATTCTTTACTAAAAATTCTATTTATGCTATATTAGATATAACAATCTGGAAAGAAGGTGAAGGCATGCTGATTGAAATTGATTTTAACAGTGATGAAGCAATTTATGTACAGCTTTGTAATCAGATTATTATGGGAATTGCCACAGACCAGCTGAAGGTAGGGGAGACGCTTCCTTCTGTAAGACAGCTGGCAGATACCATAGGAATTAACATGCACACAGTAAATAAAGCATATTCTGTATTGAGGCAGGAGGGATTTCTCAGTATAGACAGACGCAGAGGCGCAGTCATTTCCATTGATGTAGATAAAATCAGAGCATTGGAGGAAATGAAGGAAAATCTTTTGCCGGTTCTGGCGAAGGGTTGCTGTAAGAATATTACAAGAGATGAAGTGCATGCCTTAATTGATGAAATTTTTGAAGAATATAAATAGAATAGGAGAGATACATGAAAACGCAATACTCAAAGTGGGCATTAAAGGCTTTGAAGCTGGCAGAAGAGACTGCCAGAAAATGCAGCCATAATTATATTGGAACTGAACACATATTAGCAGGACTTTTGGCTGTGAAAGATGGTACAGCAGGAGAAGTCTTAGCAGAAGCAGGTATTACACAAAGTAAATTGATGGAACTTATGGAGAAACTGGTTGTACCTTCTTCAGAGGTATTATTAGAAGAACCCCAGGGATATACGCCTAGAAGCAGAAGGGTACTTGCTAAAGCAGAGGAAGAAGCCCAGAATATGGAGAGTGCAGAGATTGGCACAGAACATATTTTAATTGCAATGTTAAAAGAAAGCGACTGTGTGGGGGCAAGACTTTTGCATACTATGGGAGCCGGTAATCAGAAGCTGTATGCAGAGCTTATGAAAGTTATGGGAAGAGAAGGTACTTTGACAAAAGAAGAGCGGAGTGCCACGCCAATGCTGGATCAGTATGGCAGAGATTTAACAGAAATGGCGGCCATGGGCAAATTAGACCCTGTTGTGGGGAGAGAAAAAGAAATTAATCGTATTATTCAGATTTTGAGCAGAAGAACAAAGAATAATCCTTGTCTGATAGGAGAGCCGGGAGTAGGAAAAACAGCTATTACAGAGGGACTTGCACAGAAAATTGTAAGTGGAATGGTTCCTGAAAATATGGCAGATAAACGTATTCTTGTATTAGATTTGTCTGCAATGGTAGCTGGTTCTAAATATCGAGGAGAATTTGAGGAGAGAATTAAACGTGTTGTTTGGGAGGCTTCTAATGATAAAAGAATTCTTTTATTTTTGGATGAACTTCATACACTTATTGGAGCAGGTGGGGCAGAAGGAGCGTTAGATGCTTCCAATATTTTAAAACCATCTCTTTCCAGAGGAGAAATTCAGCTTATCGGTGCAACAACCATTGAAGAATATCGAAAACATATTGAAAAAGATCCTGCTTTAGAGCGAAGATTTCAGCCGATAATGGTGGAAGAACCGACGAAGGAAGAAGCTGAAGAAATTTTAAAAGGATTAGTACCTTATTACGAAAAACATCATGGTGTTGTTATTGAAGAAGGAGCAGTAAAAGCAGCTGTTTCCATGGGTATACGTTATATTAATGACAGATTTCTTCCTGATAAGGCATTAGATTTATTAGATGAGGCATGTTCAAAAGTGCAGATTTCCGGTTATAAGGTGCCTGATGGACTGATGGAAGCAGAGCTCCGCTTAAGAGATATCTGCGAAGAAAAGGAAGAAGCAGTGAAAAATCAGGACTTCCTTCTTGCAGGAAAGCTGCAGGAGGAGCAGAAGGAAACAGAGGAAACGGTAGAAAAAGCGAGAAAACGCTTTGAAAGACAGCGCAAGAATAAAAAATTGTTTGTTACAGAAGATGATATTGCCTTAGTGGTTGCTCAATGGACGAAAATACCGGTGAAAAAGCTTACAGAAGGTGAGTCTAAAAGGCTGGCAAAATTAGAAAATCAGCTCCATAAACGTGTAATTGGACAGGATGAGGCAGTTACCGCAGTGGCAAAGGCGATTAAACGAGGAAGAGTAGGATTAAAAGATCCCAAGCGTCCTATTGGTTCTTTCCTTTTATTAGGACCTACGGGAGTGGGAAAAACAGAGCTTTCCAAAGCTTTGGCAGAAGCTGTCTTTGGCAGTGAAGATGCGATGATCCGTGTGGATATGTCAGAGTATATGGAAAAACACAGTGTCTCTAAACTGATTGGATCACCTCCGGGATATGTGGGATATGAAGAGGGCGGTCAGTTAAGTGAAAAGGTAAGACGAAGCCCTTATAGTGTTTTACTCTTTGATGAAATTGAGAAAGCACATCCAGATGTATTCAATATTCTTCTTCAGGTACTTGATGACGGTCATATTACTGATGCTCAAGGCAGAAAAGTAGACTTTAAGGAAACTATTATTATTATGACTTCCAATGCAGGAGCGCAGGCGATTGTAGAGCCGAAAAAGCTGGGATTTGGAACAGTAGATGATGCACAGGCTGATTACAGGAAAATGAAAGACAGTGTAATGGAAGAAGTAAAGAGACTCTTTAAGCCGGAGTTTTTAAACCGTATTGATGACATTATCGTATTCCATACTTTGAATAAGGAAGAAATTAAAAAGATTGTAGGACTTCTTTTAAAAGAATTTACAAAACGCTGTAAAACCCAGTTGAATATTGATGTGAAAATTCGCGAGAGTGTGAAAGAATTTATTGGAAAAGAAGGATTTGATCCAAAATATGGAGCACGTCCTTTAAAGAGAGCTATTCAGAGTAAAATAGAAGATGCAATGGCAGAGGAAATTTTAGAAGGCAGGATAAAAGCGGGAGACAGTGTTACCATCAGCTTGTCTAAAGAAAAGGTAAATTTTATTATAAATGTACAAAATGACTAGCAAAATAATAAAATATATGGCCGAACAAAAAGTAGTGATAAGTAAGGATTTGAAAGCAGATTTACAAGCATTCCTTGCAACACTGAATTACGATAAACTGTTTATTCTTACCGATACAAATACACAGGAAAAGTGTTATCCGCTGATACAGGATGTGCCGGCAATCAAAGAGGCTCCGGTA
>URHS01000022.1 GCA_900547685.1 uncultured Blautia sp. | reverse complement strand
CCGTTAGTCCGGACAGGTGGCTCTCGCCACACCGGACTGGCGGCTCCGCCGCACCATAATATTCAGTTATAATGCAATTATCAAAAAGGGAAAGGAGAAAGTCATGAAAGCGGTAGTTTTATATTCACCAAATGATTTTAAAACAGTTGAGGATTATCCGAAACCAACAGTAGGACCTAATGATATGCTGCTGGAAATGAAAAGAACGGCTATTTGCGGTACTGATATTAGAATTCTGGAAGGAAAGAAAACAAAATCTGTTCGCTATGGACATATAATCGGACATGAAATTAGCGGTGTGATTTGCGAAGTAGGAGAGAATGTAGAGGGATATCAAGTAGGAGATAGAGTTGCTGTAGAAAACGTAATACCGGACGGCTCCTGTGCAATGTGTGTAAGCGGACACGATAATATTTGCCTGAACAGAAAGGCAATTGGATATGAATTTGACGGCGGATTTGCAGAATATGTTCTGCTTCCTCAAGAGGCAATCGAAGGAGGCAATGTGATAAAACTGTCAGATAATGTTTCTTTTGGAGAAGGTGCATTGATTGAACCATTATCATGCTGTTTGAGAGGACAGAAAAATGCAGGAGTAAAATTTAACGATGTTGTCGTTATTATTGGAGCAGGACCTATTGGTTTGATGCATATTATTCTGGCAAAAGCAGCAGGAGCTCGTAAAGTAATCGTTAGTGAATTAAATGAATTCAGACGTGAAAAAGCTTACGAGTGTGGTGCGGATATTGTTGTAAATTCTGCAGAAGAGGATTTAAAGCAGATTGTTATGAATGAAACAGATGGAATTGGGGCAGATGTTGTTTTAATTGCTATTGGAATTCCACAGCTTGTTAATTCTAATTTAGAATTGGTAAGAAAAACAGGTTCTGTTTGTCTGTTTGCCGGATTTACAAAAGATGTTATGGCAGAAATTGATCCAAATTTGATTCATTATGGAGAAATTAATGTATGCGGTTCCAGTGCATATAAACGTCAGGATTACCATGAAGCAGCACAGATGGTTATGAGCGGTGCAGTGAATTTGAAACCGATTATTACAAAGGTATTTAAGCTAGAAGATTTTGGAGAAGCTTATGAAGCTGTAAAGAGCGGCAAGGAACTAAAAGTTGAAATAGAACCATAAAGAAAAAATAGAAAATTAATAAAAAGGAGATATGTAATTATGGCAATGATGGGAAAAGAAGTAAGATTAGCAAGATTAGTAAATCCAAAGAGTAACAAAATGATGGCAATTACTGTAGACCATGCAATTTCCAGAGGAATTGCACCTATGACAGGTCTTCATGATATTCAGGGAGCGATTGACAAAATTGTTGCAGGAAAACCGGATGCAATGACTATGACAAAAGGTATTCAGGAGAGATGTTGGGGACCACACGTAGGTTCAGGTATTTCTGTACTACAGAAGATTTCAAACTATTCTCCTACAGCACCTACCAATGATATCGTATTCGGATGTGTAGATGCAGCTATCCGTATGGGAGCAGATGCAGTATCTATGGGAGCTATGACTTTAGGAGACTTCCAGAATGAACAGTTTGAAAGAATCGGAGAAGTTTCTGATTATTGTGACCGTATGGGAATGCCTTTAATTGGACATGTTTATCCAAAAGGAGAAAGCGTACCGGTAGACGAAAGAACTTCCTGGCAGAATATAGCATATTGTGTAAGAAGTGCTTGTGAATTAGGTATGGATGTTGTAAAAACAACATATACAGGGGATCCGGAAAGCATGGCAAAAGTTGTAGCATGTGTACCATCTTCTTTCAGAATTGTAATTCAGGGTGGTGATTCCTGCAAAACATTAGATGATTACCTTCAGATGACAAGAGATGCCATGGATTGTGGTATAGGCGGTGTTACAATGGGAAGATTTGTATGGGATTACAAAGATGTAACAGCTCTTGTAATTGCACTTCGCTATATTATTCATGAAGGATACAGTGTAAAAGAGGCAAAAGAACTTCTGGCACAGTTAGAGAACGATAAAAATTACGAACAGTTTTAAGAAGATGGAAAGTAAGGGCGGGTTATAAGTTATGGAAAAGGAATACTTACTGGGAGTAGATGTAGGAACTACAAGTATAAAAGTAGCAATTATTGATAAGAATGCAAAACTTCTGGGAATTAGCAGCAGCTCTTATCCTCTTATTACACCTAATCAGGATTATGTTCAGATTGATACTGAGGGCATGTGGCAGGCATACTTAAAGTGTATAAGACTACTGCTTCAGGGAAAAGGAATTTCTCCTGAAAAAATAGCAGGTATTGGAATTTCCAGCTTATGCCCCGGTCTTGCTGCTATGGATGAAAAAGGAAATATTTTAGTAGAGCCGATTATTTATTCCGACAGACGAAGTACAGAAGAAGCAGAAATAATAAAAGCAGCAGTGGGAGTTGAAGAACTCTTTAATATTACAGCGAACAATTGCATGGCAGGAGCTCATTCCGGTACTTCCATGCTGTGGATTAAGAGAAATTTACCGGAAATTTATGAGAAAACAAGATATTTTGGTCATATCAATACTGTTTTGGCACAGAGAATGACTGGGAATTTTGCAATAGATTATTCTAATGCTTCTTATACAAATTTATTTGAAACCCAGAAAGGGCATAAAGGGCAGTGGTCTGATTACCTTTGTGAAACCATCGGGATTGCAAAAGAAAAACTGCCGCCATTGATGAATTCCTCTGAAGTAGTAGGCGGTCTTATAAATGAAGATATTATTTCGTTGGGAGTTTCCAGAGGAATTCCGGTGGTAATCGGAGGAGCAGATACACCTTGTGCTACTTTGGCAGCAGGTGTAAAAGCTAATGGAGACGCTTGTGAATCAGTAGGAACAACCAATGTTTTGACTATTTGTGTAGATAAAGCAAAGTTTGATAAAAGTTTTATCAACCGTTGCCACGTGGTAGAAGGAACCTGGATTTACCAGGGGGCTATGTCTTATACAGGTGCATCTTATCAATGGTTCCGTGATAAATTTTGTCAGGATTTAATGGAAGAAGCAGCAGGAAGCAAGAAAAATTCTTTTACACTTATGAATGAAGAAGCAGAGAAAGCAGCCCCAGGATGTGGCGGAGTTGTTTTTCTTCCTTATATGCAAGGAGAAAGAAGTCCTGTATGGGACCCTTATGCAAGAGGTGTATTTTTTGGAGTATCCTTAAAAAGTGAGAGAAAAGAATTTAATCGTGCAGTTATGGAAGGCTGTGGTTATGGTCTTCGCCAATTATGTGAAATTGCAGAGAAAGTAACAGGGGAAAAATTAGAAAAATTTGCATCTATCGGAGGCGGCGCAAAAAGTAACCTCTGGGCACAGATGAAAGCAGATATTACAGGAAAAACCATAGAAATTCTGGATATGAATGATATGGCACCTGTTGGAGCTGCATTGTTGGCCGGAGTTGGAGCCGGAATTTTTAAGAATCCGGTAGAAGCTTCTGAAAAGGTAGAGAAAAAACTATATAAGAAAGTCATCAGCAACGATACATATCAGGATGTTTATGAAAAAAATTATCAAATTTATATCCGATTATATCAGCAGGTGAAAGAACTTTACAAAATCAATACAAATTTAAAATAGGAGAGGGATTACACATGAAGAAAAAATTTTTAGCAGGAATACTTACCATGGCAATGCTGTGTACGGGATTAACAGGATGTGGAAGTAAAAATGAAACAGCGGATGGAGATTCTAAAGAGAAAAAAGTCAGTATTACCATTTCTGTCCCAGACCCGGATGCATCCTATATTTATCAGGCCGCAGAAGAATTTGCAAAGCGTGCCAATGAATATTCAGATGGAAGCCTTGAATTTAAAGTATCTGGAAATGGTTCTTTATATGGCGGTGACACAGCAGCAGGTATTAAACAGCTTTCAGCAGGCTCTTTACAGATGCTGATACTGGCAAGTTCTGTTTATGCAAGTTTTGAACCAGGGTATAATGTAATTTCAGTGCCATATATGTTTGATGATCAGCAGCAACTTTTGGATTATTTGAACAGTGATGTGGGAACAGAATTAATGAACAGAGTATCTGATATGGGAATTACAACGGTTGGTAAATGGACAAGATCTATGCGTAAAGTAACTAATTCCGTTCGCCCTGTAAATGCACCGGAAGATTTAGATGGTATGGTGTTACGAGTTCCAAATAACTCTCTGTATGTGGAATTCTTCGGAGCCTGTGGTGCGGTTACAACACCAATGAATTTCTCAGAAGTTTATAACGCGTTACAGTTAAATACTTTAGACGGACAGGAAAATCCAATTGATGTACCATATTCCAATAAATTTTATGAAGTACAAAAATACATATCAGGAACAGACCACATGGCAGATGCATGGCTTGTGGGAATTAACAGTAAATTATATGACAGTTTAAGCGATCAGCAGCAGGAAGCAATTACAAAAGCAGGTGAAGAAGTGCAGCAGTGGAATGTGGAATTCATGGAAAAAGAGGACCAGAAAGCACTGGATACATTAAAAGAAAACGGTATGGAATACAATGATATTACAGATGAAGGCCGTGAGCAATTCGTTGAAGTTTCTAAGTCTTGCTATGATAAGTTTAAAGAGCTGATTAAAGATGATGAGTTGTTTGATGCTACTGCTGAATTTTGTGGCAAGGCAGAATAGAACAATGGGGGAATTTTCATGGAGAAAAAGAAAAGTGGCATTTCAAAAGTATTTGGATGTGTAAACAAAATAGAAAATGTAATTTTGGCAATTATGGTTGTGGGAATGTTAGCGACAATTCTTTTACAGATTGTAGGACGTATTATCGGACATCCATTTCCGTGGACAGAAGAAACCAGCCGTTATTTGTTTTTATGGATGATGTTTGTAGCATTGGCATCAGGTTTTAATCAAGCAGAGTCATCTCGTGTTACCTTACTTTTGCAGGTAGGACCTAAGTGGCTGAAAAAATTCAGTGAGATTTTATATGCAGTGGTTGTTGTTGCTTTTTTCGGATTTATGGTTATATGGGGAATTGAAGTTGTGCGCCAGCAGATTATGATGAATGAAATGGGAACGGCATTAGCAATTCCAATGTGGGTAATTGGTATTTGTCAGCCTATTGCAGGTGTACTTGGAATTATCGGTGTGGCAGAGAGCTTTATAGAACACCACGAAAAAGTAGCAATCGGAGATAAAGAAACAGAAAAACAAAAGGCATTGGAACAGGGGTGATAGAGTATGAGTTGGGCATTAATTATTATTTTTATTGTATTGATGTTTTTAGGTGTACCCATTGCGGTATCTCTGGGAGCGTCAGCAGTTATCTGTATTGTAACCATGTCTGATATACCGCTTTCTTTAGCTGCACAGTCTATGTTTACATCTATGAACAGTTTTATTATGGTAGCTGTTCCATTGTTTATTCTGTGTGGTTCTTTGATGGACGAGGGTGGTGTAGCAGATAAGATTTACGGACTTGCAGAAGCATTGGTTGGTTGGATTTACGGTGGATTAGGACATGTATCCGTTGTAGTAAATATGATTTTTGCAGGAATGTCAGGCTCTTCTGTAGCAGCAATTGCATCCATTGGAAAAATGAGTATTAATGCATTAAACAAAAAAGGATATCCAAAGGATTATGCAACTGCAATAAACCTGTCTGGTTCTATGCTGGCTTCCGTTATTCCTCCAAGTATCTTGATGATTAACGCAGCAGCAACAGCAAATGTATCTATCGGAAAAGCTCTTTTGGCAGGATTAATTCCGGGAATTATTATTGGATTAATTTTTATGGTATATAATTATTTATACTGTAAAAAACATGGTATAGGAGATCGTACTTCTTTTGAAGCCAAAAAGCTGGGAAAAGCTTTTTTAAATGCGATTCCTGCACTCTTAACACCGGTTATTTTATTAGGCGGCGTATATACAGGATTTTATACACCGACAGAAGGTGCAGCCATTGCAGTTGTATATACAATTTTAGTATCTATTTATGTTTATAAAAATTTGACATGGAAAGATATTCCGAGAATTATTTGCAAAAATGCAAGATCTACAGGAACTATTTTATTCGTGGCAATTGCAGCAAAACCGGCATCTTTACTCTTTGAGTTAGATGGACTTCCATCAAAAGTAGCCAATATGATTACAGGAATTTCTGATAATCGTATTATCATTATGTTTGTATTATATGCGTTTTTAATTGTTGTGGGTATGTTTATGGATGCAACAGCAGCTATCTTTATTTTAGTACCGATTTTATTGCCGGCAGTACAGGCAGTAGGTGTATCACCGTTATTCTTTGTAGTATTTTTGGTTATTACATTGTCCTTTGGACTGATTACACCACCTGTCGGGGTATGTTTGTATGCGGCGGAAAATGTTACAGGAATACCGTTAGAGCGGATTATAAAGGCATCTGTACCATGGATTTTACTTATTGCAATTTCCCTTTGCATCTTTATTGTATTCCCACAAATTATTACAACTCCGGTAGAATTGATTTTCGGAGCAGAGTGACAAGGAGGTTTTTGTATTATGAAAATTGTTGTATTAGATGGTTACACAGAAAATCCCGGCGACTTAAGCTGGGATGCTCTGAAAGAATTTGGAGAGCTTGTTGTATATGACAGAACACCGGTAGATGATGACCAGGAAATTATTTCCCGTATTGCAGATGCAGAGGTAGTATATACGAATAAAACACCAATTAACAAGCATGTGATTGATGCCTGCAAAAATATGAAGATGATTAGTTTGCTGGCAACGGGATATAACGTAGTAGATTATCAGTATGCAAAAGAAAAAGGAATTCCGGTTACAAATGTACCGACTTACGGAACTGCATCAGTGGGACAATTTGCAATCGCACTTTTGTTAGAAATTTGCCATCACATCGGTCATCATAATGAAACTGTACATGAGGGAAAATGGCAAAATCATGAAGACTGGTGTTATTGGGACTATCCTTTAATTGAATTGGATAATAAAACAATGGGTATTATCGGATTTGGAAAAATCGGACAGACAACAGGTAAGTTGGCAAAAGCTTTAGGTATGCATGTTCTTGCTCATGATTCTTATCCGAATGAAACGGGAAAAGCCATTGCAGAATATGTATCTTTAGATGAATTACTGGCAAAATCTGATGTGATTGCTTTACACTGTCCACTGTTCCCTGAGACAGAAGGAATTATTAATAAAGAGAATATTGAGAAGATGAAAGATGGCGTTATTATTCTGAATAATGCCAGAGGTCCTCTTGTAGTAGAACAGGATTTAGCGGATGCTTTAAATTCAGGAAAAGTTTACGCAGCAGGACTGGATGTAGTTTCTACAGAGCCTATTAAAGGAGATAATCCTCTGTTAAAGGCGAAAAATTGTATTATTACACCTCATATCTCCTGGGCACCAAAGGAAAGCAGACAGAGAATTATGGATTGTGCGTATGAAAATCTGAAAGCTTATGTGGAAGGTAATCCACAGAATGTTGTGAATAAATAGGTAGAAAAGAGGCAGGTCATGAACAGGCAAATTGAATTTGAACACTTAAATCTTTCAAAATGGATACCTGATGAGGAATTGAAAAATTTTAAATCTACGGTAAATCACGCAAGAGATACTCTTGTGAAAAGAGATGGAGCAGGAAATGATTTTACAGGTTGGTTGGATCACCCTGTAAAATACGATAAAGATGAATTTGAAAGAATTTTAAAAGCAGCAGAAGAAATCCGACAAAATTCTGATGTACTTTTAGTAGTGGGAATTGGCGGTTCTTATTTAGGCGCAAGAGCTGCAATTGAATTTTTACATCATAGCTTTTTTAATAGTTTGTCAGATGAAAAAAGAAAAGCACCCCATATTTATTTTTGTGGAAACTCGAATTCCTCAAAATATCTGGCAGACTTGGAAGATATGCTGGAAGGATGTGATTTCTCTGTTAATGTGATTTCAAAATCAGGTACGACTACAGAGTCAGCAGTAGCTTTTCGAATAATTAAGAAAAAATTAGAAGAAAAGTATGGAAAAGAAGAAGCTGCAAAACGTGTTTATGCCACCACAGATAAGGCGAACGGTGCATTAAAGAAGATGGCAGACAAAGAAGGATATACCTGCTTTGTGATACCGGATGATATAGGAGGCCGGTATTCTGTTCTCACAGCAGTAGGTCTTTTACCTATTGCCGTTAGTGGAGCAGACATAAAAGCTTTGATGCAGGGCGCAGCAGATATGCGTCAGAGAGTGTTGGAAGCACCTTACGAAGAAAATCCCTCTTTACAATATGCGGCATGTCGCAACCTTCTTTTAAGAAAAGGAAAAGAAATTGAGCTTCTGGCAAATTATGAACCAAGTCTTCATTATTTTTCAGAGTGGTGGAAACAGCTTTATGGAGAAAGCGAAGGGAAAAATCAGAGAGGTCTGTTCCCTGCATCTGTAGATTTAACCACAGATTTACATTCTATGGGGCAATATATACAGGATGGAGCAAGAATTTTGTTTGAAACGGTTCTCTATGTGGAAGAAACGGAAAAGAAAGTTTTTATTCCTGAGGAAGCAGAAGATTTAGACGGATTGAATTATCTGGCAGGAAAAAGTGTAGAATTTGTAAATCATGCGGCAATGGAAGGAACAATTTTGGCGCATGAAACAGGAAATGTGCCTGTGATGCGGATTAAAATTCCAAAACAGGATGCGTATACATTAGGTCAGATGTTCTACTTTTTCTGGTTTGCCTGTGGTGTGAGCGGTTATATTGGAGGAATTAATCCCTTTGATCAACCGGGAGTAGAGAGTTATAAGAGTAATATGTTTGCCCTTTTAGGCAAACCGGGATTTTAAAAACTGCAAAGCTGCTACATAACATAAAATATCGTTGACAGTAAAAGGTGTAAATTATATAATAAAATCGCATTAAACCGAAGTAAAAATAGTGAAATACGGATGGGGAAAAATATGAAAAGTGTGATTATAGGAATTGCCGGAGGAACAGGTTCCGGAAAGTCAACGTTTACAAATCGATTAAGAGATGAATTTAAAGATGATGTGGCAGTGATTTATCATGATAATTATTATCGTGACCAAAGTGATATGACTTTGGAGGAGCGTAAAAAAACCAATTATGACCATCCGGATGCAATGGAAACAGAACTTTTAGTACGGCAGCTTCAGGAGCTGAAGGAAGGTAAGAGTATACAATGTCCTGTGTATGACTATACACAGCATAATCGTTCCGGTGAGTTTCAGATTGTTGAACCGAAAAAGGTTATTCTTTTGGAGGGAATTCTTGTTTTAGCAGATGAGCGTCTGCGGAATTTAATGGACATTAAAATTTATGTGGAAGCAGATGCAGATGAGAGAATTCTGCGTCGTGTTATCCGGGACGTAAAGGAAAGAGGAAGGGACATTGAAGGAGTGGTAGAGCAGTATCTGACAACGGTAAAGCCTATGCATTATTTATATGTAGAACCTACCAGAAGTACGGCGGACATTGTAATTAACAGTGGTATGAACTCTACGGCTTTTGAATTGGTGAAAAATACCATACAGAAAATTTTAGATAGTGAAGAATAAAAAAGGGAGTTGTTACTTTAGATGCATATCCGGAAATATATAAATATTTCGGAATGATATTTAAAGGACAACTCTCTTTATTGTATAAAAAGTTGCTGAACATCTGTTTTTTATATCACAGTTTATGGATACGTCCGGTATAATGGGATGATTTCAGCTTTCCGGCCATTTATATTTATGCTGTTGTCAAATATTCTGTAAAGAGAATTTTTTTATTAGTATAGAATACCTATTGTGTATACAGCAACAGAAAAAGCGCCGTAAAAAAATGAAAAAACTCTTGCATAATTGAAAAAGTAGATGTATAATTATGCAAAATAAAATTTTAAATATACATAAAATATGAATCTTATGAAAGACAGGATAGAGAGAAAGGAAGAATGAGATGATTAAAGTAGGAATTATTGGTTCTACAGGATATGCGGGCGGAGAGCTTGTAAGAATTTTGACTGGGCATAAAAATGCAGAAATTAAATGGTATGGTTCCAGAAGTCATCTTGGTAGAAAATATGCAGACGTTTACAGAAATATGTTTCAGATTGTAGATGCAGCTTGTATGGATGATGATATAGAAACATTGGCAGAGCAGGTAGATGTAATCTTTACCGCAACACCTCAGGGACTATGTTCTTCTCTTGTAAATGAAGAAATCCTTTCAAAAGTTAAAATTATAGATTTAAGCGCTGACTTTAGATTGAAAGATGTGTCTGTTTATGAAAAATGGTATAAAATTACACATAAAAGTCCACAGTTTATTCAGGAAGCAGTATATGGATTATGCGAAATCAACAGAGAAAAGATTAAAAATGCAAGGCTTTTAGCCAATCCGGGATGTTATACGACTTGTTCTATTTTGTCGGCATATCCTCTTGTGAAGGAAGGGCTGATTGACACAGATACTTTAATTATTGATGCAAAATCCGGTACATCCGGAGCTGGAAGAGGAGCAAAAGTTGATAATCTCTTCTGCGAGGTAAATGAAAATATGAAAGCTTATGCTGTTGGAAATCATCGTCATACACCGGAGATAGAAGAACAGTTGGGATATGCAGCAGGAGAGGAAATTGTTTTGAATTTTACCCCTCATCTTGTACCGATGAATAGAGGAATTCTGGTTACAGAGTATGCAAAACTGAAAAAAGAAGTTACTTATGAAGAAGTAAAGAAAGTCTATGATAAATACTATGGCAAGGAAAAATTTATCCGTGTTTTGGAAAAGAATGTATATCCGGAAACAAAATGGGTAGAGGGAAGTAATTATACAGATATCGGTTTTCAGATTGATGAAAGAACGAACAGAATTATTGTAATGGGTGCTCTGGATAATCTGGTAAAAGGTGCGGCTGGTCAGGCTGTACAAAATATGAATTTAATGTTTGGGTTAGAGGAAAAAGAGGGACTTGAACTTATTCCTATGTTTCCATAGAGAGGTGACAGGCATGATAAGAAAAATGGTAATTGAAGATTACGAGGAAGTATATGGCTTATGGAAAAAAATACAGGGATTTGGAATACGCAGCATTGATGATTCAAAAGAAGGAGTAAGAAAATTTCTGGAAAGAAATCCAAAAACCAGTGTAGTAGCAGTGAAAAATTCTAAAATTGTGGGGGCAATTTTATGTGGACATGATGGGCGAAGAGGCTGTCTTTATCACGTATGTGTAGACGAAAAATATAGAAGACAGGGAATAGGAAAGGCCATGGTAATTGCTGTTATGGATGCACTGCAAAAGGAAGGAATTAACCATGTTTCTTTAATTGCCTTTGCTCAAAATGATATAGGAAATACCTTTTGGAATACGATTGGATGGCAGAAAAGACAGGATTTAAACTACTATGATTTTATTTTAAACACAGAGAATATTACGCAGTTTAATGTGCAGCAGGAGGGATAAGGATGAACATAATAAATGGTGGAGTAACTGCAGCAAAGGGATTTGAAGCAGCATCTGCAGCAGCGGGAATTAAATATCAGGGAAGAACAGATATGGCTTTGGTGTATAGTCAAAAACCATGTGAAGCAGCAGGCACGTTTACTACAAATGTGGTAAAGGCAGCCCCTGTAAAATGGGATAAAAAAGTGGTAGAAAGCAGTGCGAAGCCACAGGTAATTGTTATTAATTCAGGAATTGCCAATGCCTGTACAGGAGAGAAAGGAATGGAATGCTGTAAAGAAGTGGCAAAAGAAGCTGCTAAAGTATTGGAAACAGAGACAGAAAGTGTATTGATTGCTTCTACAGGAGTTATTGGTATGCAGATTCCTGTGGAAAAAATGAAAACAGGTGTGCATTTACTTGCAAAAGAAAAAGCAGTTGGACAGGAGATGGGGAATTTAGCTGCAAAGGCAATTATGACTACTGATACAAAAGAAAAAGAAGCAGCAGTAACTGTTGAAATTGATGGGACGATGGTAACTATTGGCGGAATGGCCAAAGGATCCGGTATGATTCATCCGAATATGTGTACGATGCTGGCATTTATTACAACAGATGCAGTGATTTCCAAGGAAGCATTGCAGGCGGCTTTAAGTAGTGATGTAGAGGAAACTTACAATATGATTTCTGTAGATGGAGATACGTCTACAAATGATACAGTTCTGCTTTTAGCTAATCAAATGGCAGGAAATAAGGAAATTCAAAAGGGCACAAAAGAGTTTGAAATTTTTAAGGAAGCCCTTCACGAAGTAAATACAATATTAGCAAAGAAAATTGCCGGTGACGGAGAAGGTGCCACAGCACTTTTGGAAGTAACCATTCAGGGAGCAGAGACGAAGAAACAGGCAAAGACGTTGGCAAAATCTGTGATTTGCTCCAATTTGACAAAAACAGCTATTGCGGGACATGATGCCAACTGGGGAAGGATTTTATGTGCTATGGGATATGCAGGCGCAGAATTTGATCCGGAAAAAACAGATTTGTTTATACAAAGCAATGTGGGGAAATTACAACTTGTAGAAAATGGAATGGCATTGAATTACAGTGAGGAAAAAGCTACAGAAATCTTATCGCAGCCAGAGGTTTCCATTGCAGCAGATATAAAGCAGGGAACTGAAAGTGCAACAGCATGGGGTTGTGATTTGACACATGGTTATATTGAGATTAATGCGGACTATAGGAGCTAACAAATATGAACGAAAATATGAATCAATATCTTGAAAAAGCAAAAGTACTGGTAGAGGCGTTGCCTTATATACAGAAATTCAACAGAAAAATTATTGTAGTAAAATACGGCGGAAGTGCTATGACAGATGAGGCTTTAAAAAGAAAGGTAATCGAAGATGTAACACTTTTGAAGCTGGTTGGATTTAAGCCGATTGTTGTACATGGAGGTGGCAAGGAAATCAGTAAGTGGGTGGCAAAAACAGGAAAAGAGCCACAGTTTATCAATGGTCTTCGTGTAACAGATGAAGAAACCATGGAAATCGCAGAAATGGTTTTGGGAAAAGTAAATAAAAGTCTGGTACAGCTGGTAGAAAGTCTGGGTGTCCGTGCCATTGGAATCAGTGGAAAAGACGGAGGTCTTTTAAAGGTGAAAAAGAAATATTCAGACGGTAAAGATATTGGATTTGTAGGAGAAATTAAGAAGGTAAACAGCAGTATTTTATACGATCTTTTAGAGAAAGATTTCCTTCCTATTGTGTGCCCTATAGGTCTGGATGATGAATGGAATACTTATAATATTAATGCAGATGATGCAGCCTGCGCTATTGCAAAAGCAATGCATGCAGAGAAACTTGCTTTCCTGACAGACATGGAAGGCGTTTACAAAGATCCTTCTGATCCATCTACTTTGATTTCCGAATTGTGGGTAAAAGATGCAGAAGAATTGATGAAATCAGGTTGTATTGGAGGGGGAATGCTTCCGAAATTACACAGTTGTATTGATGCTATTGAAAATGGAGTTTCTCGTGTACATATTTTAGATGGACGTATTCCTCACTGCCTGTTATTGGAAATTTTCACGAATAAGGGAATTGGAACTGCCATTTTACAGGAGGGAGAAAACAAATATTATGAAGAATAAAAGTATAGAAATTTCAGAAGAAAACCTGCTTCATATTTACAACCGTTTTCCCATTGCTTTAGAGCATGGAGAAGGTATGTATTTATATGATGAAAACGGTAAAAAATATCTGGATTTTGGTGCCGGATTTGCTGTTTCTGCGTTGGGATATGGAAATAAAAAGCTGACAGAAGCTTTAAAGGAACAGATTGATTTACTCTATCATACTTCTAATCTGTATTACCATAAGAATTGTGCAGAGGCTGCAGAGAAATTAAATAAATATGCCCAAATGGATAAAATATTTTTTACAAACAGCGGTGCGGAAGCTATAGAAGGAGCTTTGAAAACAGCCAGAAGATATGCGTATAACAAGAAATCCGGTAAATATGAATTTATTGCCATGAAAAATTCTTTCCATGGACGTACCTTTGGAGCTTTATCTGTAACAGGAAATGAGGCTTACAGAACGCCGTTTGAACCTTTAGTTCCCGGTGTTTCTTTTGCAGAATTTAATAATATTGAAAGTGTAAAAAAACTGGTCACAGATAAAACTTGTGCCATTATTTTAGAGCCAATTCAGGGAGAAGGAGGCATTCATCCGGCAACACAGGAATTTATGGAAGAAATCAGAAAGCTATGTGATGAAAATGATATTTTGCTGATTTTTGATGAGGTGCAATGTGGTATGGGAAGAAGTGGTTCTATGTTTGCTTGGCAGGGTTACAAAGTGAAACCGGATATCCTTGCTATGGCAAAAGGGATTGGAAGCGGTATTCCTGTGGGCGCTTTTGGAATGACAAAAAAGGTGGCAGAAAATTCTTTAAAACCGGGAGATCATGGGGCAACTTATGGCGGAAATCCTTTGGCATGTAAAGCTGTAAAAACAGTTCTCGATATATTTGAGGAAGAAGACATTTTAGGACATGTAAAAGAAATAACACCTTATTTAGAAGCTGCTTTAGATGATTTGGTAAAGGATTTAGACTGTGTTTTAGAAAGAAGAGGAAAAGGTCTGATACAGGGAATTGTTTTGAAACAACCGGTATCAGAAGTATGTACAAAAGCAATGGAGGAAGGGTTATTAGTTATTCAGGCACATGGAAATGTATTGCGCTTAGTGCCGCCTCTTATTGTAGAGAAAGAACATATTGTTGAAATGATAGAAAAGCTAAAAAAAGCATTAAGATAAAAAAGAGCGGGGAACATTTTATGCGTTTTTCCATAAAATATTACTGTAATATCATAACAGAAAAATTTCTGTTTATGGGTAGAGGTGAAATTATGGATAATTACCGTATGAATTATGGAGTTTCCCGCTCTTGTAATTGTAAAGCAAAACCAAGGGAAATGCCGGCGCAAAATTCCTGTATGCAGAGAACTGCGCCTAACTGCTGTTGCGATAAAATTGAAGATATGGGCATTTATGCTCATGCAGATCACCTTCCTTTAGCTATGGCCTATGTACCATGTCAAAATTTTACCAATACATTTCATTTGCAAAAAGCACTTCAGATGGGAACCATTTTTCCTGAACTTTGCATGCCATTTTGTGGAAAGAGAGGTGTCTGCAGATGACAAAAAATGATGTTTATGCAAAAAAAGAGCTTTTGAAAAAAATCAATGAAGTGAGTTTTGCGGTAAATGACATCACTTTATATTTGGATACCCATCCTTGTGACGAAAAAGCCCTTGCTTATTATGAAGAAATGTCAGAAATGAGAGACAAAGCATTGAAAGAATACGCAAGGCTTTATGGACCGCTGACCATTGATACGGCAAAGGAAACCTGCAGCCGTCAGTGGGAGTGGGTGAAACAGCCGTGGCCATGGGAAGGAGGATGCTAGGTTATGTGGAATTATGAAAAAAGATTGCAGTTTCCGATTAACATTAAGAAACCGGATGCCAGAGCAGCAAAGGTGATTATCAGTCAATATGGAGGGCCGGATGGGGAGCTGAGTGCTTCTATGCGATATCTTTCCCAGAGGTTTTCTATGACAAACCGTATGGCTATGGGAGCGCTGACGGATATAGGGACGGAGGAGCTGGCGCATCTTGAGATGGTGGGAACGATTGTACACCAGCTTACCAGAAATCTTTCTATGGAAGAAATTGAAAAAGCCGGTTTTGCACCTTATTATGTAGATCATACTGTGGCAGTGTGGCCTCAGGCAGCCGGCGGTATTCCTTTTAATGCCTGTGAATTTCAGTGTAAAGGCGATCCAATTACAGACTTATTTGAAGATATGGCAGCAGAGCAAAAGGCGCGTACAACTTACGACAATATTTTGCGCCTTGTGGATGATCCAGATATTATTGAGCCGATTAAGTTTTTAAGAGCCAGAGAGATTGTGCACTTCCAGCGCTTCGGTGAAGTTTTAAGATGCGTGCAGGAGGAATTAGACTCTAAGAACTTCTATGCATTTAATCCGGGTTTTGATATGCCATGCAAAGCAAGCTGTAAGGATAATTGTAATAGATAATTGTTTATTTTAGTTAGATGCAGTCTCAGTTAAAATACTGGGACTGTATTTATAATATAATCAGGAAAACTCCATATAATAATGAAAAAGGGGTTTTTTATGAAAGCATTGAAAAGAGAGATTGGTATAGGAATTGTATTCGCTGTTATAGCAGGCACATTGTCACATTTTGTTTATGAATGGTCGGGGGAAAATCCCATAGCAGCCATCTTTTTTCCAATAGATGAGTCTGTATGGGAACATGTAAAACTGTTGTTTTTCCCAACCTTGTTTTATTGTTTGTTTCTTATAAAAAGGTGGAAACAAATTTATCCTTGTATCATACCTTCTGTGCCTGTAGGTATTGTAACAGGTTCGCTTTCCATACCGGCATTTTTTTATTTTTATACGGCAATTTTAGGCACACATTTGCTTGTTTTGGACATACTGATTTTTATTATCAGTGTTTTTATTACATTTTTTGTGATTTATAAACTTACGTTATCCTGCAGAATATCTGGTAATGCCGGTTGGATTTTACTGGTAGCTTTAGGTGTTAGTTTTTGGGTGAAATAAAGTAATGTTACTTACGTTTATTCCACTCTCCAATGACTTCATTTACTGTAGAAACTGTTACAAATACTTGTTTTTGAGCAGTGTGCAGATAATTTAAAAGCAGACGATATTCCTGTTTTGCAAGAATAGTAACCAGTTCTGTGCGATGCTTTTCATCGTAAGCACCCTGAGCAGTATAAAGGGTTACACCACGCTTTAAGTCATTTAAAATGTAGTCCTGTATATCTTTATAATCATCACATATAATGCATACACGTTTTCGTTTGTTAAAGCCGTCAATAAAATAATCTACAGCAAGACCATTTCCGTAAGTTCCCAGAATACTGATAATTAAAGTGGAGATATCGTATACAAAAATAGATGTCATTGCAGTAAAAAGTCCTGCTAAAGTAACTGCTTTTCCAAGCTCAATATGCATAAATTTATTCATGATTTTTGCAATAATGTCAAGACCTCCGGAGGAAGCATTAACATGAAATAAAAGAGCTTGCCCTAAAGCTACAATTAAAATATAAGCTGCTAAATCAAAAACTTGATTTTGGGTAAGAGAATCTGAAACAGGAAACAGTATTTCAAAAATCCAGAGATAAACAGGCAACAGCATAGATGTATAAATGGTTTTTGCACCGAAATCCTTTCCGATAAAAATAAATCCGATTACTAACAATGCAGCATTTAAAAGGAAAGTAATCAGAGAAATGGGAATACCTAAAAGTTGAGATAATACCATAGACAAGCCGGAGATACTTCCCACTACAATTTTGCTGGGGATTAAGAAAAAATACACAGCAGCTGAGACGATAAACATCCCTAAAGTGATAATAGAAACATCTTTTATGGTGTTTTTTGAGTTCATATCTTTAGACTCCTATATTTTTTACTTTATTTTACCAAAAGAATTTTAAAATATCCATAGATATTTTCTTTGGCTTGCATAAGCTGTAAACTTTTTGTTAGAATAAGCACTAACAGGGCACAAATGAATGAGAAATGGGCGGTCAGATACATGAAAAAATTTTTGAGACAGACATGGAAAACAATTAGATATAATATAGGAAGTCTGCTTATTTTTGAAGCAGGCTATCGTGTTGCCTCTTTTTTTCTGGTGATGCAGTTGGTGCGCTTTTTGGTGGATTTTTCTTTAAAACAGCAAGGCTTTAGTTATCTTACTGCGGAGAATTACAAAGAATTTTTACAATATCCCTTGTCCATAGTTTTTTTTGTGTTGGTTTTCTTTGTGATTTTAATTCTTTATTTTATTGAGGTATCATCATTGCTGTGTGGATTTGTGTATTCTAATCAGAAAAAAAAGCTGTATGCGGGAGACTTTTTAATTCTGGGAATAAAGAAAACACTTTCCTTTTTTCGACATAGTAAAGTAAGCTGGCTTATTTGCGCTGCCTGTTCCGGACCTTTTTTGGCAGCATATTTTTTGGTGAGAGAGATTTCTTATATTAAGATTTTAGAATTTACGGCAAGGCAGATTTATAAAGAAATAAAATCTCCGATACTGATTTATGGGCTTATAGGTATATTGCTTGTTCTTTCTTTTTTGTTTGTTTTTGCATTGCCTTATTGTATTTTAGAAAAGAAAAAAAACTGGCAAGGTTTTTTAAGCGGCATGAAGTTATTAAAAGACCATTGGAAAAGAATTTTTGCAGAATTTTTTCTGTTGCATCTTTATATGTTGCTTTTAATTGCAGGCACCTATGTGTTTGTTATGTTCATTCTTACGGCAGGTGTGTTTTTCTTTAAAACGGAAGCTGTGCAAATCAGCAGTATTTTTATTTACAGCGAGTATGTGAATATGGCGCTTGGCATTTACGCCGGAGGAGTGCAGCTGATTGGTAGTATAGCGTTTGTTTATACGGTATATGCAAGATTTCACGCACAGCCTTGGGAAGAACATCCTTTTTATAAAAAAATGGAGCAATATTCCTGGTATTCGAAATTGGGAAGACGAAAAGCAGCAGGACTTCTCACAGCTTTGGTAGTTCTTCTGGAAGGTGTTTATTTTGGCTTTCTGGCAGTCAATCATGATACAACCTTGAGTCATTTGACAGCAGACACAGAAATTACCGCCCATAGAGGCGGTGCATGGAAGGCGCCGGAAAATACGATCAGTGCTTTGCAGTATACCATAGACAGCGGTGCAGATTATGCAGAAATTGATGTGCAGGAAACCAAAGATGGAGAACTGATTCTTTTACATGATGATTCTTTTAAAAGGACTGCCGGGGTAAAGAAAAATGTTTGGGATATGACTTTAAAACAGGTGGAAAAACTGGATGCAGGTGCCAGTTTTCATAAGAAGTTCAGAGGGGAGAAAATACCGGAATTTACAGAGGTTTTGAAATTTTGTAAAGGAAGACTGGACTTAAATATAGAGATTAAGTATAATGGTAAAAATAAGGGGATTGTAAATAAGGTTGTTCGAGAGATTAAAGAAAATCATTTTGAAGAACACTGTGTAGTGACTTCTATGAATTATCAATTTCTGAAACAGATTAAAAAAATAGCCCCTGAAATTCGAACAGGTTATATCATGACTATGAGTTATGGCAGTGTACAAGGAATGGAGGCAGCTGATTTTTTCAGTGTGAAACATACTTATGTGGATGAAAAATTTGTTACCCGGGCGCATGCTCTTGGTAAAGAAGTGCATGTGTGGACGGTGAATTATAAAGGTGATGCAAAACGTATGCTGGATATTGGGGCAGATAATATCATTACGGATGACCCAATTATGGTGCGTAAGGTGCAGAACCGGGAGAGCGGCAGCAGTACAGGATATGTGGAATTGCTGAAATATGCTTTTCGTTTTTAGTGGGAGGAAATAAATGGCAGGGAGAAAAAAGAAGAAACGTTCTGCAAAGTCCGGATATTATGACTTTAATCTGGTAGCAGTGGTGATTTTGCTGATTTGCTTCGGATTAGTTATGTTGTACAGTACCAGTGCTTATACTGCACAGGTAAAATTCGGAAACGATATGAACTTTTTTACAAAACAGACGATTATTAGTATTGTGAGTATTTTGGCAGCTTTATTTTTTTCAAAATTTGATTACCATTTACTTTATTATGTAAGTAATCTGATTTATTGGATATCAATTATTTTAATGGCAATGGTAAAATATACACCTTTAGGTGTAGAGGTAAACGGTGCAAGGAGATGGCTGCGTTTTGGAATACAGGCCTTGCAGTTTCAACCGGCAGAGGTGGCTAAGATTGCGGCAATTACTTTTATTCCATGTCTGATTATGAAAATGGGACGGGAAATTGCCACAAGAAAAGGGTTTTGGAAACTAATAGCCTATGGTCTGGGATTGGCGGCAGCAGCTTTTTACTTTACAGAAAACCTAAGTACAGCCATGATTATCGCAGGAATTACAATAATTATGATTTTTATTGCTCATCCCAATAAACGGCTGTTCTTAATGTGGGGTGGCATTTTAGCAGTTCTGGTAATCGTAGGGCGGATTGTGCTTCAAGTTACTTTAGGAGAAATGACGCTCAATATGGACAATGTAGAAGACTTTCGTCTTGCCAGAGTTCTTGTATGGTTAGATCCTGAGAAATATTCTTCCAAAGGTGGATATCAGATTATGCAGGCTCTTTATGCTATTGGAAGCGGTGGATTTTTTGGAAAAGGGTTAGGGAACAGTGTACAGAAACTGGGACCTGTACCGGAAGCTCAGAACGATATGATTTTTTCTATTATTTGTGAAGAACTGGGTGTTTTTGGAGGAATGGTTGTTTTACTTTTGTTTGGCTATATGTTGTACCGTTTGTTTTTTATTGCGCAGAACGCACCGGATTTTTATGGTTCTTTGATGGTAGGCGGTATTTTAATTCATATTGCTTTGCAGGTGATTTTAAACATCTGTGTTGTACTCAATTGGATCCCTACAACAGGTATTACTCTTCCGTTTTTTAGTTATGGGGGAACGTCTATCATGTTCTTGATGGCTGAAATGGGAATTGCTCTTAGTGTATCCAGACAAATAAAATTTGATAAATAAGGGTTGACAAATAAAGGGAAAGAATATATACTTTGAACATCAAAATATTAAACAGAAAGAAATCCCGTTACAGGGGAATTTAATAAGTTTTTAAAGGAGAATGAAGGTTATGTTAGAAAAAATGAGAGAGATTATTGCAGAACAGTTAAATTGTGAGGCAGAAAGCATTCAGCTTGAAACTTCTTTTAAAGAAGATTTAGGTGCAGATTCTCTGGATTTATTTGAACTGGTTATGGCTTTGGAAGATGAATATTCTGTAGATATTCCATCTGAGGAATTACAGGAATTAACAACAGTAGGCGCTGTTATTGATTATTTAAAAACAAAAGGCGTAGAAGAATAAGAATATACATGAGAGTGTTGTTCATGATTTGCATGAAATGCAATACTCTCATTTTTTTAGATAAATAGTTTGATATACAAAATATTTTATATGCAAAGGAGATAGGCGATGGGAAAGCTTGCATTTATATTTCCGGGGCAAGGAGCGCAATATGTCGGAATGGGAAAAGATTTTTATGAAGAATTTCCTGTTTGCAGACAGATTATAGAAAAAGCAGCAGAAATTTCCGAACTGGATTTAGAAGAAATTTGTTTTGAAGAAAATGAGAAACTTGCAATTACAGAATATACGCAGATTGCTATGATGGCAGTGGAAGCGGCAATTTTAAAGGCATTAGAGGAGAGAGGATTTTATCCTGATGTGACAGCTGGTTTAAGTCTCGGGGAATATGGAGCAGTGCTGGCATCAGGAGCAATGTCTTTAGAAGATATTTTTTATACTGTACGAAAACGAGGCATCTATATGCAGGAAGCAGTGCCAAAAGGCGGTGCTATGGCGGCAGTTCTTGGAATGGAAGCAGAATTGATTGAAAAAATTTGCGGGGAAATTCAGGGGATTGTAAGTGTGGCAAATTACAATTGTCCGGGCCAGATTGTAATTACAGGTGAAGAAGAGGCTGTAGCGAAAGCTTCTGAAAAATTAAAAGAAGTCGGAGCAAAGAGAATTCTGCCATTACAGGTTTCCGGTCCATTTCATTGTGAAATGTTGACAGGAGCCGGAGAAAAGCTTTCCGAAGTTTTAGATAAAATTTCTTTGCAGGAGATAAAAATTCCTTATGTTTCTAACGTGACAGCGCAGATGGTTACAGAAAGAGAACAGGTGAAAGAACTTTTGGTAAAACAGGTATCTTCTCCTGTACGTTGGCAACAATGTGTGGAAACGATGATAGAAAATGGTGCAGATACTTTTGTAGAAATCGGACCTGGCAGAACTTTAAGCGGATTTATGAGAAAAATTAATCGAAATGTAACTGTAATGAATATTCAGACAGTAGAAGATTTTCTGAAAGTAACAGAAAAGTTAAGTGAAAGAAGGGAAAGTAATGTTGGAAAATAAAGTTGCATTAGTGACAGGAGCCGGCAGAGGCATTGGAAGACAGATTGCTCTGACTTTGGCAAAGGAAGGTGCAGTAGTTGTTGTAAATTACAATGGTTCAAGAGAAAGAGCAGAAGGCGTGGTTGCAGAAATTGAAAATGCCGGAGGTAAAGCAGAGGCTTACGGTTGTGATGTAAGCAATTTTGAAGCATGTCAGGAAATGATAGAGAATGTAATAAAAAAATATGGACATTTGGATATTTTGGTAAATAACGCAGGAATTACAAGGGACGGTCTGCTTATGAAAATGAAGGAAGAAGACTTTGACGCTGTTTTAAATACCAATTTAAAAGGAACTTTTCACACAATTCGCCATAGCGCAAGGCAGATGCTGAAACAAAAAAGCGGAAAAATCATTAATATTTCTTCTGTTTCAGGTGTTATGGGAAATGCAGGACAGGCAAATTATGCTGCCAGCAAAGCAGGGGTAATCGGACTTACCAAAACTATGGCAAGAGAATTGGCAAGCAGAGGTATTACAGTTAATGCTGTTGCACCGGGATTTATAGAAACAGAAATGACAGATGTGCTTTCTGAACATGTAAAAGAGCATGCCTGCGGACAAATCCCACTGGGCAGATTCGGAAAAGCAGAAGATGTAGCAGAGCTTGTGGCATTTCTGGCTTCAGAAAAGGGGAATTATATTACCGGTCAGGTGCTTTGTGTAGATGGCGGTATGAGTATATAGGAGGAAACATGAGAAGAGTAGTAGTAACAGGAATGGGTGCCATTACACCTTTAGGACTGAATGTAGAGGAATTTTGGACAGGCTTAAAAGAGGGAAAAACAGCTTTTAGAGAAATTTCAAAATTTGATGCCACAGAATATAAAGCGCATCTGGCAGCAGAGGTAAAAGGATTTCAGGGAAAGGATTACATGGATTTTAAAGCTGCCAAACGTATGGAGTTGTTTTGCCAATATGCAGTTGCGGCAGCAAAAGAGGCGATGGAACAGTCCGGTATCTGTATGGAAAAAGAAGACCCTTACCGAGTAGGATGCTCTATCGGTTCAGGAATAGGAAGTCTTCAGACCATTGAGAGAGAACATAAAAAACTTTTAGAAAAAGGACCTGGGAGAGTCAATCCTTTAATGGTTCCATTGATGATTTCTAATATGGCAGCAGGAAATGTTTCTATACAGTTTGGTTTGAAAGGAAAGAGCCTGAATGTAGTAACTGCCTGTGCGTCAGGGACTCATTGCATTGGTGAGGCATTCCGTAGTATTCAGGCAGGAGATGCAGATGTAATGGCAGCAGGAGGTACAGAAGCCAGCATTACGCCGATGGGAATTGCAGGATTTTCTGCTCTTACAGCTCTTTCAACATCAGAAGATCCAAAAAGATGTTCCATTCCTTTTGATAAAGAAAGAGATGGATTTGTTATGGGAGAAGGAGCAGGTGTTGTTATCTTAGAAGAATTGGAGCATGCAAAGAAAAGAGGTGCCAAAATTCTGGCAGAGGTTGTGGGATATGGTGCAACCAGTGATGCTTATCATATTACTTCTCCTGCTGAAGATGGACAGGGCGCAGCCAGATGTATGGAAAATGCAATAAGAGAAGCCGGTGTGGAATTAGAAAAGATTGAATATATCAATGCTCATGGAACAAGTACGCATCACAATGATTTATTTGAAACAAGAGCAATTAAAAGTTTATTTAAAGACCATGCTAAAGATTTAAAAATCAATTCAACAAAATCTATGATCGGACATCTTTTAGGTGCAGCAGGAGCAGTGGAATTTATTGCCTGTGTAAAGGAAATAGAAGAAGGATATCTTCATAAAACAGCCGGATATCAGGTGCCGGATGAAGAGTGTGATTTAGATTATATTACAGAAAAGGGAATAGAAAAGAACGTAGATTACGCACTGAGCAATTCTCTTGGATTTGGCGGACATAATGCCAGCCTGCTCATAAAACGTTTTGAATAAGGAGGAAGAAAGGTATGGAATTTGATAAGATTGTACAGCTTATTCATGCAGTGGGGGAGGCTGGATTATCAGAATTTTCCTTTGAAGAAGGTGCGTTGAAAATCTCCATGAGAGGCGGAGAAAAACAGGAAAAAATGATGGATTTTATTCCTGAAACAGTGGATATAAGAGAAGAAATTAAGGAAAAACCGGCAGTGATAACAGGGAAAACAGTAAAGTCACCATTGGTTGGAACTTTTTATGCGGCTCCTTCACCGGAAGCAGACACCTTTGTGAAAAAAGGAGATACGGTACAGAAGGGACAGGTACTTGGTATTGTAGAGGCTATGAAGCTTATGAATGAAATTGAATCGGAATATGATGGAGTAGTAGAAGAAATCCTCGTTGGAAATGAGGATATGGTAGAGTACGGACAGCCATTATTTATTATTTCATAGGAAAATGAAAAAAGGAGGAAATAATGCAGCTTACAACAAAGGAAATTATGGAAATTATTCCACACAGACATCCTTTTCTTTTGGTGGATACCATTGAAGAATTAGAACCGGGTGTAAAAGCTGTGGGGAAAAAATGTGTTACTTATCATGAAGATTTTTTTGCCGGACATTTTCCGGGAGAGCCTGTAATGCCGGGGGTTTTGCAGATTGAAGCCTTGGCACAAACAGGAGCAGTGGCAATTTTAAGTAAAGAAGAAAATAGAGGAAAGACAGCGTATTTTGGTGGTATACAATCTGCTAAATTTAAGACAAAGGTAGTGCCGGGAGATGTGTTGACTTTGGAACTTGAAATCATCAGAGAGAAAGGTCCGGTAGGAATTGGAAAAGCAGTTGCAAAGAACCAGTACGGAAAAGTAACAGTGACAGCAGAGATGACCTTTATGGTGGGATAGGAGTGTCTATGTTTCAGAAGATTTTAATTGCAAATCGAGGGGAGATTGCGGTGCGTATTATTCGTGCCTGCAGAGAGTTGGGAATCAGAACGGTGGCAGTATATTCTGAGGCAGATAAGGATGCTTTACATGCCCAGCTTGCAGATGAAGCTGTCTGTATCGGACCGGCTTCTTCAAAAGACAGCTATTTGAATATGGAGAGAATTTTAAGCGCTACGATTGCTGCAAAAGCAGAAGCGATACATCCGGGATTTGGATTTTTATCAGAAAACAGCCGTTTTGCACAGATGTGCGAGAAATGTCATGTGGCTTTTATTGGACCTTCTCCTGAAATTATACAGAAAATGGGAAATAAATCAGAGGCAAGGAAAACCATGATGCAGGCGGGAGTTCCTGTTATACCGGGGACAAAAGGAGCTGTCTATAAAGTAGAAGAAGGACTTTTAGAAGCAGAGAAAATAGGATTTCCTGTTATGATAAAAGCATCTTCCGGAGGTGGCGGAAAAGGTATGCGTATCTCAGAAGGCAAAGAGGATTTTGCCGAAAACTTTCTTATGGCGCAGCAGGAATCTAAGAATTCCTTTGGTGATGATACGATGTACATTGAACGTTATGTGAGAAATCCAAGGCACATAGAAGTACAGATTTTGGGAGATAAATTCGGAAATGTGGTACAGTTAGGAGAACGTGACTGTTCCATACAAAGACGTCATCAGAAAATGATTGAGGAGTCACCATGTTGCGCAATTTCAGAAAAAACAAGAAAAAAGTTAGGGGATACAGCTAGGAAAGCAGCTAAAGCAGTAGGATATGAAAGCGCAGGAACCATAGAATTTCTTTTAGATGAATCCGGTGAATTTTTCTTTATGGAGATGAATACAAGAATTCAGGTGGAGCATCCGGTAACGGAACTTGTCTCAGGAGTAGACTTAATCAAAGAGCAAATTCGGATTGCAGCAGGACTTTCTCTTTCTGTTTCACAGGATGATATATCTCTTAGCGGACATGCCATTGAGTGCAGGATTAATGCAGAAAACCCAGAGAAAAATTTTATGCCATGTCCAGGTACTATTGAGCATTTACACATTCCTGGGGGGAATGGTGTGAGGGTGGATACTGCTGTTTATGCCGGATATCAGATACCGCCTAATTATGATTCTATGATTATGAAAGTTATTGTTCATGATAAAGACAGATTCCAAGATAAGGTGCATGAGAAAACAAGCAAAATGACCTCTGACAGTGAACCAGTTAGAGGGACTTCCAAAAGAAATGCAAGATATAGAGCTTCCAATAAGGATAGCATAACTTCTTCAACTGAAACTGGAGGTGTAAGTCAGGAAGAAATCGGGAAAGCGGATTATGGTACGGAGGTTAAGGATGGAAAAATCTATGATCCTTTAGGAAAAGACCTTGATAATGACGGAATCATAGATAGATATGACAATGATTTTAGGGACAGCGACTATTTTGAGTCAACCTATGATGTAGATGGATTAAAAAAAGATGAGATTAGCGGAAATCCGGTAAATAAGCAAAACACTCAAAAGAAAAATTATAAGAGAAAAAACTATTCCGATAAGCTCTATACAAGAAAGAAGGACAAAGAAGCTAAAGAGGAAAAAGCAGATAATAAAAAAAGCGGAAAAGAAGCCGTTCTTGATAGAGAAAAGAAAAACAGGCTTTCTAAAGAACAGGAAACAATTTTCGAGAATAAGACTTCTAAAGTATCTGCTTTATCAGGCTTAGCAAAAGGAAGCGAAACCGTAAGAGATTATTTATCTCATGGAAGTGATGAAAATCAAGGGGTAGAGGCAGGAGAAAAGACAGCAGATACAAGCTCAAAACTCATTCATGGCATTAAGAACTACTCGGATAAGAAAAGAACAAAGAAAGGATATGACCTTACAAATAAGGACTATAAAATCAGAAAGCGAAAATCCAAATTAGAGTTTCGAGATGCCAAAGAGGAACTGAAAAAGACGGAGGAGTATCAAAAAGCAAATAACTTTAAACGATTTCAAAAAAGAAAGCAGATGAAAGATTCCATTAAAAGGCAGAATAAGTCAAGGCTTAGAGATCGCATTAAGGAAGGGCTTATCGGCAGTCTTAAAAGTTCAAAGGAAGTTATATTAAGAAAAACGAAGGGACTTATGATTATTTTCATAGGTCTTATTCTTTTGGGAACTTTCTTTATTAACTTTGCAGGGACAGGAATGACAGGCTTTATGAACTCTACAAGTACAGTTCTTACAACAAGTTATTTATCAAAGCCTAATGTTCTCACAGAAATTCATCAACAATTTTCTAGTATGGAGCAAGGATTACAAGATGAGCTTGAAAGTGTTGAAGAAAATTATCCCGGTTATGATGAGTATATTGTCAATAAAGAGGGAGATATTGGTCATAATACCCATGAGCTTTTATCCTACATTACATCAAGGTTCGGAGAAGTAAAGAATGTATCAGAAGTAAGCTCTGTATTAGATGAGCTTTTTAAGTCCATGTATAGGCTTGAGTATAAGGAAGAAATTGAAATCAGATACAGGACAGTTACAGAAATCTATACTGATGAAGATGGAAACGAATATACCGAAAGCCATGAAGAACCTTATGAGTACAAGAAACTCATTGTAACTCTTTATAAAAGAGAAATGGATAGTGTTGTTCGAGAAGTGTTTCAAAATTATCCAGATAATGTGAAACATTATGAAGCATTACTTGCAAGTCTTGGTAATATGAGTGACTTTTTTGGAAGTGGAAGTAATGATTATTCTGAAATAATAAACAATCCTAATTTTGGCAATCCGGGAATAGCTTTCAATGAAGAAACGGTTAAACGACTTTTCTCAGAAGCAGAAAGACATATAGGAAAGAGGTATGTTTTTGGTGCAAATGGGCCGTCAAATTTTGACTGCTCTTCATTTGTGTGTTGGAGCTTTACTCATTCAGGTATTAAAAATATGCCAAGAACAACAGCTTGGAGAATTTATACGGATTACTGTAATCCTGTAAGTACAGGTGAAGCCAAGGCAGGAGATATAATATTCTTTAAAAATACCTATAATAGTGGAAGCCCGATTTCTCATGTAGGTATATATGCCGGAAATGGGATGATGATACACGCAGGGGATCCTATTCAATATACTTCTATTAACTCACCATATTGGAGAGAACATTTTTATGGGTTTGGAAGACCAAGATAGGAGGATACAATTTGAAAAAAGAACTGACAGCAGTAAAAAATAGAATAAAGAAATTGAAAGATAAAAAGGCTCTGATTGATGAAGAATTGGAGCCTTTGTTCATTCGTGAAGAAGAACTTGAAAACGAAGAAATTATTGCCATTTGCAGAAAAAATAACATTACAATTTCTGATCTTATGGCAAAAGTAAACAGAGAAAAATCAGAAATGAAAAAGGAGAACGGAAATGAAAAAAATGAAGAATAAAAAGGCTGCGGGAGTAATTCTTGGAGCAGTGCTTTTGATAGTGGGAGTAGTAATCTCTTTATTTGCAGGTAGTAAGATTGTATTTGCACAAGGAGGGTTGTTTACGACACTTGTAAATCCGATAGAAGCCGTTGCTCAAATAGAAGTAGAAGTTAATGTTAAGTATATTTTTGAAGATGAAAAAGTCTTTAAGGAGGAAAAGATTAAGGCTGAAAAGGGGTGGCTTCTTGACAGTGGAGATCTTCCAATAATTCCTGATGATATGAAATTTATAGATGAATTTCTATTTTATGAAGTAAAGGGAGACGGGAAAGATGAAATTATCCGTAAAGTTACAAAGATTGATGTTAAGGATAAGGAAACGCAAACAGAAAATGAAAGCTCAAAATCTGAGCAAAGCTCTCAATCAAATGCTTCAAAGATAGAAAATAAGGGAACTCAAACAGAGCTTAGCAAAGATGATATTTCTAAAATGGAAAGGGAGTCTAAGGAACTTAAAGAAAAACTTGATAAGCTAAATCAGGAGATTAAGGACAAGGATAAACTAAGCGAGAAGCAAAAGGATAAAATCAAAGACCTTGAGGAGAAAATAGATAAACTGAAGGAAAAACTTGAAAAGGGCAAAGATGATAAGGACTTATCAGCAGATATGAAAAAGGAGATAGACAAGCTAACCGATAAGATTAAGGAACTTGAGAAAAAGGCTAATGAGGTCGGTAGAGCTCCTATTATGCATAATCCTAATGTAACACCAATTAGCCCTATTTCCGGAATTAAACAAGGAACAGGAAATGTATCACCACAAACATCTATAAATAGCAGTGGTAAAGGTTCTGCCACGCAGGAAAGTAAAGGGGCAAATACAAAAGATACAAACAGCAATGAATCAAAGGAGAAAGAAAAGCAAGTTCGTTATCCAAATAAGCTGACACCAAAACAGCCTGCTAATAATGGTAGTCACGATTCTTCTCTGGATGGTTCAAGTAAGAATATAAATACCAACAAAGGAGTTGCTTCAGAACCTTCAAAGGCACGAGGAACAGTTACTGAAAATAAGGATAATGCAAACAAAAATTATCCTATTCACCATAATGACAGTAAAGATAATAAAGAAACGGATAAATATTCTGCTGATGCAAGACAGTTTGTTACCTTTACAACTAAAAATGGTAAGACCTTTCATTTAATCATTAACCATGATGAGGATAGCGAGAATGTTATGCTCCTAACTGAAGTATCTGAAGATGATCTCTTAAATATGGTAGAAAAGAAAGCACCGGAGAAAGAGATTGTTAAAGAAGAATCACAAAAAGAAGAGCCTAAACAAGTGAAAAAAGAAGAAAGCAGTAATACAGGAACCTACTTAATTCTCATTCTTGTAGTAGCGGGAGCCTTAGGTGCAGGATATTATTTTAAGGTTATTAAGAAAAAAGAAGATAAGGAGCTTGAAGGCTTTGAGGAGGAAGATGATGATTTCTTTTCAGAGGCAGAAGAAAGCGAAAATGAAGTAAACGAAGCAGTAACAGAAGATAAAGAAGATGATGAGATAGAGTAAACTTGTCCCCCAAATTATATAATATTTGGGGCAAAACACAGGGCGAGAGAGTAAAATCTTTCGCCCTCTTATATTGAAAACAGGAGGAAAACTATATGAAACTTGTAATAGCAGAAAAGCCAAGTGTTGCAATTTCTATTGCTAAAGTAATTGGAGCAACAAAAAAGAAAGACGGATATTATGAGGGAAACGGATACAAGGTAAGTTGGTGTGTTGGACACTTAATTCAGATGGCAAATCCGGAAAGTTACGATGAAAAGTACGCTAAATGGAATATGGCGGATTTACCGATTATTCCAAGAGAATATAAGTATGAGATTGCAAAGTCCACAAAGAAACAATTTACGATTCTTAAAAAGTTGATGAATGACAAGGAAATAGACATTGTGATAAATGCTTGCGATGCAGGACGTGAAGGAGAAGCAATCTTCAGGCTTGTCTATAATCAGGCAAATTGCAAAAAGAAGATGAAACGCCTTTGGATTTCATCAATGGAAGATAGTGCAATTAAAGAGGGCTTTGATAACCTAAAAGACGGAAGTTTTTACGATAATCTCTTTGAATCTGCACAAGCAAGAGCGATTGCGGATTGGCTTGTGGGAATGAATTTAAGTAGGCTATACTCGTGCCTATATAAGCAGAATTATTCTGTTGGCAGAGTACAAACACCAACTCTTGCCATGATTGTAAAAAGAGATGATGAAATAGCAAATTTCAAGAAAGAAAAATATTTTACAGTAGAGCTTGATTTAGACGGCTTTTCTCTTTCTACCGATAGAATTGATGATAAGACAGTTACAGAGCAGCTTATCAATCTATTAGGTAATTCCATAGAAATTACCGATGTTATTCAAAAGGAAAAGATAACAAAACCTGAGCTGCCATTTGACCTTACAACGCTTCAAAGAGAGTGTAATAAGTATTTAAATTATAGTGCAAAGCAGACCTTAGATTATACACAAAGTTTATACGAGAAAAAACTGATTACCTATCCAAGAACGGACAGTCGTTATCTTACAGAAGATATGATTACAAGTACAATCAACAATATTATTGGAAAGCATGATTTTGATACAGGTCGCATTAAGATGGTATTTAATTCTAAAAGGGTTACAGACCATCATGCGATTATACCGACAGCAAGCAGTATGAATGAGGACTTAGCTTCACTTCCGGAAAGTGAATTGAAGGTATATGAACTTGTTTTAAATAAGCTACATGCAAGTGTAGGCTATCCTTTAATTGAGAATACTACAAAGATTGTAGCTGTATTTGACGGATTTGAATTTACAAGCAGTGGAAAGGTGATTGTAGATGAGGGCTTTACCAAATACCTAAAAAAATATATAAAAAAGAAAAATGAAGATACCGTGTTTCCGGATTTAAAGATTGGTGATAGTCTTGATATTAAGGAGAAAGAGATAAAAGAAAAATACACATCACCGGCTAAACATTTTACGGAAGATACACTTTTAAAGGATATGGAGCTTGCAGGAAATGACGCACTGGAAAAAGGTGTAGAAGTTGAGCGAAAAGGACTTGGAACACCTGCAACAAGAGCAGGCATTATTGAAAATTTAATCTTTAAGGGTTTTGTAGAAAGAGATAAGAAAAACCTTATTGCTACACACAAAGGAATAAGCCTTGTAACGATTGTCTCAGATACTTTTAAATCAGCAGGTACAACCGCGAAGTGGGAAATGGAGTTATCGGATATTGCACAAGGCAAAGCTTCAAAGGAAAATTTTTTAAAAGCGATTGAAAACGAGATAAAAGAATTGGTTTCAACTTATAGCAAGTAAGATAGCACTAATTTTAATATCGAAAAAATGTCCTAAAAATGCTATAATTTTTGTAGGGAAAGTAGGAAATATGGAGGTGTTTTATGTCGGAAGTATTTATGAATAATGCAAAGGTTATGGCAAAGGGACAGGTTACTATTCCAAAGAAAATAAGAGAAATATTAGAAATCGAGAATGGAGATTATGTAACTTTTGTTGTAACTGAAGGGAAAATACAAATTGTTAATTCAAAAACTTTTATAGAGAAAAATATACAGGGCAGGAAATAAATTATAGATGGCAGATGCAGATAGGAGGAATTTATGAATAAAGAAAAGAATTCTTTACAAAATATAAACATAGAAAAAAACAACAATTCATTTGAAGAAATTGTTATGATTGTAGAAAATGCAAAGGATCGTGCATATAGAAAAGTTAATGAAGAGCTAATCTTAATGTATCAAGAGGTTGGGAAATATATTAGTGAAAAAACAAAGGAAGCATCTTATGGTTCAGGATTCGTAGATAATGTAGCTGAATTTTTTTCTATTAACTATCCTGATTTAAAAGGATTTAATCGCAGAGGCCTTTATAGAATGAAGCAATTTTACGAACTGTACAAAGATGATGAAAAAGTGTCAACGCTGTTGACACAATTGAGTTGGTCTAATCATTTAAAAATAATGTCGGGAGCTAAAAGTAGAGAAGAGAGAGAATTTTATATTAACTTAGCAATTAAGGAAAATTTGACACATCGAGAGCTGGTAAGACAGATGGATAGTGGATACTATGAACGCTGTATGCTTTCAAATGAGGGAAATATGCCTGCAATACAAAGAGCGAAACAGGAAACACATAATTTGTTTATGGATAGCTATGTATTAGAATTTCTTGATGCTCCTAAAATTGGAAATGAAAGAGACTTTCAGAAGTCAATTCTTGAAAATTTGAAGAACTTTGTTTTAGAAATTGGAAAAGATTTTTCTTTTATAGGTAATGAGTATAGAGTGCAGGTTGGAAATCATGACTACTATATTGATTTATTATTTTACCATAGAGGTTTATCCTGCTTGGTTGCTTTTGAACTTAAAATCGGAGAATTTAAGCCGGAATATGTTGGTAAAATGAACCTATATCTAGAAGCTTTAGATAGAGAAGTTAAGAAACAAGCGGAAAACCCAAGTGTTGGAGTTATTCTTTGTGCATCAAAAGATGATGAAGTAGTTGAGTTTGCACTAAGCAGAAGCCTTTCGCCAACAATGGTATCTGAATATAGATTAAAATTGATAGATAAAGAACTATTACAAAGAAAGTTAAAAGAGTATACAGGAATTGCAGAGCAGGAGATAGAAAGACATGATGAAAAATAGATAAATATAACTTTGTGCATCAAAAAATGAGTGAAGTAGTCCATGTGGAAACAATAATAAAATAAAAGTGTTTCAATTTAGTAATATACTATGAAAGGATATGAAAAGAAATGCGTACAGGCAATGAATTTAACGGTGTTGAGGATACTTTATATATACCTTTAGCTGTCAGAATATATGTATCTGAAAAATTCCCACATTTTTTCTATGATGAAAAGGCTCTATCTTTGAAACCCAAGATTCCAACAGGCGGTATAGATAACAATAGTGCGGAATATTTTTATATGGCTAGTGTTTGTAGACAACAGACCATAGATATGAAAATTAAAAAATTCCTTGATGAAAATAAAAAGGGAAATGTGGTATTCTTAGGAGCAGGTTTAGAGACTTCATATAATCGCATAGGAAATCAAATTGTAAATTTCTATCAAGTAGATCTTCCGGGTGTAATAGAAGTACGAAAAAGAGTGCTTGGAAATGCTAAAAATGAGAAACTTATATCAGGAGATATGTTTGACCTTAACTGGATTAAAGAAATAGATACTTCATTGCCGACACTTATTTCTGTAGCGGGTGTATATCAGTATTTTGACGAATATAAAATTATAGATATGATTCAAAAATTGAAAGCTCAATTTTCTAAGGGAGAATTGATATTTGACGCAACAAACTCTAAAGGTTTGAAGCTTGCTAATAAATATGTGAAGAAAACAGGAAATAAAAATGCACAAATGTATTTTAGTGTTGATAATTCTAAAGATTTAGCAGATAAGACTGGAACAATACTATTGGAAGTTGATGGATTTTTTCATGGAGCATTGAAGGCTTGTCAGGGATTAAAACTAATGACGAGGTTATATATGTATTTTGCAGATAAGTTGCATCGAACATTGGTTATACATTTGAGGTTTAATTAAATTCTATTCAATTAGTTCTTATTACTTGTATTCAACGTATAATATATAGAATCAAAAGGTGGTTAGAGAAAATCTAATTGCCTTTTTTATTTGTAAAAAAGAAGGAGGAAATATGCGAATAAATGATTTTCATAACATTTTGGAGCTTGTAAAACAGGATATTCTGCAAAGTGAAGCAGAATATCTGAAGCTCTTAAAGGTTGTCGGAAACAATCAGAGATATGACTTTAGAAGTCAACTTAGTATCTACGATAAAAATCCTGAAGCCACAGCCTGTGCCAAGTTCGACTACTGGAGAGAACGCTTTAACCGAACAGTAATGCGAGGTCAAAAGGGTATCCCTATTTTAGAGGACTACGGCACATACAAAAAAGTTGACTATATCTTTGATATAAGCCAGACAGTTTCAAAGAATAGGGATGTCAACGAGGTTAATCTTTGGAGATTTGATAAGGAAGCTCACAAAGATGTATTAAAAGAAATGATAAAAACTGAAGGCTATGAAGAAAGCGAAAGCACCTTAGAAAATATCTTTTCTTTAAGCAGGCTCTACGGAGATGAAAAAATAGATAACCTGATGAATGAGCTTAGAATAGCTGACGAGGATAGAATTTCCTTTACTAAATTTGTGAGGGATTCGATAAGCTATGCAGTAGCTTCAAGATTTAAGTTAGACTATCCTATGGATAAGGAGCTGTTAAAAGAAAACTTTGC
>URHS01000021.1 GCA_900547685.1 uncultured Blautia sp. | reverse complement strand
GTAGCGCGCACGGCTGGGGGCCGTGAGGTCGCAGGTTCAAATCCTGTTGCCCCGACGCTTAAACCCCTTGATTTACAAGGGGTTTTTAATTTCGTGTTGCATTCCGTGTTGCATAGTTTCTAATATTGCATTATTTTCCTGCATGTAATTCTGTGAAGTGGTCTGAAATTTTATCATTCATTTTTTGCGTTTCTTCATCAATCGCATTTCGATATACACTTTTCATGACATAATCCGTTTTCCATCCACCATAATTCATAATGTACTGATCTGGTATTCCGATAGCATGCAAAATAGACGCTGCATAATGACGTAAGTCGTGAAAACGAAAATCAGGGAGATTATTTTTCTTTAATGCTCGTTTTAGGGCTTTGGTTACATTATATGGCTTCATGTTCAGTATTCTTCCATCTATACCAGAAAGTCGTTGTATGACGAAATCAGGAGCGTGTACAGTACGATAAGAAGAGAATGTCTTAGGCTGTTTTATTTTATAGGAACCATCTTCACATAGAGCCAATGATTTATTAATCGTGATAACGTTTCCTGTTATATCTGTTGACTCCAAGGCGCATATTTCCCCTAACCGCATGGCACAGAATGCACCGAGGTACACAGTTCTGGCTCGAGCTTCTTGCTCGGCTCTAACTCTTTCCGCTTAGGCTTTAGCAGCAGCCTCTTGTTCCTCTTTAATTCTTTTTTTTTCAATCTTCTTTTCAGCAACTTTGTTGGTAACAGTAATAGTTACAGTATCACTCTTTATATCATTATCTGCAATAAAATATAATTGAACATCACCTGGCTGTTTGAAATGTAAAACCGCATTATTATCTTTATATTTCATCTCAGCAATATTTTCATCAGACAATTCTAAATCGTATATGTCTGCATCAGAGGGAACAGGAATAATTTTGACTTCTACTGTATCACTTACGTTATAAGTGACGAAATAAGTAATCGCTTCTTTTTAACAGATAGCCCCTTTAATCCATCTATTTGAGATAAATCCATTTCATTTTTCTGAAGCTGAAGTTTTTTTCTGAGTCTGTATGAAGTCCGCCAGTCAGATAAATGCAGCTAGATAATGCAGAAAAGGAGCGAAGCTGATTATCCACAATAGTCCATGCTTTTGTAAATATATTCTGAAGTTTTTTCAAAGAAGGATTGAGAAAATGGTAAAAAATCGTCCTGAAAATAGGGAAAATAATAACAACAAAGGATAAATTAATATTTGGGTTATTTGATATTTTTAGGTTCTCCTGTTGATTCCCTCACTATCAATTTTGCATGTAAAAGCAATGTTCCAATCGCTACCCTTTCAAGAATGCTTGTCAATGCTGCATAAGCACTTTTGCCCAATTGAATTCGATCCTGGCGAATTGTTGTGAGCGGAGGTGAGGTGTAAGCGCAAATTGGCAAATCGTCAAATCCGATAATGCTGATATCTTCTGGAACGCGGTATCCAAGCTGCTGACACTGTACCATGGCAGCATTTGCAATCAAGTCATGACTGCATATAATAGCAGTAACACCGAGATTTAAAAGACGGGGGAGATGTTTTTCTAAGCACTGTGTAATATAGTAAGAACTTCCGGCATAAGTCGGATCAGATTTTAAACCATTTTGTTTGAGTGCCTGAAAAAATGCTTTGTGCCGTACCTGCATAATATGGGATCCAAGGGCATTGCTCAGATAGCCGATTTTCTTGTGTCCCATCTTTTTAAGATAAGAAACAGCAAGTTCCATTCCCTCGGTATTGTCAATTCCGACATAAGCCATATTAGGGTTGGCAATAATATAGTTATCGTACAAAACAGTGGGAATTTGGCTTGTGCGAAAATCTTTCATCCATGGGTCGTTCAGAGAAAAGCCCACAACAAAAGCACCATGATAGTGATTTTGCAGCATAAAAACATCGTAGGGCATATTTTTCTGCAGTTTTTCATTTGTATCAATAATATCTACCATGTATCCGGCAGGCTCTGCCAATTGGCGAAATCCGAGAATAATCTCATAACCAAATTGGTGAGGTTCCTTGTATTCCATATTTTCTATTAGAATACATAATTTTTTCTGAACATCTTTTTGGCGGCGGATTTTTGTATATCCCATTTCTACAGCTGTTTCAAGAACTGTTTTTTGTAAAGTTTCGCTGATGTCCGGAGCTCCGTTTAAAGCCTTGGAAACCGTACCTTTTGAAATGTTCAGTCGGTTTGCGATGTCTTGTAATGTGGCCATAATGGATCCTTTCTAGGTTTTTTCAAGTTTTTTTCATTTCTTCTATTATATATACAGAACTTGAAAAAAGCAATGTATATCATTAGAAAAGTTTCGTAAAGTTTTAGAAAAGGAAAATGCTTTATGAAATATGTATAAGAAACACAACGAATAACTGTGCAAAACATAGAAAGATGCAGAGATACGCAGCTAACAATTGACGAAATAAAAAGAGAGTGCTATTATCAAATCAAACGAAACAATGCGAAACTTTTTGAAAGGTGAGAGAAATATGAAGAGAAGAGGATGTGGAATTTTACTTGCCGCATGTCTGGGAGTCTTGGGGCTGGCAGGATGTGGAAAAGAAGCACAAAGTGGAACAAGACAAGAAAAGGTACGCTTGATGGTATGGTCGCCGTCGGAGGATCAGTCAAAAGAAAGCGGAGAATGGCTGCAGACCATGTGTGAATCTTTTGCAGAAGAAAATCCACAGTGGGATATTACATTTGTATATGGTGTTGCAGGATCCGGAAGCAAGCGCAGATGTATTTATGTTTGCAAATGATACGCTGACAATTATGACAGATGCCAATGCACTGGCAAAATTCGGCGGAACGTATAGAGAAGAAATTGAAGCTTCAAATACGCCGGAAGTACTGAAATCACTGACTATGAACGATGAGCTGTACGGCGTTCCATTTACAACAAATACATGGTATATGTACTATGACAAATCCGTATTTTCAGAAGAGGATATTAAAAATTTGGAAACCATGTTGGTAAAAGGAACGGTGGCTTTTCCGTTTACAAATTCATGGAATTTACCGGCGTTCTATTTTGGAAATGGCTGTACTTTATTTGGTGATGGAACAGATGAAGAAAAAGGAGCTGACTTTGGCGGTGAGAAAGCAGTAGAAGTAACTGATTATCTGATAGATCTTTTAGAAAATCCGAATTTTAAAATTGACGCAGATGGTTCCGGTATTGCAGGAATTCGAGACGGAAGCATCAATGCAATGTTTTCAGGAGCGTGGGATGCAAATAATGTAAAAGATGCGTTAGGCGAAAATATGGGAGTAGCGGCATTGCCGACATATACATTGAACGGTGAGGAAAAGCAGATGTATTCTTATGCAGGCTCCAAGGCAATCGGAGTAAATCCTAATGCAAAAAACATGGAAGCAGCGGTGAAACTTGCAGTTTATCTTGGAGGAGAAGAAGCACAGAGAGCACATTATGAACTGCGAAATGTAGTTCCCTGTCATACGAAACTGTTAGAAGAAGCAGATATTATGGCGGATCCGGTAGTGAAGGCACAAAATGATACATTTAATCGTACTTCTGTATTGCAGCCATTTGTAGCAAAAATGAACAATTGCTGGGTTCCGGTAGAAAATATGGGTAAAGGAATTCGAAACGGAAGCGTTACACATGAGAATGCGAAAGAGCAGACGGAATCAATGAACGAAGCAATGAATAGTGATGGAATTTAGCCGTATGGCTGATTAAGGAGAGGTGACAAATGAAATTATTTACAAAACAGGTGAATGAGTTTTCTACACCTTATACGTGTACAAAGGCAATTACAGAAGGTGGATTGGAAACAAAGCTATCTATGCTGGTCATGGGACTTGGGAATTTTGTTCACGGACAGAAAATAAAAGGTCTTTTATATCTGTCTATTGAAGTGGCATATATTGTATTTATGATTGTCAACGGAATTGGATTTTTAGGTATGCTTGGAAGTCTGGGAAGCACACCGCAGAAAGAAGTCTGGGATGAAGCAACACAGGTGTATCTCTATGTGAAGGGCGATCAGTCTGTACTGATTTTACTTTACGGAGTTGCAACAGTACTGTTGAGTATTTTGATGTTTCTGGTTTGGCGGGGAACACTGAGAAGTGCATATAAGGCAGAGTGCCTGGCAAGAGAAGAAAAACATATTAACACATTTGTAGAAGATTTGAAATCACTGTTGCATGAAAATTTGCATCGGCTTTTCATGACACCGCCTATGGTATTTATATGCGGATTTACGATTTTACCATTGATTTTTATGATTTGTATGGCATTTACAAACTACAGCAAAATCGGTAACCATTTAATGCTGTTTGACTGGGTAGGGCTGGAAAATTTTAAGGCGTTGTTTGATGCAAACAGTATTCTCGGAAGTACGTTCTGGTCCGTGCTTGTATGGACGTTGGTGTGGGCTTTTTTTGCTACATTTACCAACTATATTTTCGGAATGATTTTGGCAATTGTTATTAATCGAAAAGATACAAAATTCAAAGGATTTTGGCGATTTTGTTTTGTCCTTTCCTGTGCGGTACCCATGTTTGTGTCTCTTTTGATTATGCGTACCATGTTGCAGCCGGAGGGTGCAATTAATGTACTGCTTCGAAATCTGGGCTGGATTGCACAGGACGTAAGTCTTCCGTTCTTTACGGATCCCACATGGGCAAGAGTGACTGTTATTGTGGTAAATATTTGGGTCGGTGTGCCATATACGTTGTTACAGCTTACCGGTGTATTGCAGAATATTCCGGCAGATATTTATGAGGCGGCAAAAGTGGATGGCGCTAATGCGATACAGATTTTTTTCAAAATCACACTGCCGTATATGCTGTATGTGACAACACCGTATTTAATTGCGACATTTACAGGAAATGTAAATAACTTTAATATTATTTATTTGCTGTCCGGAGGGGATCCGGTTGTGGACTTGTCTTCTACTGCGGGAAGCACAGACTTGCTTGTGACATGGCTGTATAAATTGACGGTTGATAAGCAATATTACAATGTCGGAGCGGTTATAGGTATTCTGACGTTTATCATTTTGGCGGTTGGAGCGTTGTTTACATATCGCCGAAGTAAATCTTATAAAGAAGAAGGAGGCTTCTAGGAATGAGCGGAAAGAAAATGTATTCAGCAAAAAGAAAACGTGTGCTCAACAATACAATCGTGCATATTGTTCTGGCTGTTTTGGCGACAATCTGGGTATTTCCTATTATTTGGGTGGTACTGACCAGTTTTCGTGCAGAGAAGGGATCCTATGTGTCAACCTTCTTACCTCAGTCGTATACATTAGATAATTATATAAAGTTGTTTACGGATACATCAATTTTAAATTTTCCTAAGATGTTTATGAACACCCTGATTATTGCAATTTGTTCTTGTATTCTGGCAACATTTTACACACTGGCGGTGTCTTACTGTCTGTCCAGATTACGGTTTAAACTGCGGAGACCTTATATGAATATGGCGATGATACTTGGACTTTTCCCAAGTTTCATGTCCATGATTGCTGTATATTTTATTTTAAAGGCAATGGGACTGACGGAGGGAAATCTGATACGTGTGGCATTGATTTTGGTTTATTCCGGGGGCGCAGGTCTTGGATTTCAGATAGCGAAAGGATTTTTCGATACAATCCCCATAGCTGTGGATGAGGCTGCACTTTTGGATGGATGTACCAGATGGCAGATTTTCAGTAAGATTACACTTCCGCTTAGTAAACCCATTATTATTTATACAGTACTGACAGCATTTATGGCGCCATGGTTGGATTTCATTTTTGCAAAGGTAATCTGCCGTGCGAATTCCGATCAGTACACAATTGCCATTGGTTTGTGGAAGATGTTAGAAAAGGAATATATTGACAGCTGGTACACCAGTTTTGCAGCGGGTGCAGTATTGATTTCTATTCCTATTGCAATCTTGTTCCTGTGTATGCAGAAATTTTATGTAGACGGAGTTTCCGGAGCGGTAAAGGGCTAAATCAAAAGGAAAGGCAAGATGATGAAAAAGACAGCAAAAGAATGGAAAGACTTATACAGAACAAAAGAATTTGAAGCTGAGTACTGTGACAAGGATGCAGAACTCGGAATGACATGTGCAAAAGAAGGGACAAGTTTTCGATTGTGGAGTCCTTTTGCTAAGCAGGTACAAATTTGCTTCTATCAGGAAGGAAACGGATCAGAGGCATTTGCGACACACCGGATGAAGAGAGTAGAAAAAGGAATTTGGCAGTATAAGACAGAAGAATATTTACATGGTGTGTATTATGATTTTCTTCTGATGATAGAAGGTGAGGAAGTACGAAGTGCAGATCCTTATGCCAAAGCCTGTGGTGTCAACGGAAAACGCAGCATGGCAGTAGATTTAAAATGTACCAATCCGAAAGATTGGGAGATGGATAAAGCACCGGAAAAAGAATTGGAACAGATTATTTATGAGCTGCATGTGAAAGAGTTTTCTTGGGATGCAGCAGGGGGATTTCCGGAAGATGTGAGGGGAACTTATAAGGCGTTTGCCTGTGAGGATACAACACTGAAAGGGGAAGGAAAGTTTCCCACCGGAATTTCCTACTTGAAAGAACTGGGTGTTAATTATGTGCAGATTATGCCCATGTATGACTATGGTTCAGTAGATGAAAGCGGAGAAAGCGAAGGGTTTAACTGGGGATATGACCCGGTGAATTACAATGTACCGGAGGGCTCTTATTCAACAGATCCGTATCATGGAGAAGTGCGAATTAGGGAATTAAAAGAGATGGTTCAGTCACTGCACAAGAACGGTTTTCGTGTTGTTATGGATGTAGTTTATAATCATACTTATTCCCTGGCGTCTTGGTTTCAAAAAACTGTGCCGTGGTATTTTTACCGAGTGTGGGAAGACGGAAGTGTATCCAACGGTTCTGCCTGTGGGAATGACGTGGCAAGTGAGCGAACCATGTGTGCCAAATATATTTTGGAGTCAGTGCTGTACTGGGCAGAAGAATATCATATTGACGGTTTCCGTTTTGACTTGATGGGGCTGTTAGATGTAGAACTGATGAACCGGATCCGCAGAGAATTGGACGCACGCTACGGTAGGGGAGAAAAGCTGGTATTTGGGGAACCTTGGAGAGCAGAGAAAACTGCCATGGAAGGAGAGACAGTTCCTGCAGATAAAGAGCACATCGGATTGCTGGATGAGCAAATAGGGATGTTTTCAGATGATACGAGAGATGTGATAAAAGGTTCTGTTTTCGAGGCAGATGAGCCGGGGTTTGTTAATGGCATGAAAAATATGGAAGAGCAGATTTTGCATGGTGTGTGGGCGTGGTGCAAAGATGAGACATTAGAAGTAAAAGCACCGTCCCAGATCATTACTTATGTATCTGCTCATGACAATCATACTCTTTGGGATAAACTTTCCGAGACGACCGAGAATAGAAAACAAAGACAGAAAGAATACCGTCTGGCAGCAGGAATTTATCTGACTTGTCAGGGAACACCGTTTTTTTTATCCGGTGAGGAATTTGCAAGGACAAAGGGTGGACGTGATAATACATATAATGCTTCTATTGACATTAATCAATTGGACTGGAAACAGGCAGAAAAAGAGCAGGAGCTGATAGAATATTATCGAGGTCTGATTGCCCTGCGAAAACAATTGCCGGGATTATGTGATAAAAGCACAGAAGCAAAGCAGAGAATTCAAATTCTGCAAAAAAGGCTCGGCTGTGTCGGATTTCTTGTTGATAATCGGGCAAATAATAAGGAAGCAACAAAACAACAAAAAAGCTGGGAAAAACTTTGCATTATTTACAATGCCAATCAAAAATCAGAGAATATTCACCTTCCGGAAGGAACATGGGAAATTCTGGCAGACGGAGAAAACAGTTATCGCTGGGAAACGTCGGCAGAGACTGTACGTGAGGCAGTAGTTTCTCCGGTCAGCATATTGATATTGGGACAACGGAAATAGAAAGGACTGGAATTGTTATGAAATGGATTTATGGAAAGCAGGACTGGAAAACATTGGAGCGGGGACTGGAAAACTGTTATCTGCTGACAAACGGTCTGGGTGGATTTTCTTCTCTTACTATGACAGGAGGAGTATCCAGAAATGACCATGCGCTTCTGATGGCGTGCACAAAAGCTCCGAACTGTCGTTATAATTTGGTGCACCGTCTGAAAGAAGAACTTTTGACGGAGACCGGAGAAAATAAAACCTTATCTACACAGGAATTTAAGGAAAGAGAACCGGAGCAAGGGTATTTGTATCTGACTTCTTTTACTTATGAGGATACTCCGGTCTGGAGATTTCTTATAGACGGAGTAGAAGTCCGCAAAGAAATCGGAATGTTGCAAAAGAAAAATACGGTAGCAGTTCATTATGATATTTATAATCGAAGCAGCAAAAAAATAACATTTTCAGTGACGCCATTTTACCAGTTTGTACCAAAAGGAGATGAACTGGAAGAAATACAGAAGATTTCCTGCGAGGATATAAGTGGGAATACACGAATTCAGAGTAATGGAACTAGCCTTTTTCTTCGGACAGATGGAAAGAATGAAAGTATAAAAGAAACAGAAGAAAGATATTTCTATCGGTACGACATTTGTGACGGACGCAGAGCTTATGGGTGTGCAAGAGCATATCATAAGATTACAATAGAAGCAGAAGCAGGACAGCACATCGGGCTGGATATGGTTTATGAAATGGAATTGTCACAAATCCGGGCAGAAGAAGTAATTCTGGAAACGAAGCAGTATCGGAAAGCACTGGAAGAAAAAGCAGGGCTTACATCTGAAATCGGAAAAATGCTTGTTAAAAGTGCGAACCAGTTTATTTCGGAGAGAGACTCTACCGGAGGAAAGACCATTTTGGCGGGATATCCTTTTTTTGAAGACTGGGGAAGAGATACGATGATTGCACTGCCGGGGCTCTGTATTTCCACCGGGCAGTATGAAGCAGCAAAACAAATTCTTTATACATTTGCACAAAATGAAAAAGATGGTTTGATGCCGAATTTGTTCCCGGAAGGTGGAAATGAGCCGTTGTATAACACGGTGGATGCAGCACTGCTCTTTATCAACAGTGTCTATCTGTATTATGAAGCGACAAAAGATCGTGCATTTGTCAGGGAAATGTATCCGGTCATGGAGCGAATTATAAACGGATATCAGCGAGGAACCTTGTTTGGAATTTACATGGATAGGGATGGGCTTATTTGTGCAGGAGAAGGTCTGGCACAGGTAACCTGGATGGATGTACGAGTGGGAGATATTCTGCCGACACCACGACACGGCAAACCGGTGGAAATTAATGCGTACTGGTATAATGCGCTGCGGATTATGGCTTTGTTTGCAGAAGAGAAGCAGGAAGCGGAACGCTATACGAAACAGGCAGAACAGGCAAGCAGATCTTTTGCAGAGAAGTTCTGGATGCCGGAAAAAAGCTGTTTAAAAGATGTAATTTCAGGGACTTATGCGGACGAGCAGATTCGATGTAATCAGATTTGGGCAGTTTCAATGCCGTTTTCCATTTTAGATGGGGAAAAAGAACGGCAGATAGTGGAAACGGTATTTGAGAAGCTATATACTTCTTATGGGTTACGCACCCTGGAAGAGGCGGATGAACAGTTTCATCCGGTCTACGAGGGGGAAATGAAGGATCGGGATATGGCATATCATCAGGGGACTGTCTGGACATTCCCTTTGGGAGCATATTATCTGGCATATTTGAAAGTATATAATTATAGTGAAACGGCAAAACAGACTGTAACAGAGCAGCTGGAAATTATGGAAAGTGCGTTGAGAGAAGGATGCATCGGACAGTTTCCGGAAATTTATGACGGAAAAAATCCGGTATCTTCTAAAGGATGTTTTGCACAGGCATGGAGTGTTGGAGAAATTCTTCGAGTATATGAACAATTGGAAAAAAATAATAATCCCAGTGCCTGTAAAGTGTAAATGCGAAAGGAGAACAAAGATGGAAAGAGAATTAGAACAGATGTTACAAGCAAGCTACGGCAAGAGCATCACAGAGGCATCCAATGAGGAAATTTATGCAGCTCTTTTAACATTGTTGAAAGAGAAGATGCAGGGAATGAAACACAACGAGGGAGATAGAAAATTATATTATATTTCCGCAGAGTTTTTAATCGGAAAGCTGTTATCTAACAATTTGATTAACTTAGGACTTTTTGAAGAAACAAGAGAAGTGTTGAAGAAACACGGACATGACCTGACAGAAATCGAAGAAGTAGAATTGGAGCCATCTCTTGGCAACGGCGGTCTGGGACGTCTGGCAGCATGTTTCCTAGATTCTATTGCAACACTGGGATTGAACGGAGACGGTGTAGGACTGAATTACCACGACGGTCTGTTTCTTCAGAAATTTGCCGACAATAAACAGTGGGAAGAGAAAAATCCGTGGATTGCAGAGAAAAGCTGGCTGACAAGAACAGAGACAAGTTTTGAAGTTCCATTCAAAGACTTTACATTGAAATCCACCATGTACGACATTGATATTCCGGGGTATAACAGCGGATGCAATAAACTGCATTTGTTTGATTTGGACAGCGTAGATGAGAGTATCATCGGCAATGGCATTTCCTTTGATAAGAATGACATTGGCAAGAACCTGACATTGTTCCTCTATCCGGATGACAGTGATGAGGCAGGACAGCTTCTGCGTATTTACCAGCAGTATTTCATGGTAAGCAATGCGGCACAGCTGATTTTGAAAGAGGTAGAAGAGCGCGGTGTAAATTTGTATCATTTGCACGAGCACGTATGTATCCAGATCAACGATACTCATCCGACTATGGTAATTCCGGAGTTGATTCGTATACTGACAGAACAGAAGGGATTTAATATTGATACTGCAGTTGATGTGGTGAGCAAAACTTGTGCATATACAAACCATACGATTTTGGCAGAAGCGTTGGAGAAATGGCCGATTTCTTATCTGGAAAAGGTGGTACCGCACTTGCTTCCGATTATCCGTGAACTAGATGCAAGAGTGAGAAGAGATTTTCGCGATTCGAAGGTATATATCATTGATGATCAAAATAGAGTACATATGGCGCACATTGACATTCATTTTGGATATGCAGTCAATGGCGTTGCAGCTCTTCATACAGAAATTCTCAAAGAGTCTGAGCTGAAACCGTTTTATGATATTTATCCGGAGAAGTTCAACAATAAGACAAACGGAATTACTTTCCGCAGATGGCTTACACACTGCAATCATGGACTGGCAGAATACCTGAAAGAATTAATCGGACCGGGATACATGGACAACGCCACAGAACTGGAAAAACTTCTGGCTTATCAGGATGATGAGGCTGTATTGGCGAAGTTAAAAGAAATCAAGAAAGAAGCCAAGGTTGAACTGAAGAAATACCTGAAGCTGACACAGAATATTGATATTGATGAGAATTCTGTATTTGACATTCAGATCAAGCGTCTCCATGAGTATAAGAGACAGCAGATGAATGCTCTTTATGCAATTTATAAATACAAAGAAATCAAGAAGGGGAACCTGCCAAAACGTCCGCTCACGATGATTTTTGGAGCAAAGGCAGCGCCGGCTTATACCATTGCAAAAGATATCATTCATTTGATCCTCTGCTTACAACAGTTGATTGAAAATGATCCGGAGGTCAGCCCATATATGAAAATCGTCATGGTAGAGAATTACAACGTGACAAAAGCAGAAAAACTGATTCCGGCATGTGATATTTCCGAACAGATTTCGCTGGCATCTAAAGAAGCTTCCGGAACAGGAAACATGAAGTTCATGTTGAATGGTGCGGTAACATTGGGAACAGAGGACGGAGCAAATGTAGAAATCCATCAGTTAGTTGGTGATGACAATATTTACATCTTCGGAGAAAAATCTGAGAAGGTGATTGATCTGTATGCTACGGGCGGTTACTGTGCGGCAGATATTTACGACAACGATCCGATGATAGAAGAACTGGTTGATTTCATCATCAGCAAAGAGCTGATCCGCATCGGAGATCCAGTAAACTTGGGACGACTGTATAAAGAAATCGTGGGAAAAGACTGGTTTATGGCACTTCTGGATGTAAAAGAATATATCAAGACAAAAGAGCAGATGCTGGCAGATTACGAAGATGAAAAAGCATGGGAGAAGAAAATGCTTGTAAATATTGCAAAAGCAGGATTTTTCTCATCTGACAGAACAATAGCAGAGTATAATAAAGATATTTGGAAATTATAGGAGATATATTACAATGAAAAAGAGCGGAATTTTAATGCCGGTTGCCTCTCTTCCATCCCGCACCGGGGTGGGGGAGATGGGCGCTGAAGCCTACCGTTTTATTCAACTTTTAAAAGAAAATGGTGTGAAAATCTGGCAAATTCTTCCGATGAATCCGGTAGGATACGGCAATTCTCCGTATCAGCCGTATTCCTCCTGTGCGGGAGATGAATTGTATATCAGCCTGGACATTTTGTATGAAGAAGGACTATTAAAGGCAAAGGCAGAGAGCTTTCGTGAAAACACAGTACAGATAGATTATGATGCAGTCCGTGCTTTTAAAGAGCCCTATTTGAGAGAGGCATTTACAGCATTCTGTGCACAAGGTAAACAAAATGAAGATGCTTACAAGGACTTTGCTTCACAGGACTGGGTATATGAGTACAGTGTGTTTTGTGCCTTGAAAAAGAAGCATGGAGGCAGCTGCTGGAATGAATGGACGGCAGAAGCCAAAAATTGGCCGGAGACAAGAACTTCTCTTTCAGAAGAACTGGAAGCAGAAGTACAGTATCAGATGTTTTTACAGTATCAGTTTTTCAGCCAGTGGATGCGATTAAAAGAAGAGGCAAACGCAGCTGACATTCAGATTATGGGAGATGTGCCGTTTTACGTAGGAGTGGACTCGGTAGATGTCTGGGCAGGGAAACAAAATTTTCTTCTGGATACCGATGGAAGACCGATTTTTATTGCAGGTGTGCCGCCTGATTATTTCAGTGTTACAGGACAGAGATGGGGCAATCCAATTTATGACTGGGATTATCTGAAAGAAAATGAGTATCAGTTCTGGGTAGACAGAATTGGATATAGCAGCAAGTTATTTGATATTATTCGAATTGATCATTTCCGTGCTTTTGATACTTTCTGGAAAATTCCGGCAAGCTGTCCCACTGCGATTGAGGGTGAGTGGATCGAGGCGCCGGGCTATGAAGTGATCGATACGCTGAAAGCAAAAATTCAGGGAGTGAATCTGGTAGCTGAAGATTTGGGAGATCTGCGGCCGGAAGTATTGGAACTGAAGAACCATTATCACCTGAAAGGCATGAAAATTCTCGTATTCTCTATTGAAACAAACGGAAAGTATGCCTATGACAGTTTCCATGATGTAGAAAATATGATTATTTATACCGGAACTCATGACAATGATACGCTGATGGAATGGTATGGAAAGCTGACCTGTGCAGCACAGCGGAAAATCCGCAGATTTCTTGTGCGTCAGGGAATTCGTCAGGGAAGCATCAAAGACAAGTTAATTGCTTATACCTTGAAAAGTCCGGCAGAGTATGCAATCCTTCCAATGGCAGATGTGCTTGGACAGGGAAGAGAAGGACACTTAAATACACCGGGAACGGTGGGCAGTCCAAACTGGGAATGGCGGATGCCGGACTTTACCCTTGCAGAAAAAGAAATGAAGAAGTATAAAAATTTATTTTTCAGACAATAAAGGAGAACACAATGGAATTTACCGGAGTTTATCATAAAACATCGGAGCAGATGAGTTATCCATTGAATGAAAATGAGCTGATCATTAACTTAAAAACAGGTTATGACGTGGAACGGGTCTTCATACATTATGGAGACCCGTTTGAAACAGGTATCCTTGGAGGAAACGAGAAGTGGATAGGAAAGCGTGAGGAAATCTGTTTTAAGAAACGCCTGAAACATCAGCTCTGGTGGACAACAACACTGGAACCGAAGTATAAACGATGCAAATATTATTTTGAACTACACACGAAAGATGAGGTGTGGAACTTTTTTGAAGATGGATTTCTGACGGAAGAACAGACGGAAATGGACGGCAGGATGCTGCAGTGCTTTACCGTACCATGGATGAATTCGGCAGATGTTAATGAAACTCCAAGTTGGGTCAATGAAACAGTCTGGTATCAGATATTTCCGGATCGCTTTTGCAGAGGAGCAGAAATCAAAGAAGAGGCAGATGTGCTTCCGTGGCGTAGCGGAGAGGTAACTAATGAAGAACGCTTTGGAGGGGATTTGAATGGAATTCGGGAGAGGTTGCCTTATTTGAAAAATCTGGGGATCACAGGTATTTATCTGAACCCAATTATGGAAGCAGAATCCAATCATAAATATGATACTACAAATTATACAAAAATTGATCCGCATTTCGGAACAGAAGAAGAATTTGCTGCATTGGTAAAGGAAGCTCATGAGCATGGAATTCGTATTATGGTGGATGCGGTATTTAATCATTGCGGTCGCAAATTCGCTCCGTGGCAGGACATTTTAGAAAAGGGAAAAGATTCTGAATACGCAAACTGGTTTATGGTTCATGACTGGGAACAGCTGGGCAAACGGGCAGATACAAGAGATGGACGTTTTTATTCTTTTGCATTTACAGATGGAATGCCAAAACTCAATACAAACAACACAGAAGTAATGGACTATTTTGGGAAAATTTGCGAAGACTGGATTGAGAAATTTGATATTGATGGTATCCGGTTTGATGTGGGAAATGAGATTTCCCATACTTTTTTAAAACAGCTTAGAAACCGTTTGAGGAAGAAAAAAGCTGATTTATATCTGCTGGGAGAAATCTGGCACAATGCCAGCCAGTGGCTTTACGGAGACGAGTACGATGCTGTGATGAACTATCCGCTGATGAGCGGAATTCATGATTTCTTTCTGGATAAAGAAATGGAAAAAGTGGAATTTGAATATATGGTAAATCACTGTTATACGATGTATATGCAGCAGAATAATAATGTAATGTTTAACCTTTTAGACTCTCATGATACACAGCGGTTGATGAGTCGATTTAATGATTTGGATAAGTTTTATCAACAGCTTGCAATCCTCTTTACCATGCCGGGCAGTCCGTGTATTTACTACGGAACAGAGATTGCCATGGAAGGTGGATTTGACCCGGATTGCCGCAGATGCATGCCGTGGGGAGAATTAGAAACAGAAGAAAATAGAGGGAAAATTTCAATAATGAAAACTTTGATTTCTATGCGGAAAAACGAGGCGGCATGTAAAAGCTTGTATTTTCATTTTCCGGAGGAATACGCAGCAGACCGTCTGATAGAATATATTAAGCTGGATGATGCAGGAAATCAGTTGGAAGTACTGCTGAACTGTTCGGAAAAGACGGTAGACATCAAGGATGGTGGCGAAGTGCTGTTTGCACGGCAGTTTGAAAATGGACAATTGGGAGTTAATGGAACATTGATACGGAGAAAGGAAAGATGAGATGGAGCATATAGAATATGAAAAATGGTGGAAGCACGCGGTTGTTTATCAGATTTATCCGAGAAGTTTTCAAGATAGCAACGGAGACGGAATTGGGGATTTAAAGGGAATCATACAGAGATTAGGTTATCTGGAAGAGTTGGGGATTGATGCAATCTGGCTGTCTCCGGTCTGCAAGTCACCGCAGGATGACAACGGTTATGACATTTCTGATTATCAGGATGTTGATCCGATGTTTGGAAATCTGAATGATATGGAAACACTTATCGAAGAAGCAAAGAAGCGGAACATTCGGATTATTCTGGACTTGGTTTTGAACCATTCGTCCGATGAGCACAGATGGTTCCAGGAAGCGAAGAAAAGCAAAGACAATCCGTACCATGACTATTATGTTTGGAGAGATGGCAAAGAAGGAACCTATCCAAATGATATGAAATCCGTATTCGGCGGTTCTGCGTGGGAATGGGTACCGGAATTAGGGCAGTATTATTTCCATCAGTTCTCCGTAAAACAGCCGGATCTGAACTGGGAGAATTCGAAGGTGCGCAGGGAAATTTATGATATGATCCTGTGGTGGATGGACAAAGGTGTAGGTGGATTTCGTCTGGATGTGATTGACCAGATCGCAAAAGAGCCGGATTTGAAAATTACAAATAACGGCCCAAAGCTTCATGAATTTATTCAGGAATTGAGTCGTGAAACATTTCAAAAAGGTGATTTAATTACGGTAGGAGAAGCTTGGGGAGCCAATATTGACCGGGCTAAATTGTACAGCAATCCGGATGGAAGTGAGTTTTCTATGGTGTTTCAGTTTGAACACATTGGACTGGATCAGCAGGAAGGGAAGGCAAAATGGGATATTGCTCCACTTCCCCTTGTAAAGTTGAAACAAGTGCTTGCAAAATGGCAGAAAGAATTGCATGGCTGTGGATGGAACAGTTTGTTCTGGGACAACCACGATCTGCCGCGAATCGTATCCCGCTGGGGAAATGATAAAGAATACCGCACAGAGTCTGCAAAAATGCTGGCAACGTTATTGCACGGAATGCAGGGCACACCGTACATTTACCAGGGCGAAGAACTGGGAATGACAAATGTCCGCTTTGCAGATATCAGTGATTATCAGGATATCGAAATCCGTAATATGTACACAGAGAGACTGGAAGCAGGATATAAAAAGGAAGATATTATGGAATCCATTTATGCCAGAGGGCGGGACAATGCCCGGACTCCGATGCAGTGGAATGCAGAAGCAAACGCAGGATTTACAACAGGAACTCCGTGGATGAAAGTAAATCCGAATTATACCGAGATTAATGCAGAGGCAGAACTGGCTAATGAGAACTCTGTGTTTCATTATTATAAAAAATTAATTCGACTCAGGAAAGAACATCTGGTATTTGTAAATGGAGAGTTTGATTTGCTGATGGAGGAAGACGAGCAGATTTTTGCCTATACCCGTACAAATGCAGATACCAAGATTCTTGTTTGCGTCAACTTCAGCGATAAGACAGTAGACTGTCCGATACTGAAAGACTGGGACGGAGCGGAAACGTTAATTCAGAATTATAAAGATAAATGTTCGAATGAACAGATGCGTCCGTATGAGGCTGTGATAAAAATAAAATAATATAAGTACTTCTGCTCGTTATTCTCTTTGGATAGGAACGGAATTTTTAGGAAGTTCCTTTTTAGCATTAGGTATGGGACTTGTACTTATTATCTGGCTTGTTTCAGATTTTTATTTAAGCTTTCAACTGGCAGTGGGATTTGCAGGCATTCAGGAAGGTATTTGCTTTTTGCTGATTACTTTGGTAGGAGCAACAGGCTTTTGCATTGTTTTCTTTGGAATGAAAAAGGCACAAAATTATTGACGGCTTCACTTTAAAGTGCTATTGTATTAAGAAAATATTTCTTTATATAAAGGGAAGGAGTTAGAAAATGAATTATCGCAAATATAAAAGACAGTATTTTCTTCCACCGGTAAAATGTATGGATTGGACAGAAAAAGATTATGTAGAAAAAGCCCCGGTGTGGTGCAGTGTAGATTTACGTGATGGAAACCAAGCACTTGTAATTCCTATGAATTTACAACAGAAGATTGAATTTTTTAAGCTCCTTACAAAGATAGGATTTAAGGAAATTGAGGTGGGATTTCCGGCGGCTTCAGAGACAGAATACACGTTTATTCGTACTTTGATTGAAGAAAACCTGATTCCTGATGATGTCACCATTCAGGTTTTGACACAGGCAAGAGAACATATTATCAAAAAAACTTTTGAAGCTGTAAAGGGTGCTAAGAATGTCATTATTCATGTATATAATTCTACTTCTTTGGCGCAGCGAGAACAGGTTTTTAAAAAGAGTAAAGAGGAGATTTTAGAAATAGCTGTCAAAGGTGCACAGCTTTTAAAAGATTTAACAGAGCAAGCAGGAGAAAATTATCGTTTTGAATATAGTCCGGAGAGTTTTACAGGTACAGAGCCGGAATATGCCCTGGAAGTGTGCAATGCGGTGCTGGATGTATGGAAACCTCAAAGTGACAGAAAAGCAATTATCAATCTGCCGGTTACAGTTCAGCATTCCATGCCTCATGTTTATGCAAGTCAGGTAGAATATATCTGTAAAAACATAAAATATAGAGAAAATGTTGTGATTTCTCTTCATCCGCACAATGACAGAGGCTGTGGTGTGGCAGATGCGGAAATGGGACTTCTGGCAGGGGCAGATCGTATTGAGGGTACACTTTTTGGAAATGGCGAACGTACAGGAAATACAGATATTGTTACAATTGCTTTAAATATGTATGCACAGGGTGTTTCTCCTGAATTAGATTTCTCAGAAATGACAGAAATCTGTGAAAAATATGAAGGATTTACAGGTATGAAAATTAATGAAAGAAGTCCGTACAGCGGAGAGTTGGTTTTTGCAGCATTTTCCGGTTCTCATCAGGATGCCATTGCAAAGGGTATGCACTGGCAGGAAGAGAAACAGCCTGAACATTGGACAGTACCTTATCTTCCTATTGATCCTTCTGATTTGGGACGTAATTATGATGCCGATGTTATTCGCATTAACAGCCAGTCAGGAAAAGGCGGCGTGGGCTATATTCTGGAAACTAAATTTGGTTTAAATCTTCCGCCTAAAATGCGTGAAGCAATGGGATATACAGCAAAGGCAGTGTCCGACCATAGACAAAAAGAACTTTTACCGGAAGAAATTTTTGAGTTGTTTAAGAAAACCTTTGAAAATACAACTTCTCCATTAGCAGTAGAAGAAGTTCATTTCGAGAAATCAGAAAATGGTGTAATTACGGAAATGAAATCATGTTTTAATCAGAAACCAATGTCTATAAAAGCTTCAGGAAACGGAAGTTTAAATGCAGTAAGCAATGCACTGAAAAAAGCTTATGGTTTTCAGTATGAAGTAGTTACTTATCAGGAACATGCTTTGGAAAAGAGCTCTCATGCAAGAGCCATTGCTTATGTGGGAATCCAAAAACCGGATGGTGCTTTGGCCTGGGGAGCAGGTGTACATGAGGATATTATCCATGCTTCCATTGATGCGTTGGTTGCAGCGATAAACAACCGTTAAACTTATACAATATATATAAAAATGATAGGGGAATATTTTAATAAAATCGTGCAAAACACCTAAAGAAGGTTCGGATAACTTGACTTTCCGGTAAAGTGTCGCTTATAATCCATTTTAGTGAGATGTTTTACGAGAGAAAATAAGGACTTACTAAAGGGAAGATATATGGATAGAAATAGCAGACAGAAAAAGGTAAAATTAGCAGCGGTAGTAATGCTGATGATGACAATCGTGTTTTCGTCTCAACAGGTAAGTGCCAAGGAAGAAATACAGGTACGTGAAGAAAGTCTAAAATCTATTATTCAAGGTGTCGCAATTAGTCAGAATACGCAAAAATCAGTAAAGAGAATAGGAACTTCTTTTGAGGTGGTTCTGGTAGGACAGAGAATGGGAAAAAGGGAAATTCATTCTCAATTGGATTTTGGAAATCAGGGAGCTGAGGAAGTAAAACGTTTAAAAGAAAAGTCTATTGGTTTTACGGAAAATAAACTGGTTATGTCGGATGAAGACTATAATACGCTTCTTAAAATTGTAGAGGCAGAATCCGGAGGAGAGGATATCAAGGGAAAAATTTTGGTGGCAAATGTTATTTTTAACAGGGTAAAAAGTTCTGAATTTCCTTCAACTGTTACAGAAGTTGTGTGGGAAAATGTAGCAGGAAGCCCTCAGTTTTCTCCTACTGCGGATGGCAGGATATATACAGTTACAGTTTCTGAGGATACAAGAGAGGCTGTAAACAGAGCTATTGATGGTGAAGATTATTCTAAAGGTGCATTGTTTTTTATGGAAGAAGCTTACGCGGATAAAAGCAATGTGCAGTGGTTTAAAAAGGACTTGAAATTTTTATTTAAACACGGTGTGCACGATTTTTATACATATCCGTAAGAAAGGAAGGAAGAAATGGCAGTATTATATGGAAGTACTCGAGGAAACGGAGAAAAAATCACGGCTTCTATGGCTATTTTAAAAGGATTGGCAGAAGACGGCGGATTGTTTGTACCGGATTGTATTCCGGCGTTGGATGTGTCTTTGAAAGAATTGTTGGGAAAGAGTTATCAGGAAATTGCATATCAGGTAATGAGCAGATTTTTGACGGATTTTACAGAAGAAGAATTGAAAGATTGTATCAGTAAGGCATACGACAGTAAGTTTGATACGCCGGAAATTGCGCCATTGGTAAAAAAAGGAAATTCTTACTATTTGGAACTGTTTCATGGTTCAACCATTGCTTTTAAAGATATGGCACTTTCTATTTTGCCTCATCTTCTGACTACAGCAGCTAAGAAAAATGGTGTTACCAATGAAATTGTGATTTTGACAGCTACATCAGGAGATACAGGAAAAGCGGCAATGGCTGGATTTGCAGATGTTCCGGGAACTCGTATTATTGTTTTTTATCCAAAAGATGGAGTGAGTCCTGTTCAGGAAAAACAGATGCTTACACAAAAAGGAGAAAATACAGCAGTTGTAGGAATTTATGGCAATTTTGATGACGCCCAGACTGGTGTGAAGAATATTTTTAATAACAAAGAAATAAAGGAAAAGCTTGCTTATTCAGGATTTCAGTTTTCTTCTGCAAACTCTATTAATATTGGACGATTAGTACCTCAGATTGCCTACTATGTATATGCTTATTTGAAGCTTATGGAGTCAGGGGAAATACAGGAGAATGAGAAGATGAATGTGGTAGTTCCCACAGGAAACTTCGGAAATATTTTGGCAGCTTATTATGCAAAAGAGATGGGAATTCCTATTGCCCGTTTTATTTGCGCTTCTAATGAGAATAAAGTACTTTATGATTTCTTCCAGACAGGCTGCTATGATAGAAATCGTGATTTCCATCTAACAAATTCTCCTTCTATGGATATTTTGATTTCCAGCAATCTGGAGAGATTAATTTATAAAATTGCGGGAAATAATGCAGAGAAAAATCGTATGTTGATGGAACAGTTAGGTACGGAAGGTAAATACGAAATTACAGAAGAAATGAAAGAAAAACTTCGGGAATTTTATGGGAATTATGCCAATGAAGAAGAAACTGCACAGATGATTCGACAGGTGTATGAAGAAACAGGATATGTATTGGATACTCATACAGCAGTGGGAAAAGCAGTGTATGAGAAATATAAGAAAGAAACACAGGATAATACGAAGACAGTAATTGCTTCAACGGCAAGTCCTTTTAAATTTACGAGAAGTGTAATGACTGCCATAGATAAAAAATATGAAGGAATGGAAGACTTCCAGCTGGTTGATGAATTATCTGCACTCGCTAAGATTTCAGTGCCTCAGGCAATAGAGGAAATCCGTACAGCTCAGATACGTCATCATAGAACGGCACAGGTATCACAGATGGCAGAAACAGTAATGGAAATATTAGGTATTTAAAGAGGAAGAGCAAAATGGCAGGAATTGACTTAGAATATGCGAGAAAAAGTTTTCAAAAATATTTAAGCGCCTATGATGCAGAGGATGACAAGATTAAATTAAAAAGAGTTCATACTTTTTGCGTGGTAAAAGCGGCAGAATACATTACAGCCAGAGAAAGCATTTCTGCAGAAGACAGGGAACTGGCACTTTTGATTGCTCTTTTGCATGATATTGGAAGATTTGAACAGTTGAAGAAATACAACAGTTATGACGACAGTATTATGGATCATGCTAAGTTTGGGGTACAGATTTTATTTGAAGAAGGAAAAATTCGTGATTTTATTGAAACAGATGAGTATGATAAAATTATTCGAGAAGCAATTTACTGGCATTCTGCTTATCAACTTCCTGACATAGAAGATAAGCGAGTTTTACTTCATTGCAGGCTCATCCGAGATGCAGATAAGCTGGATAATTTCCGGGTAAAGGCTACGGAAAGTCTGGAAGCTCATTTTGACGTTTCAAAGGAAATAGTGGAAACTGAGGAAGTGTCTGACAATATTATGGCGGCAATTCGAGAGGAACGCAGCATTTTGAGAGGAGAGAGAACAACACATTTGGATATGTGGATTTCCTATCTGGCATTTATTTTTGATTTAAATTTTGCCTCCAGTTTTGAATACATTCAGGAACATGATTATATAAATAATAATATTGATCGTATGAATTATACAAATCCAAGGACAAAAGAGCGTATGGAAGAAGTAAGAAGTATTTGTCTTGAATATGTAAAAAAAAGAGTTTAAGTTAAAAAAATTTTTTGTTTAACTGTGTATTTTTGTTGAAAAAATTCATATACTAGAGTATAATAATGATATGAAGTCCTGGGGTGTGCGATACTCCTATTTATTTTGAACCTACATTACTTTAAACGGGATTCCTATATTGCCGAGTTAATGTCAAGCCGTCATTGCGCAGCGGAAGACAGCGAGTCGGTTGCGGTTGCCCACCTAGCATAAGCTAGGAGTCAGAAGATAGGAAACGGCACTCTGGGATTAAAAAAAGCCTTTCGGGGCTTATTTTTTTATTGTATTATGCAATATTTTATAAGACGGGAGAGGGATAAAATGGGCATTACAAAGCAGTCCTTTGGAAAGAGCATGGACAATCAGGAAGTATTTTTATATGGTATTACAAATAAAAATCAGATGACAATTACAGTAACAGATTTTGGGGCAACGTTGGTACAGATTCTTGTACCGGATAAAGATGGAAATAAAATTGATGTTGCTTTAGGATATGATACAGTTGAAGGATATTATAAAAATCCTGGACACTTTGGAGCAATTATCGGAAGAAATGGTAACCGTATTAAAAATGCTGGTTTTTCTATTAATGGAAAAGAATATTCTCTGGCAGTGAATGATAATGTAAATAATTTACATAGTGGTCCTAACTGGTATCGCACCAGAGTATGGAATGTAACAGAAATAGATGAAGAAAAGAATGCAATTACCTTTTGTATTTTAAGTCCTGATAAGGATCAGGGATTTCCAGGCAACTTTACAGGCTATGTAACTTATGAGCTGACAGATGACAATGAAATTGTTCTGCATTATCAGGGAAGTGCAGATGCAGATACTGTGGTAAATATGACAAATCATTCCTACTTTAATTTGGCAGGTCATAATGCAGGTACAGAAGCAATGTTAAACCATATTGTACAGATTTTTGCACCGGAATATACACCGGTATCTGATTCTCAGGCAATTCCTACAGGAGAAATCCTGCCGGTAGAAGGAACACCGATGGATTTTACAAAGCCAAAGAAAATCGGCCAGGATGTAGAAGCAGATTTTGAACAGTTAAAATTTGGCGGTGGTTATGACCATAATTATGCATTATCCAGAGAAAAAGGAGAAATGAAGAAAGCGGCAGAAGCATTCTCAGAGGAGTCCGGTATTGCTATGGAAGTATTTACAGATTTACCCGGTATGCAGTTTTACATTGGAAACTTCATTGAACAGGAAAATGGAAAAGGTGGATATGTGTACGGGAAACGCGGTGGCTTTTGTATGGAAACACAATATTATCCGGATGCTTGCAATCAGACGGCTTTTCAGAGCTCTGTATTAAAAGCAGGGGAAAAATATGATACAACAACAATTTACAAATTTTCTGTAAGAAAATAATAGATAAAAGGAGGTTGTCACGTGAAGCAGCCTCCTTTTTTATCTTGCTGCATGAATAAGAGAGAAAAAGCATATATTAAGATATGAATTGGAAAGAAAAGTTAAAATGGAAACTTCTGATTATTCTCATTGCTCTTGTAGGAATTTTAATTGTATGGTGTGCCGGAAAAGCAGGAGAAAGGAAAGCGGTCACAGAAAAGGAAATTCTAAGAGAGTACTCACAAAAGGAAAATGAATGGGCAAGTGCAAAAACAGAGATTCCGAAACAAACACAGCCACAGCAGGAAACAGAGACAACAGAGGAAGTTTTGGAGGAACCTTCGATTCGAGTGGTTTTAATGACAAATGATTATGAAAGTTATTATCATTCAGAAATTTCTTTAGAGTTTCAGGGAGATTACGAGATGGAAGGAGCTGTTCAGAAAACTTTTTCTTCTGGGGATAAGATAACTCTAAAAACGGGCTGCCAGGAGCTTGCAAATGGCAGCCTCACATTTTTACCGAATAATGAGGAAAGCAGGGTTTCTGTTATTTCTTTGAAAAGAGGACAGGGTATACCTTCTTATCGAGGAAGTATGGAAATTTACGAGGATAACAACGGACTTCATCTTGTTAATGAACTGCCTTTGGAGGATTATCTCTGTGGGGTTGTACCAAGTGAAATGCCTGCTTCTTATCCAAAAGAGGCGTTAAAAGCACAGGCAGTATGTGCCAGAACCTATGCCTGTGTGCAGCTAAAAAGCAAAAAATTAGAACAACTTCACGGACAGGTAGATGACAGTGTTTCCTATCAAGTATATCAAAATACAGCAGAGTCAGAGTCTACCGGCGAAGCAGTGTTGGAAACAGAAGGGGAAATTCTTTTAAAAGATGGAAACCCTATTCAGGCGTATTACTTTTCTACTTCTCATGGAAAAACCAGTACAGATGAAGTGTGGGAGACTTCTTCTCCATCTTCTTATTTAAAAAGTGTAGATTGTACTTATGATTCTGCAGAACCTTGGTATCAATGGCAGGTATTTGTATCAAAAAAGACTCTTTTAGAAAATGTGCAAAAAATGTTTGCTGATGTAAATGAAATACAGCAGATAGAAATTGTAGAAAAGGGTAAGGGAGATGCAGTTCTTCATCTAAAAATAAAGACAGATTGCGGAGAGAAAGATTTTTACAGCGAATATGATATCCGTTCCATTCTCGCTCCGGTTGGAGCAGAAATTATCAGGCAGGATGGTTCTTCTGTAAAAGGGGGAAATCTTCTTCCCAGTGCATATTTTGAAATAGAAGCCAAAAGCAATGATGCAGGAGAAACAGCAGGGTATGACATCCGGGGCGGAGGCTATGGACATGGTGTGGGAATGAGTCAAAACGGAGCAAAAGGAATGGCAGATGCGGGGAAAAATTATCAAGAAATTTTGAGTTATTTTTATAATGAGGTCGTACTTGGAACGGTAAGTGATGTTGTCAAGAATGAAAATCCGTGATATAATTGCCGATATTGTGAAACAGAGAATAGGGGTAAATGTATGTTAAAACGTTTAATTAATGTAGTAAAAGGCTTTACGAACAGTATGAATGAACGTCATGTGACGGCTTATGCAGCTCAGGCTGCATATTTTATCATACTCTCTTTTATCCCTTTTATGCTTCTGTTAATGACATCTGTCAAGTATACGCCTCTGACAAAGACAGAAGTTGTAAGAGCCGTACTTCAGGTATGTCCTGAAAATTTTGAAAGCTTTATACAGGCTATCGTAAATGAAGTGTATGAGAAATCTCTGGGAGTTGTGCCAATTTCGGCAGTCATTGCTATGTGGTCTGCGGGAAAAGGCATTCAGGCGTTGACGAGAGGCTTTAATTCTATTTATCAGGTAGAGGAAACAAGAAATTATCTTATCAGCAGAATACGGGCAATATTTTATACTTTAGTTTTTGTAATATCCATTATACTTACTTTGACATTACAGGTGTTCGGTAATAGTTTGCAGAGAGAACTCAGTAAGTATTTTCCGTTTATGGAAAAAATTGTTACTATGATCGTCAGTATGAGAGTGATTATTACTCTCAGTGCCTTATGTCTGGTATTTTTGCTGATGTATAAATTTATTCCGAACAGAAAGGCAACTTTCAAAAGTCAGTTTCCGGGTGCACTGCTTTCGGCAGTGTGTTGGTCTGCATATTCCTTTTGTTTTTCATTATATATTGATTTTTACGATGGAGCCGCAAATATGTATGGGAGTATGACAACGATTGTGTTGGTACTTTTGTGGCTGTATTTCTGTATGATGTTTGTGATGATTGGTGCACAGGTGAACCATTATTTCGAAGGGAAAATCGAACAGGTGCATCAGATGGCTGCGCAGACCATACGAAAGGAATATTATCAGCTTTTAAAAAGTGAGGAGGAAGAAGACAAAGAAGATGAAAGAAAATCTTGACAGCAGATGAGAAAGTGGCTACAATAAAGAACAGATATGAAAAAAGCAAAGAAAGTGTCAGTAGATACCTGTTTTCTGCCAGAGATGGAAAGCCACCGGCTGTAAGTTTTCCTCAGTTCAAACAGATATTGAGATTCCCACTGGAGCTGCATTTTTGAAACTGTATTTTACAGAAGTAGGAGATGACGTAACTGTGCGTTAAACAGATACGAGTGCCTGTCATATATTGGCAGGAACGAGGGTGGTACCGCGAGCTTGCAATGACTTCGTCCCTTTTTGGGATGGAGTTTTTTTAATTTTATAGAAAATGTATCCTGTAAAATTTAAAATGCTCTGCGAGGAGTGCACTGCCTTTGCATCTAAATATAGAAATAAAAGGAGAAAGTCATGAAAGAAAAATTACAGCATATTCAGGAAGAAGCTGCAAAGCGTATTCAGGAAGCAAATTCTTTGGATAAGTTAAATGAAGTGCGAGTTGCATTTTTAGGTAAAAAAGGTGAATTAACTGCAGTTTTAAAAGGAATGAAAGATGTTGCCCCTGAGGATAGACCAAAGGTAGGTCAGTGGGTAAATGAAGTAAGAGCTGAGTTAGAAGGTCTTTTGGAGAAAACAAAGACAAAATTAGAAGCAGAAGCTTTAGATAAAAAGTTAAAAGAAGAAGTGATTGATGTAACACTTCCTGCAAAAAAAATGGAAATCGGACATCGTCATCCTAACACCATTGCATTGGAAGAAGTAGAAAGAATTTTCATCGGTATGGGTTATGAGGTAGTGGAAGGTCCTGAAGTAGAATATGATTTGTATAACTTTGAAAAATTGAATATTCCGGAAGGACATCCTGCAAAAGATGAACAGGATACTTTTTATGTGAATAAAAACATTGTACTTCGTACACAGACTTCACCGGTACAGGCACGTGTCATGGAACAGGGCAAGCTGCCAATTCGTATGATTGCACCGGGAAGAGTATTTCGTTCTGATGAAGTAGATGCAACACATTCTCCATCTTTCCATCAGATTGAAGGTCTTGTTATTGACAAACACATTACTTTTGCGGATTTAAAAGGAACTTTAGAGGAATTTGCAAAGGAACTGTTTGGACCGGAAACAAAGACAAAATTCCGTCCGCATCACTTCCCATTTACAGAGCCAAGTGCAGAGGTAGACGTTTCCTGCTTCAAATGCGGAGGCAAAGGCTGCCGTTTCTGTAAAGGTTCCGGTTGGATTGAAATTTTAGGCTGTGGTATGGTACATCCACACGTGTTGGAAATGTGCGGAATTGATCCGGAAGAATACACCGGATTTGCGTTTGGCGTAGGTCTTGAACGTATTGCGCTTTTGAAATACGAAATTGATGATATGCGTTTATTATATGAAAATGACACAAGATTTTTACGTCAGTTCTAGGAGGAGAAAGAGAAATGAATACATCATTATCATGGATTAAAAAATATGTGCCGGATTTAGATGTGAGCGCACAGGAATATACAGATGCAATGACTTTATCAGGAACAAAGGTAGAGGGTTTTGAAAAATTAGATGCAGACCTTGAAAAAATTGTCATTGGACAAATTGAAAAAATTGAAAGACATCCGGATGCGGACAAATTAATTGTCTGCCAGGTAAATATTGGAACAGAAACTGTTCAGATTGTAACAGGTGCTTCTAATGTACATGAAGGAGATAAAATTCCGGTTGTATTAGATGGTGGAAGCGTTGCAGGAGGAACTAAAATTAAAACAGGAAAGCTTCGTGGCGTAGAATCCTGCGGTATGATGTGCTCTATTGAAGAATTGGGTTCCACAACCGAATTTTATCCGGAAGCAGCAGAAGACGGTATTTATATTTTCCCGGAAGATGCCGAAGTTGGAGCAAGTGCGATTGAAGCTTTAGGTTTTCATGATGTTGTATTTGAATACGAAATTACTTCTAATCGTGTAGATTGTTACAGCGTCATTGGTATCGCAAGAGAGGCTGCAGCTACTTTTCAGAAACCATTCTATCCACCGGTTGTTGAAGTAAAAGGTAATTCTGAAGATGTGAATGATTATGTGAAAGTAACAGTAGAAGACAAGGAGCTTTGCCCTCGTTACTGTGCGAGAATGGTAAAAAATGTAAAAATCGGACCGTCACCAAAATGGATGCAGCGCTGCTTAGCTGCTAACGGCATTCGCCCGATTAATAACTTGGTAGATATTACTAATTATGTTATGGAAGAGTTCGGACAGCCAATGCATGCCTATGATATGGATACCATTGAAGGACAGGAAATCATTGTTCGCCGTGCAAAAAAGGATGAAAAATTTGTTACTTTAGACGGACAGGAACGAGTTTTGGATGACTCCATACTGATGATTTGTGATGGAAAGAAACCTGTGGGAATCGCCGGAATTATGGGCGGAGAAAACTCCATGATTACAGAAAATGCAACAACAGTCCTTTTAGAAGCAGCTTGTTTTGACGGCGTAAATATCCGTCTGTCCAGTAAAAAAGTAGGACTTCGTACAGATGCTTCCGGTAAATTCGAAAAAGGATTGGATCCAAATAATGCTCAGGCAGCTATTGACAGAGCTTGTCAGTTAATCGAAGAATTTGGCTGTGGTGAAGTGGTAGGCGGTATGGCAGATGTATACTCAAAAGTAAAAGAGCCGGTACGTGTTGCCTTTGATACAGATAAGATTAACAGTCTTCTTGGAACAGAGCTTTCTAAAGAAGAAATGCTGGAATATTTAAGCAGAGTAGAATTAGAATATGATGAAAGTACAGGAGAAATTGTAGCACCTACTTTCAGACATGATATTTTCCGTATTGCAGATTTAGCAGAAGAAGTAGCTCGTTTCTATGGCTATGACAACATTCCTACAACACTGCCAAAAGGTGAAGCAACGACAGGAAAGCTTCCGTTTAAACTGCGTATTGAGCAGGTTGCCAGAGATATGGCAGAATTTAACGGATTTTCTCAGGGATATTGTTATTCTTTTGAAAGTCCAAAGGTATTTGATAAACTGTTAATTCCTGAAAACGATGAATTGAGAAAAGCTATTGAGATTTCCAATCCATTGGGAGAAGATTTCAGTATCATGAGAACAATCTCTTTAAATGGTATGCTCACATCTCTGGGAACAAATTATAAGAGAAGAAATAAAGATGTTCGTTTATATGAATTAGGAAATATTTATCTTCCAAAAGAATTACCTTTAACAGAACTTCCTGAAGAAAGAATGATGTTTACTTTAGGTATGTACGGAGCAGGTGATTTCTTCTCTATGAAAGGTGTTGTAGAGGAATTTTTAGATAAAATCGGTATGCATAAAAAGGAAGAGTACAATCCAAATGCCGGTAAAACATTCCTGCATCCGGGACGTCAGGCTGAAATTATTTATGATAAGACAGTAATCGGATATATGGGAGAGGTTCATCCAACAGTTGCAGCTTCCTATGGTATCGGAGAAAAAGCTTATGTAGCAGTTTTGGATATTCCTGCAATTTTAGAGTTTGCAACCTTTGACAGAAAATACGAAGGTATTGCAAAATTCCCTGCTGTAAGTCGTGACATCAGTATGGTAGTTCCAAAAGAAGTATTGGCAGGAGAAATTGAAGCAGTAATCGAACAAAGAGGCGGAAAAATTCTGGAAAATTATCAGTTATTTGATATTTATGAAGGAAGTCAGATTAAAGAAGGATATAAATCCATGGCATATTCTGTTACTTTCCGTGCAAAAGACAGAACTTTGGAGGATGCAGATGTAAATGCAGCCATGAAGAAAATTCTCAATGGTCTGGAAACTCTCGGTATCGAGCTGCGTAAATAATGATGAAGTTATATATTCTTAGACATGGAGAAACCCAGTGGAATGTGCAGAAAAGGCTGCAGGGCGCTTCTGACACTGAGTTAAATGAAAATGGTATTATTTTGGCGGAAAAAACAGGAGAGGCGCTACAGGAAATCCCTTTCTACTGTTGTTTTACCAGTCCGTTGAAGAGAGCAAAAGATACGGCAAGGCTGGCGCTTTATAACAGAGATATTCCTATCTATGAGGATAAGAGAATACAGGAAATCTGCTTTGGAGAGTGGGAGGGAGAAAATTCCTCCCTTCTTCCTCAGGAGATGCTTTATAATTTTTTTCATAATACAAAAGATTATAAAGCACCGAAAGGAGGAGAAGAACTTGCTCATATATGTGCCAGAACAAGAGATTTCTGGGAGGATATTACAACCAGAGAGGAATTACAGGATAAAAATATTCTCATTGCTTCTCATGGCTGTGCAGTACGTGCTCTTTTACAGAATGTATATGAAGATGCTGGTATTGCAAATTTCTGGCATGGAAAAGTTCCCCCTAATTGCAGTGTAAATATTGTAGAAATAAGAGAGAACAAGGCTATACTTCTTGAAGAAGATGTGGTATATTATGTCAGATAATAGAGAGGAGAAACCATGAGAACAGCAGACTTTTATTATGATTTACCAGAAGAACTGATTGCTCAGGACCCATTATTAGATCGATCATCTTCCAGATTGATGCACTTAAATAAAAGAACCGGTGAAATTTGTCATACAGATTTTAAACATATTATTGATTATTTAAATCCGGAGGATTGTCTTGTAATCAATGATACAAGAGTTATACCAGCTCGTTTATATGGAAGCAAAGTCGGAACAGATGCAGGAATTGAAATTCTCTTATTAAAAAGAAGAGAAAATAATGTGTGGGAAACATTAGTAAAACCGGGGAAAAAGGCAAAACCTGGGACTAAAATCAGTTTTGGTGACGGACTTTTAATCGGTGAAGTATTGGATATTGTAGAAGAAGGAAATCGTCTGATACAATTTCAATACGAAGGGATTTTTGAAGAAATCTTAGATAAATTAGGAGAGATGCCTCTTCCACCTTATATCACTCATAAACTTCAGGATAAGGAACGTTATCAGACTGTTTATGCAAAGAATGAAGGTAGTGCAGCAGCACCTACAGCAGGTCTTCATTTTACAAAAGAACTGTTGGAAAAAATAGAGAAAAAAGGTGTAAAAATTGCCCATGTAACTCTTCATGTTGGACTTGGTACTTTCCGCCCTGTAAAAGTAGATGATGTAGAAAATCATCACATGCATTCTGAATTTTACGTAGTAGAAGAAGAACAGGCAAAAATTATTAATGAAGCAAAAGCAAAAGGCGGCAGAGTTATTTCGGTAGGAACTACAAGTTGTAGAACATTGGAATCTGCCACAGATGAAAATGGAATTTTGCAGGCAAAAAGCGGTTGGACAGATATTTTTATCTATCCCGGATATCAGTTTAAAATGATTGATGCGCTGATTACAAATTTCCATTTGCCGGAATCTACACTTTTGATGCTGGTTTCCGCATTAGCAGGAAAAGAGAACATTATGAACGCTTATGAGGAGGCTGTAAAAGAGAGATATCGATTCTTTAGTTTTGGAGATGCTATGATTATTGAATAGTTTTAAAATAAGAAAACAAAAAAGAGGCAGTTGGCTGAAATATCAGCCCTGCCTCTTTTAAAATCTCAAAAATTATTCCTGAGGACCAGCAGAAACTAAAGCCTTACCAGCTTCATTTCCTTCGTATTTAGCAAAGTTCTTAATGAATCTCTGTGCTAAGTCTTTTGCCTTTGTTTCCCATTCGGAAGCATCTGCATAAGTATTACGAGGATCAAGAATGTTTGTATCAACACCTGGAAGTTCTGTAGGTACTTCAAAGTTGAAGTATGGAATTTTCTTTGTAGAAGCTTTTAAGATATCTCCGTTTAAGATAGCATCGATGATACCGCGAGTATCTTTAATGGAGATACGTTTTCCTGTACCATTCCAACCTGTGTTAACAAGGTAAGCTTTTGCTCCGCTCTTTTCCATTTTCTTAACAAGTTCTTCTGCATATTTTGTTGGGTGCAGTTCTAAGAAAGCCTGTCCGAAGCAAGCAGAGAATGTTGGTGTAGGTTCTGTAATTCCACGTTCTGTACCAGCTAATTTTGCTGTAAATCCGGAAAGGAAGTAGTACTGTGTCTGTTCCGGTGTCAGAATAGATACTGGAGGTAATACACCAAATGCATCTGCGGATAAGAAGATAACTTCTTTTGCAGCAGGAGCAGAAGATACAGGACGAACGATGTTTTCAATATGATTAATTGGATAAGATACACGAGTATTTTCTGTTACGCTCTTATCTGCAAAGTCAATTTTTCCTTCTGCATCTAATGTTACGTTTTCAAGAAGTGCATCACGTTTGATTGCATTGTAGATATCTGGCTCAGACTCTTTATCTAAGTCGATAACTTTTGCGTAGCATCCGCCTTCAAAGTTAAATACACCATTGTCATCCCAGCCGTGTTCGTCATCACCGATTAAGAGACGTTTAGGATCTGTAGACAGTGTTGTTTTACCTGTTCCGGAAAGACCGAAGAAGATTGCTGTGTTTTCACCATTTAAGTCTGTGTTTGCAGAACAGTGCATGGAAGCGATACCTTTTAATGGAAGGTAATAGTTCATCATGGAGAACATACCTTTTTTCATTTCTCCGCCGTACCATGTATTTACGATAACCTGTTCACGGCTTGTAATGTTGAACATAACAGCTGTTTCAGAGTTTAATCCTAATTCTTTGTAGTTTTCAACTTTTGCTTTAGAAGCATTGTATACGATAAAGTCTGGTTCGAAGTCTTTCAGCTCTTCTTCTGTAGGCTGAATGAACATGTTTTTAACAAAGTGTGCCTGCCAAGCTACTTCCATGATGAAACGGATAGCCATGCGAGTATCTTTGTTTGCGCCGCAGAAAGCATCTACAACATACAGTTTTTTGTTAGAAAGCTCTTTTAAAGCAATATCTTTTACAGTATCCCAAGCTTCCTGTGTAGCTGGATGGTTGTCGTTTTTGTATTCATCAGAAGTCCACCATACAGTATCTTTAGAGTTTTCATCCATAACGATGAATTTGTCTTTAGGAGAACGTCCTGTGTACACACCTGTCATTACATTAACTGCACCCAGTTCACTTTCCTGACCTTTTTCAAATCCTTCCAGTTCCGGTTTAGTTTCTTCAGCGAATAATAATTCATAAGAAGGGTTGTGAACAATCTCAGTTGTTCCAGTGATGCCGTATTTGCTTAAATTCAATTCTGCCATCTTACATGTACCTCTTTTCTCTTATATTTATTAATTACGATAATCTCACCTGCCAGGCAGGCTTGTGATATCCTTTTGAAAGAAGGGGAAACCCTGCTTCTCTTCTATATTATACATATTTAGCACAATAAATCAATAAAAAAATACATAGAAATTCTAAAATTTGTTTAAAATTTAACGACCTGAAGATGCGGAAATACGTGCCATGTCCTGATAGAATTCAGGATAGGAGATATCTACGCAAGAGGCATTTAAAATTTCAGTTTCACCCTCTGCAGCCATGCCTGCAACTGCAAAGGACATGGCAATTCTATGATCCATGTGGCTGTCTAAAACAGCTCCTTTTAGTGATTTACCTCCATGTATTTCCATACCGTCTTCTGTAGGGGTGATATCAGCGCCCATAGCAGTTAAGTGCTGTACAATAATATCCAGACGATTAGACTCTTTCACTTTTAATTCTTGAGCATTGCGGATGACTGTAGTACCTTTGGCAAAAGCTGCCATAACGGCAATTATAGGAAGTTCATCAATAAGGGTAGGAATAAGTCCTCCTTCAATCACAGTTCCCTTTAAAGTACTGTGTTTTACCAGAAGATCAGCTACGGGTTCTTTTCCGTATTCTTTCTTATTTAAAAGTTGTATATCAGCACCCATATTTTCACATACTTTTAGAATTCCATCTCGTGTAGGATTTATTCCTACATCTTTAATTAAAATTTCAGAATCGGGAATTAGTAGTCCGGCAGCAATAAAATAAGCAGCAGAAGAAATATCTCCGGGAACAATAACTTTCTGTCCTTCTAAAACAGGATTACCTGTGATAGATGCTGTTGTTCCTTTTGATGTAATATCTGCACCAAAAGAAGAGAGCATAAGTTCAGAATGGTTACGGGAAAGATAAGGTTCAGTTACTTTAGTAATGCCATCTGCGTACATTCCGGCTAACAGAACGCAGGATTTTACCTGTGCAGAGCTGACCGGTGAAAGATAATGTATAGGTTTTAAAGAATGACCTGTTATTTTTAATGGTGCACAGCCGTTACCGGAAGTACTTTCAATCTGTCCTCCCATTTGAGAAAGAGGGGTAATAATACGTGTCATAGGTCTTTTCTGGATAGAAGCATCACCTGTAAGAGTGGTAGAAAAAGATTGTCCGGCTAAGATGCCGGATAAAAGGCGGGTAGTAGTTCCACTATTTCCAGCATCTAAAACTGTTTCAGGAGCTTTTAATCCATGAAGACCTTTACCATGGATTAAAATTTCAGAGGGGAGCTGTTCAATTTCAATTCCCATTTTTTCAAAGCAGGAAATGGTGGATAAACAGTCAGCGCCTTTTAAAAAGTTAGTAATAGAAGTTGTTCCTTTTGCCAGAGCTCCAAACATTACGGCTCTGTGAGAGATGGATTTATCTCCCGGAACTGTAATTTCTCCTCGAAGAGGAGCAGATTTTTTAAAAATCATAGAAGAACCTCCTATCTCTCATAAATTTTGTAATTGCGTTTTGTAAGGTGTTCTGAAGCCTCTTTTAAGGCATCTTCATCATAAAATTCTATTTTTAATACACCATCTTCAAATTCTCTGTTATGAAGAATACCAATATTTTTAATACTGATATTATTCATAGAAAGGATGGTTGCAATGGTTGCAATAGAGCCTGTTTCATCGATAATATCACAGTAAAGTGCAAAATCTTTTTTAATTGGACCACTGGGAGCATCACTAAAAGAATTTCGATATTCTTTGGATTGTGCAAACATATTGTAAAGTCCGTCAGCGTCCTTTTGATCTACTAAATATTTTGCCTGTACGATCAAGCGTATATATTCGTCTAAAACTTTTGATATATGTTCTGGATTTTCCAGACAAATCTGTTGCCACATATATGGAGAAGAAGATGCAATACGGGTAATATCTTTGAATCCCCCTGCTGCAATGGTTTTCATGTGTTCCAGTGGTGAATCCAGTTTTTTTACTACATTCACAAGAGACGCTGCCACAATATGAGGAAGATGGCTGATTGCCGCAGTAATAAAATCATGCTCGTCCCAAGTTAAAATCATTGGCAAAGCGCCAATGGAAGTTACCAGTTCTGTGTATTTTCCTATTTTATCAAGACCTACCTCTTCAGAGGGGGTAAGAATATAGTAGGCATTTTCAATTAAATGGTCAGTAGAATGTTCGTATCCCATGTTTTCACTTCCTGCCATGGGATGTCCTCCAATAAAATTGTAAGCCATGTCAAGTTCTGTAACTTTTCGATGAATTTCTCCTTTTACGCTGCCAACATCTGTAAGAATGCAACTTGGGCGGATTACCTGTTTCAGCCATGGAAGGCATTCGATATTATAATCTACCGTTGCACATAAAAAGACATAGTCGCAAAGGGCAAAGCGCGGATCATGCTCATTGCAGGGAATGTCCACAATTCCATCAAAAACCGCATCTTTTAAAGTATCTGTTGTACGGTTGTAAGCGATAATCTGATAATCCGGATGAAATTTTCGTATTGCTTTTGCAATGGAGCCGCCAATAAGCCCCAGACCAATAAAACCAATAGTTGTGGTTTCCATATAGTTCAATACTCCTTCTAATTAAAATCCTGTCAAACAGTATCATTTTATGACAGGTTTTTGCAATTGTCAATTCTATCGATGTATTCAGATAGGAGAAGAAAAAAACTTGTTTAATTTGAATAAAATACTTGAAATATATCAATTTTTTTAGTAAAATATACACATAATATATTTGGGAGGTATTACATATGGACGTTTTTAGAACCGACAGAATTAGAAATGTGGTCCTGCTTGGTCATGGAGGTGCCGGAAAAACAAGTCTGGCAGAGGCAATGGCTTATTTATCAGGTATTACAAGCCGATTAGGAAAGGTAACAGATGGCAACACAATTAGTGATTTTGATAAAGAAGAAATAAAGAGAAAATTTTCAATTTCTACATCTGTAATTCCAGTTGAATGGGGAAAAGTAAAGATTAATGTATTGGATACTCCGGGTTATTTTGACTTTGTGGGTGAAGTTGAAGAGGCCGTAGGAGCTGCTGACGCAGCCATTATTGTTGTTTCCGGTAAAGATGGTGTTCAGGTTGGAACACAGAAGGCATGGGAGCTTTGCGAAAAATATAATCTTCCTAGAATGTTCTTTGTTACGGAAATGGATATTGATGATGTCAGCTATCGTCAGGTGGTAGAACAGCTTACAGAATTGTACGGTAAAAAAATTGCACCATTGCACATGCCAATCAGAGAAGACGGAAAATTTGTAGGATATGTAAATATCGTAAAACAGGCAGGTCGAAGATATATTGAAAGAGGACAGAAGAAAGAATGTCCTGTTCCTGAATATTTGAATGAATATTTAGACAAATATCATGAAACTTTAATGGAATCTGTAGCAGAAATCAGTGAAGAGTTTATGGACCGTTATTTTGCAGGAGAGGAATTCTCTGTGGCAGAAGTTTCAGCTGCATTAAAAATGAATATTTCTGACGGAAGTATTATTCCGGTATGTATGGGTTCTACTGTTAATATTCAGGGTGTCGCAAACCTTTTAGATGATATCTGTGGATATTTCCCAAGTCCTGACCAGAAAACCTGTGCAGGTATGAATACAAAAACGAATGAAATTTATCAGGCAAATTACGATTTTACAAAAGCAAAATCTGCCTATGTATTTAAAACAATTGTAGATCCGTTCTTAGGAAAATATTCATTGGTTAAGGTATGCTCAGGTGTTATTAAAGGTGATGATGTTCTCTTTAATGTATCAAAGGATTCAGAAGAAAAGCTGAATAAACTCTATATTCTGGAAGGTTCTAAACCGGTAGAAGTGGCAGAACTTCACGCAGGAGATATTGGAGCTATTGCAAAACTTAGCACAGTAACTACAGGAGATACACTGGCTACAAAGAATACACCAATTCTTTACGGTAAAACAGATATTTCTACTCCTTATACTTACAAACGTTATCAGACTGTAAATAAGGGTGATGATGATAAAGTATCTCAGGCATTGGCAAAAATGATGCAGGAAGATTTAACTTTGAAAGCTGTTAATGATGCACAAAATCGTCAGACTTTATTATATGGTATTGGCGAACAGCATCTTGACATTGTAGTAAGTAAATTAAAAGAACGTTATAAAGTAGATATTGTTTTATCTGAGCCTAAGGTTCCTTTTAAAGAAACTATTCGTAAAAAATCAGATGTGGAATACAAATACAAAAAACAGTCCGGCGGACATGGACAGTATGGTCATGTAAAAATGACATTTGAACCATCCGGCGATTTGGAAACTCCTTATGTGTTTGAACAGACCGTTGTAGGCGGAGCAGTTCCGAAGAATTACTTCCCGGCAGTAGAAAAGGGTATTCAGGAGTCTGTATTGAAAGGCCCTGTTGCTTCTTATCCGGTAGTGGGTGTGAAAGCTACTTTATATGACGGTTCTTACCATCCGGTAGACTCTTCTGAAATGGCATTTAAAACAGCTGCTATTCAGGCGTTTAAGAAAGGTTTTATGGAGGCTTCTCCTGTACTTTTAGAGCCAATCGTGTCTATGAAAGTAAGTGTGCTGGATAAATTTACCGGAGATGTTATGGGTGATTTGAATAAGAGAAGAGGTCGTGTACTTGGTATGAATCCGGATACTGCACGTAAAGGATATACAGTTGTAGAAGCAGATGTACCAATGCTTTCTATTTACGGATATTCTACAGATCTTCGTTCCATGACAGGAGGAAGCGGAGAATTTTCTTATGAATTTGCCCGCTATGAACAAGCTCCTTCTGATATTCAGGAGAAAGAGATTGCAGCTCGAGCAAAAGCAGAAGAGGAATAATCGATAAGCAAATAAATTAAGAAGAAAGTTCTGACTTAGTAATTTTGTCAGAACTTTCTTTTTACGTGGGAAAATTGTTGTAACTAGATAGAAAGAATGTTACAATACTGAACAAAGCAAAATTGCTTGGAAAGGTTGGTAGAAAGTATGAAAAAAATTGCAGCAGGATTTGGTATACTGCTTCTGGCATTTGTTTATTATTACATTACATTGCCGGCAATTAATATTCACGAAAGTGGATTTTGGTTTTTTCTTGGGGGATTGGTTGTTTTGCTATTGGTGATTTATGGTATCCGCAAGAGATTTCGTAATCCTCAGGAAATTAAAAGCAGTAAGGTCATGAAAGTGGGAATATTTTTAGTTCTTGCGATTGTTGTTGTTTATGGTGTGGGAACATTGTTGTCTTCTCCGATTATCAATGCGAAGAAATATCAGCAGTTAGTAACACCGGAAGAAAGAGACTTTACAGAGGATATTAAAGAAATCAGTTACGACCAAATACCTCTTTTGGACAAGGATTCTGCAGAACTTCTGGGAAACAGAAAGATGGGAAGTATGGTAGATATGGTGTCTCAGTTTGAAGTAAGTGGATTATATTCACAGATTAACTATCAGGGACAGCCGTATCGTGTTACACCTCTTGTATATGCCAGCGGAATTAAATGGCTGACAAACCAGAAAGAGGGGATTCCGGCGTATATTCGAATTGATATGGCAACACAGAATACAGAGCTGGTAAAACTGGACAAACCAATTAAATATTCAGAGTCAGAATATTTTAACCGCAATATTTATCGTCATCTGCGTTTTAAATATCCTACTTATATGTTTGACCAGCTAAGTTTTGAAATTGATGATGAAGGAACACCATACTGGATTTGCCCTGTAAAGAAATTTAACATCGGTTTATTCGGAGGTCAGACTATTGGCAGAGTGGTACTTTGTAATGCGCAGACAGGTGAAACAACGGATTATAAAATTGAGGATTGTCCACAGTGGGTAGACCGTGCATATCCGGCAGATTTACTTTTAGAGCTTTATAACTATCACGGAATGTTGAAAAATGGTTTCTTGAACAGTGTTTTAGGACAGAAAGGTTGTCTGAAAACAACAGATGGTAATAACTATCTGGCTTTGGATGATGATGTATGGGTATATACGGGTGTAACATCTGTCAGTGGAGATAAATCTAATGTAGGATTTGTATTGATGAACCAGAGAACTATGGAAACAAGATACTATGTTTGCGATGGTGCGCAGGAACGTTCTGCTATGGATTCTGCAGAAGGTCAGGTACAGAACCTGAAGTATCAGGCAGCGTTTCCATTACTTTTAAATATTTCTGATCAGCCAACATATTTTATGGCATTGAAAGACGGTGCAGGACTTGTAAAAAAATATGCGATGGTCAACGTACAGAAATATCAGACAGTTGCCATTGGAGATACGGTTGCTGAATGTGAGAAGAATTATGAAAAGCTGTTGGCAGACAACGGTATTGCGTCAGGTAATGGTATGGAAAGTGATATTTCCATGACAGGAACAATTGAAAAAATGGCACAGGCAGTTATTGAAGGGAACTCTCATTTCTATATTACACTGGGCGGTGAAGGTGCAGCAGTGACAGGACTGGAAGCCGGACAGACAGAGCAGAAATTTATTTTTGATATTCCGGTGACAGAATATCCGGAAATCGTAGGATATGATGTTGGTGATACTTTGACAGTACACTTTATTCCGGGAGAGCCGATTTCTACGGTAACAGCTCTGGGTGATAAAAAACCGGAGACAGGGGTTGACAAAAAAGAAACCACTGAGTAAAATATGTATAGTTTCATATAGACAGACGTAGATGAGGAGTATTAAGAAAAACTGCGTATAAAGAGAGCTGCCGTTTGGTGCAAGGCAGATACGTAAGATTCCCAACTCGCCTCGGAGTTCCCGAATTGAACAGTTTTTGGACTTTAAGTAGATTTGGGCGGGATTTCCCGTTATAGAAAAATGAGTGCACAGATGAATATCTGTGAATTAGAGTGGTACCGCGGAATCTAAGCCCTTTCGTCTCTGAATCAGGAGATGAGAGGGCTTCTTTATTTCATAGGAAATTTTTTACAATACAGGAGGAAAAGAAAATGGCAGTACCTTATAATCATAAGGCGATTGAGCAGAAATGGCGTAAAAACTGGGAAGAAAACCCGGTAAATGTTGATGATGGCAAAAAACCAAAATATTATTGTCTGGATATGTTCCCATATCCTTCAGGAAACGGCCTTCATGTAGGACACTGGAGAGGTTATGTAATCTCTGATGTATGGAGCCGCTTTAAAATGATGCAGGGATATTATTTAATTCATCCAATGGGCTGGGATGCTTTTGGACTTCCTGCAGAAAACTATGCAATTAAAATGGGTGTTCATCCTTCCAAATCTACAGCGGAAAATGTAAAGAACTTCAAAAGACAGTTAAACGATATTTCTGCTATTTATGATTGGGACAGAGAAGTAAATACTACAGATCCGGAATTTTATAAATGGACACAGTGGATTTTTGTAAAAATGTTTAAAGAGGGTCTGGCTTACGAGAAAGAATTCCCAATTAACTGGTGTCCTTCCTGTAAAACAGGTCTGGCAAATGAAGAAGTTGTAAATGGTAAATGTGAACGCTGTGGAGCAGAAGTGACAAAGAAAAACCTGCGCCAGTGGATGCTGAGAATTACAAAGTATGCGGATCGTTTATTAAATGACTTAGATAAACTGGATTGGCCTGAAAAAGTTAAGAAAATGCAGGCTGAATGGATTGGAAAATCTTATGGAGCAGAAGTACAGTTCCCGGTAGAAGGAAAAGACGAGAAAATCACAGTTTACACTACAAGACCGGATACACTTCATGGTGCAACCTTTATGGTACTAGCTCCGGAACACGCTATGGCAAAAGAACTGGCTACAGATGAAACTAGAGAAGCAGTAGAAAAATATATTTATGATGCTTCTATGAAATCCAACGTAGACCGTTTACAGGATAAAGAAAAAACAGGCGTATTTACAGGAAGCTATGCAATCAATCCACTGAACGGCAAAAAAACTCCAATCTGGTTATCTGACTATGTATTGGCTGATTACGGTACAGGAGCAATTATGTGTGTACCTGCTCATGATGACCGTGACTTTGAATTTGCTACAAAATTCAATATTCCGATTGTTCAGGTTATTGCAAAAGACGGAAAAGAAATCGAAAATATGACAGAAGCATACACAGAAGCTTCCGGAACTATGATTAACTCCGGCGAATGGAATGGTATGGAATCTGCTGTTCTGAAAAAAGAAGCGCCTGAAATGATTGAAAAAATGGGTATCGGACGCAAAACCGTAAACTTTAAGTTACGTGACTGGGTATTCTCCCGTCAGCGTTATTGGGGCGAACCAATTCCGATTATTCATTGTCCAAACTGTGGTAATGTGCCTGTTCCGGAAGACCAGCTTCCACTGACACTGCCGGATGTAGAGTCTTATGAACCAACAGGTACAGGTGAATCACCATTAGCAGGTATTGAGGAATGGGTAAATACTACTTGTCCATGCTGTGGAGCACCTGCGAAGAGAGAAACTAATACTATGCCTCAGTGGGCAGGTTCTTCTTGGTATTTCCTGCGTTATGTAGATAACAAAAATACAGAAGCATTGGTTTCCAAAGAAAAAGCAGAAAAATATCTGCCGGTAGATATGTACATCGGTGGTGTAGAACATGCGGTACTGCATCTTCTGTATTCCCGTTTCTACACAAAATTCCTGCATGACATCGGCGTGGTAGACTTTGATGAACCATTCCAGAAACTGTTTAACCAGGGTATGATCACAGGTAAGAATGGTATTAAGATGAGTAAGTCAAAAGGAAACGTCGTTTCTCCTGATGATTTGGTAAGAGACTATGGATGTGATGCGTTAAGACTTTACGAATTATTCGTAGGTCCGCCGGAATTAGATGCAGAATGGGATGACAGAGGTATTGATGGTGTATACCGCTTTATCAACCGTTTCTGGAAACTGGCTATGGACAGTAAGGAAGCAAATGTTGCAGAGACAAAAGAAATGGTAAAAATGCGTCATAAACTTGTTTATGACATTACACAGCGTCTGGAAAGCTTCAGCCTGAATACAGTTATTTCCGGATTTATGGAATATAATAACAAGCTGATTGATATGGCGAAAAAAGAAGGCGGAATAGACAAAGCAACTATTGAAGCCTTTGTACAGCTTTTAGCTCCATTTGCTCCTCATGTGGCAGAAGAATTATGGCAGGAATATGGTCATACAGATTCTGTATTCCATACACAGTGGCCAACAGCAGATGAAGATGCCATGAAAGATGATGAAATCGAAGTTCCTGTTCAGATTAACGGAAAGACAAAAACTGTAATTTCCATTAGTGCAGAGGCAACAAAAGAAGAAGCCATTGAAGCAGGTAAAGCAGCCATTGCAGATAAATTGACAGGAAATATTGTGAAGGAAATTTATGTTCCGAAGAAAATTATTAATATCGTAATGAAGTAGGCAGTGCAGATAACGGAAAAGATGGACTTATCCTATTTATAGGAATAAGGACATCTTTTTTGTTATCTATAGGGCGTATGTCCGTCAAGCAAACGAGCTGGCCTCGTGAACTTGTACGGCACTGCTGTAGAATAAAGTGCTCGGAAATATTTCAAGAAAACATTAGAGGAATGACGCAGATGGTAGAGGTATTATCTGCGTTATTTTTTACTTTATAGGAAAGTTCGATCTTTATCGAACTTTTGAATGAAAAAAGCCTGCACAA
>URHS01000020.1 GCA_900547685.1 uncultured Blautia sp. | reverse complement strand
CATAACAAACCGTCTTGGAAACCCAAGCCAGTACGATGCATTCGCAATTAACATGGTTAAAACAGACAATGCAGCTTCTTATACAGCATTACTGCAGTAAGTAAAACAGTAATACCTGTGGCAAGATGACAGAGATAGAGGGTGTCGTGTTAAGGCAGTATTTTTGATACGCCCTTAATGCGACAGCCTCTTTTAAATCTGACAGTGATAAAATACTGTCGGATACCAATATAGAGATACAGGAGTAGAAAAGAATGGCAGATAAGAAAGATGAAGTTGTCTTATCGATACGTAATATGAGTAAGTCTTTTGGCCGAAACAGAGTTCTGGATCATATCAATCTGGACTTAAAGAGAGGTTCGGTTATGGGGCTTATGGGTGAGAACGGCGCCGGTAAGTCAACAATGATGAAATGTCTTTTTGGAACTTATCAGAAAGATGAAGGAAAAATTACTCTGGATGGCAGAGAAGTTAATTTTTCAGGCCCTAAAGATGCATTGGAAAATGGAATTGCCATGGTTCATCAGGAATTGAACCAGTGTCTGGAGAGAAATGTAATGGATAACCTTTTCCTTGGAAGATATCCGGTAAATTCTGCCGGTATCGTTGACGAGGGAAGAATGAAAAAAGAAGCTTCTGAACTTTTCAGAAAGTTGGGAATGACTGTAAACCTGACACAGCCTATGCGTAATATGTCAGTATCCCAAAGACAGATGTGTGAAATTGCCAAAGCGATTTCTTATAATGCAAAAGTAATTGTTCTTGATGAGCCTACTTCTTCTCTGACAGTACAGGAAGTAGATAAGTTATTTGAAATGATGAGAATGTTGAGAGATCAGGGAATTTCTCTGATTTATATTTCTCATAAAATGGATGAAATTTTTGAAATTTGTGATGAGATTTCAGTTCTTCGAGACGGTAATCTGGTTATGACAAAAAGTTCAAAAGATACAGATATGAATGAACTGATTGCAGCCATGGTTGGTCGTTCTTTGGAAAATCGTTTCCCACCTGTGGACAATGTGCCGAAGGATGTTATTTTATCTATTCAGCATCTGTCTACAAAATTTGAGCCTCATTTACAGGATATTTCTTTTGATGTAAAAGAGGGAGAAATTTTCGGACTTTATGGTTTGGTTGGTGCAGGACGTACAGAACTTTTAGAGACTATTTTCGGTATTCGTACCAGAGCGGCAGGACGTGTTTATTTCAATAATAAGCTGATGAACTTTAACAGTGCAAAAGAAGCGATGGATCACGGCTTTGCCTTGATTACAGAGGAAAGAAAGGCAAATGGTTTGTTCCTGAAATGTGATTTGACATTTAATACAACAATCGCAAACCTGCCTCAATATAAATCCGGTTTGGCTCTTTCAGATGCCAAAATGGTAAAAGCAACTGCCAACGAAATTAAAATCATGCATACAAAATGTATGGGACCGGATGATATGATTTCCAGTCTTTCAGGTGGTAATCAGCAGAAGGTTATTTTTGGTAAATGGCTGGAGCGCAGTCCTCAGGTATTTATGATGGACGAACCAACCAGAGGAATTGATGTTGGTGCAAAATATGAAATTTACGATCTGATTATTCAAATGGCAAAACAGGGAAAAACAATTATCGTTGTTTCTTCAGAAATGCCGGAAATTCTGGGTATTACAAACCGTATTGGTGTCATGTCTAATGGACATCTTTCAGGAATTGTAAATACGAAAGAAACAAATCAGGAAGAACTTTTAAGACTCAGCGCAAAATACCTATAATGAGGGAGAAGAATAGATATGGCAAACGAAAATAGTAATATCCTTACTGCTGAGCAGGAAATGAAACTGCGTCAGCCAATAGAGGATTATGTTGGTAAAATTCAGAAAAAAATTGATGAGTTAAGAGTAGACGGTACAGATAAGGTTTTGGAAATCCAGAATCTTATGGACAGTATTAAAAGAGACCGTACTCTTACAAAAGGAGAAAAAGAAGACAGACTTGCAAAATGCAAAACAGAGCTGGAAAAAGCAAAAGCAGTAGAAGCAAAAAATAAAGATGAAGTTTCTAAACTGATTGCAGATGCAGAAAATTATTTAAAACAGCATTTTGATAAAGACTACTATCAGGCTGTAAAAGCAAGCTGTGCAGCAGAAAAAGCAGCTGCAAAAGCACGCCATCAGAAAAAAGTAGCAGAACTGGAAAAAGAACATAAAGCAACTTTAGCAAAACTTTCCGATCATCAGGAAATCAAAGATGAAAACTATGTTTATAAAAACAGACTCTTTGATGCAAAGATGACAATGGAAAAAGAATTCCAGGAAGCAAAAGACAGAAGACACGCAGCATATTCTTATAAATTCCATTTGATTGACTTACTGCGTATGTCTAAGTTTACATTTATTGAAACAAGAGCACAGAAATGGGAAAACTACAAATATACATTTAACCGTAGAAATTTCCTTCTGCAGAATGGTTTGTACATCGCTATTCTGTTAATCTTTATTGCACTGTGTATTATTACACCGATTGTAAAAGGTGCACCACTTTTAACTTATAATAACGTATTGAACATTTTACAGCAGGCATCTCCACGTATGTTCCTGGCTCTTGGTGTAGCAGGCCTGATTCTGTTAGCAGGTACAGACCTTTCTATCGGACGTATGGTTGGTATGGGTATGACAGCTGCAACAATTATCATGCATCAGGGTATTAATACCGGTGGTGTGTTTGGTCATATTTTTGACTTTACAGGTATGCCGGTTATAGGCAGAGTTATTTTAGCGTTAGTAGTTTGTATTGTTTTATGTACATTCTTTACAACAATCGCAGGTTTCTTTACAGCGAAGTTTAAAATGCACCCATTTATTTCTACTATGGCAAACATGCTGGTAATCTTTGGTCTTATTACTTACGCAACAAAAGGTGTATCTTTTGGTGCTATTGAAGCTACAATTCCAAACATGGTTATTCCTAAAGTAAACGGATTCCCAACAATTATTCTGTGGGCTGTTGCAGCTATTGCAATTGTATGGTTTATCTGGAATAAAACAACTTTCGGTAAAAACCTGTATGCAGTAGGTGGAAACCCGGAAGCAGCAGCAGTATCCGGTATTTCCGTATTTGGTGTAACAGTAGGCGCTTTCGTTATGGCCGGTGTTCTTTACGGATTTGGTTCATGGCTTGAATGTATCAGAATGGTTGGTTCCGGTTCTGCAGCTTATGGACAGGGATGGGAAATGGATGCCATCGCAGCCTGCGTAGTAGGTGGTGTATCCTTCACAGGTGGTATTGGTAAAATCTCCGGCGTAGTAGTTGGTGTATTTATCTTTACAGCACTTACATATTCTCTGACAATTCTTGGTATTGATACAAACCTGCAGTTCGTATTCTCAGGTATCATTATCCTTGTAGCAGTTACACTTGACTGTCTGAAATATGTTCAGAAGAAATAATTACAGTAAGTAAATAAGCAACTTTTTTAAAAGAGTCAGATGCAGGTCTGGCTCTTTTGTGTTATAATGATGCGAAATAAGAGTGAAAAATACGGAGAAAGAACATGGATACATATACAGTACTTTTGGTCGATGATGAAGAAGATGTAATACAGGTAATTATGAAAAAAATTAATTGGGAAGGTCTTGGATTTTCTGTTATCGGATATGCCAATAACGGCGTGAAAGCGCTAGAAATGGTGGAGGAATTTCAGCCGGATGTAGTGATGACGGATATTAATATGCCTTATATGGATGGAATGGAACTGGCAGGGCACATTAAAGCTGATTATCCGGGAACAAAGCTGCTGCTTTTTACAGGTTTTGATGAATTTGAATATGCCAAAGAAGCAGTACACTTAGAGGTAGAGGAATATATTTTAAAACCGGTAAATTCTATCGAACTTACCAATGTATTTACTCAATTAAAAATAAAACTGGATCAGGAAATCAGCGAAAAACGAAATGCAGAAATTTTAAAGAAATATTATATGGAGTCACTGCCTCTTTTACAGGCAAATTTCTATACAACTTTAATTGAAGGACATATTCATGAAGAAGAACTTGAAAAATATCTTTCGGATTATCAGATTTCTCTTTCAGGTCCTTTTTTCTGCTGTCTGGTTATTCATACATCATCTTCTCAAGTGCCTCAAGATATGAATCCGTTGCTGTTGTCAGCTTCTGTTGAGAAACAGGCAAAGGAATATCTGGGAGAAAAATGGCGAGCAAAGTGTTTTTCTTATCTGGGAAAGACGGTTTTACTTGCTCAGCTGTCAAAGGAGAATGAAATTTCAGAGCTGACAGACGAATGTGATCGTTTTTGCCGTTATGTTCATCGAATAATCGGAGCGAATGTTACAGTTGGAATCGGACAGGTATGTAATAATATTTTGGATTTGGCTCAGTCTTACAGCAGTGCCAGAGATGCCATATCCTATCGGGTACTTTATGGTGTTTCCAGAGCGATTAACATTCAGGAGGTTGCTCCCAGTGAGAAAAATAATCCGGGTTCCAGTCATGAAACAGAATTATCCTATTTGTTTAAGATGATACGTTTGAAAGAAAAGCCGGAAATTATGGAGGCTGTACATACTTATCTTCACAGTATTTCATTTAAAGAAAAGTCTTTACAGCAGCATCATTTGGATGTTATGGAGCTGCTTAGTGAATTTTGCCGTTTTGCTACCAACAACGACATTGTTTTGGATGAACTTTCAAAAGATATGGGAGAATTATACGGAAAAATATTGGATATGGAGCCTGATATGCTGGAGCAATGGATTGTAAATACCAGTGTTTCTCTTCATGAAAAATTGCTCAGCGAGCGGAATACATCCAGAAAATCTTTTGTAGAGAAAGCAAAAGATTATGTTCACAATAATTATGTAAACGAAGAACTTTCTCTGGATAGTATTTGTGAAGCATTGGGGGTTTCAAATTCTTATTTTTCTACGATTTTTAAAAAGGAAACAGGAAAATCTTTTATTGGTTATCTCACAGATTATCGTATGGACAGAGCTTCCAGACTTTTGCTGGAGACTAATGAAAAAAGTTATATTATCGGGAAAAAGGTAGGATATACAGATCCAAACTATTTCAGTTACGTGTTTAAACGGAAGTTTGGCGTATCTCCTTCTAAGTACAGAACGGAGTACAAAGAAAGTGAAAAATAAGTATTTCAGACAACTGAAAAAACTCAAACCAAGAGAAATCCAGACTACAATTATGTTAGCTTTTTCCATTGTTTCTATTTCCATAATGTTGATTTTAGGGATTGTTCTGTATTTGCGGTTTTCTAATTCTGCAAGGGAAGAAACCATAAACAGTACTCAGAAACTTATGGAACAGACAGGGGAAAACATGGAGGCATATTTGATGAGTATGCGTCAGATTTCCGATACGGTTTATTATAACGTAGTAAAAGAAAACGAATTTGAAAGTCATAAACAGGAAATTCAAAGCGGCATGAATCTTTTATATGAGGCAAATAAGGAAAACCTTAGAAGTATTGCTCTGTATAATAATTATGGAAGTTTGATTACAGCAGAACCGGTGGCTGCTCAGAAGGAAGACCCTGATGTAACCAGTCAGGAATGGTATCTGAAAGCTACCGAAGAAATGGAAAATATGCATTTCTCCACGCCTCATATTCAAAATTTGTTTAATGATACGGCACAGAGTTACTATTGGGTGATTTCTTTAAGCAGGGTAGTGGAGCTGACAAATCAGGGAATTCCTCAGGCTGGTGTGCTATTGGTAGACATGGATTTTTCCAGTATTTCCAGAATGATGAAACAGATTAATGAAGTAAATAACGGTCAGTATTATTATTTATGTGGCAGCAATGGAGAGATTATTTATCATCCAAGACAGATACAGATTAGTGATGGTATTTATGATGAAAATAATAGACAGGCTTCGGCATATAAAGACGGGGTTTATGATGAGACCTTAAAAGGTGAAAACAGAAAAGTGGTGGTGAAAACAGTAAGTTACACGGGATGGAAACTGATAGGGGTTATTCCACATACTACTTTTAATCATGGTATGGTAAATATTCGTTATTTTGCAGCAATGTTAATATTATTGATGACTATGATGCTGGTAGTGATTAACCGTATAGTTTCTCTTAGGATTTCCAGCCCGATTTTAAAGTTAAACCATTCGGTACGAGAATATGAAGCAGGAGAAAAACCGGAAATTTATATTGGAGGGTCACAGGAAATCCGTCATTTGGGTTATTCTATCCAGAAATCTTATGAACAGATTGATGATTTAATGAAGAAAATTGTGCTGGAACAAAATGAGAGAAGAAAGAGCGAATTAGATGCATTGCAGAGTCAAATTCATCCTCATTTTCTGTATAATACTCTGGAATCGATTACGTGGATGATTGAAGGAGAGAAAAATGACGAAGCTGTTTTTATGATTTCTCAGTTGGCAAGACTGTTTCGTATCAGTCTTTCTAAGGGTCGTACTGTTATAAGTATTAAAGATGAATTACAGCATGCCCAGAGTTATATGAATATCCAGAAAGTTCGCTATAAGAATTCGTTTTCAGTTACTTTTGATGTAGAGGAAGAATTGTATTCGTACTGCACAGTAAAATTAATTTTGCAGCCTTTACTGGAAAATGCCATAAATTATGGTGTAAGTGGTATGGAGGACAGTGGAGAAATTGTAGTTACAGGAAGGTTGCAGGAGGATAAGATTGTTCTGGCTGTTTGTGACAATGGATTGGGAATGCCGGAAGAAGAAGCGGCCCTTGTGCTGACAGACAGCAATCGAGTTCATAAACATGGTTCAGGTGTGGGATTAGTAAATGTCAACAGCCGTATTCAAATTGTTTTTGGGAAAGAATACGGACTTTTAGTAGAAAGTGAACCTGATGAGGGAACAAGAGTTTCTGTTTGCATTCCGGCTGTGCCTTATACAGAGGAGAATTGCAAAATATTGGAAAAAGGTCATATTATCAAGACTACAGGGGAAAGAGAATGAAGAAGGATAAAAAAATGTTTATTCTCATAGAGGCAGTGTTGGGCACTATGGTGGTTCTTCTGGCATTTGTTATGCTACGGGAGAAAAATGAAGAGCAGAGTTATCAGATATCGATAATTGTAGAAAATGCAGATGATAAACAGTGGTCTGCATTTAAGTATGGGTTGAAGATGGCGGCAGAAGATAAAGGCGCGGAAATGGTTATGGTAAGCACAGGTGCATCACTTAGTCAGGAGGAGGAAAAAAAGCTAATCGAAGAGGAAATTAAAAAGGGTGCAGATGGAGTAATTCTACAGCCTGTGTCAGGAGAAGGTGTGCAGAGTATGTTAAAAAAAATAGGCAATAAGGCAGAAATCATGCTGATTGAGGATATTCCATCAGAGAAAAATGAAATATCCGAATTTCCTGTGGTTCAGCCGGATGCTTATGCAATGGGTAAGACACTGGCAGAGGAACTTTTAAAAGATTATGGTGGAAATTTGGAAGGAAAAACTCTGGGGATTTTAGCGAGAGAGGGCAATTTTAAAAGCAGTCTTAACAAAGAAAGGGGATTTATCGAAACTTTGCAGGGGACAGGAGCTGAAATTATCTGGTCTGATAGGAAAAATACAGAAGATGAGGGAAGTGCTTTTTGGGAAAGTAAACCTGAGGTGGATTTTATAGTTGCACTGGATGATAATAGCCTCACTGCTGCAGGAGAAGGGGCAGTGGCAAATAATCTCCATGGAGCTATTGTTTACGGAATTGGAAATTCTACTCAGGCTGTCTATTATTTGGATATGGGAGCTGTAGAATGTCTGATCGTTCCGGATACCTTTAATGTAGGATACCAGAGTTTGACAGAGATAGTGAATGAACTTGATAAAACATTTTATGAATATGCAAATCCACAGATTTCTTATACAGTTATGAGAAAGGAAAATTTGTTTTCAAAGGAAAATCAGGAAGTCATTTTTACTATGAGTCAGTAAAGTGAGGTAGAGTATGGGAAAAAGAAAATTAGTGGGGATAGGAATTTTGCTCGGCACAGCGGCTTTGTTTTTGGGTGGCTGTAATGAAAAAGAAACACTTCAAAAGCTCCATGTGGGTGTGACTTATTACGACCAGAGTGATACTTATTTGAACGAATTGATTGGAATCTTTAAAGAAAGTTTAAAGAACATAGAAAGTGATAGACTGGAAGTATCTGTAACCATACGGGATGCAGCAGGTGTGCAAAAAAATCAGAACGACCAGGTGGAAGAATTGATTGATGAGGGATGTAATATTTTATGTGTAAATCTGGTAGACAGAGCAGATCCGTCAGAGATTATTGATCTTGCAAGGGAAAGTGAAGTGCCGATTATCTTTTTTAACAGAGAACCGGTAGCGGAAGATTTGCGTCAATGGGATAAATTGTATTATGTAGGAGCCGATGCAAAGCAGTCCGGTAAATTGCAGGGAGAATTGGCTGTGGAAATGATAGAGGTAAACAGTCAGATTGATAAAAATAAAGACGGAAAAATCCAGTATGTTGTTCTGGAAGGAGAAATGGGACATCAGGATGCTATTATCCGCACAGAAAATGCTGTAAATACCTTAAAAGAAAATGGAATTGAAGTGGAAAAACTCAGCTGTAAAATCGCAAATTGGAATAGAGCACAGGCTCAGAACAGAATGGAACAGATTATTGGAGAACATCAGAACAAGATAGAGCTGGTGTTAGGAAATAATGATGATATGGCATTAGGAGCTGTGGATGCTTATAAAAAGTTGAATTATACCTCTGCTGCACTGCCGTTTTTTTTAGGGATAGATGGGACAGAAGCCGGTTTGCAAGGTGTAGAGAACCAAGAATTATGGGGAACTGTGTATAATGATAAAGAAGGACAGGCAAAAGCTATGGCAGAATTATCAGCAGCGTTAATTACAGGGGAAGGAATGGAGGATATTTCTTTTAAAAATGAGCGATATGTATACTTGCCTTATTATAAAGTAACTGCTGAGAATGTAAGTGAATTTATGAAAAGAAATTTTGTGTCAGAATAAGGAAGAAACTGGACAAAAAAAGGAAAATTTGTCAGAAATCCCCTATACAAGAAGAGATGGGTTGTGTATAATAAAGGTATATTACAAAAGAGAGGAGTATATTATGGATTACAATGAAAGATTTCGGTCTGGGGATGAGTTTGATGACGAAGAGTATGAGCGTCGCCGTCAGGCACGTATGATGCGTCGCAGACAAGAACGTTTAAAGCAGATTAGACGCAGAAAACTTATGAGAATTGTCGCTATGGCTGGCGTGTTAGTGCTTGCAATTTTTTTGATTGCAAAAGGGGTTACAGCATTAACTTCAGGCTTTGGTAAGAGAAAACCTACGGAAATCAGCAAAGAGGTAAAAGCTGAGACAAAAAAAGGAGAAATTCCGGCAGCAAAGCAGCCGGTCATGAGTGCTTCAGACATTCAGAAGATCTCCGGTGATATGACAATTTTTGGCTGGCAGACAGACGAAACCGGGAAATGGTATCGAAACGCAGACGGAACCTTCTTTGAAGCGGGTTGGAAGGAAATCGACGGAGCAAAATACTATTTTGATGAAAACGGCTATGTAAAAACCGGTTGGTTGGAACTTGACGGAAAAGACTACTATTTTGACGAAGAAGGGCGTTATGATAGCAGTAAAGTTCGTTCTATGGTAGCGTTGACTTATGATGATGGACCGGGGAAATACACAGATAAGCTTTTAGACTGTCTGGAAGAAAATAATGCTAAGGCAACATTTTTCATGCTGGGTGAAAATGCAGAAAGATATCCTGATATTGTAAAAAGACTACATGAAAGTGGTATGGAATTAGGAAATCATACATACGATCATAAAATGCTTCCGACTCTTTCATCTGAGGAGATTTCAGATGAAATAGGAAAGACCAACAGTATTATCGAAAATGCAGCAGGTGTTCCGGCAGATACTTTAAGACCTCCTGGTGGAAGTTTTAATGAAAGTGTACAGGAACTGGCCGGTATGCCGATTATAAAATGGAGCTTAGATACAAAAGACTGGAAGACGAAAAATGCAGATGCTACTTATCAGAAAACAATGGATAATGTACAGGATGGTTCTGTTGTTTTAATGCATGATATTCATGAATCATCTGTAGAAGCGTCCCTGCGTTTAATCCCAGAATTAGTAGAGAAGGGCTACAAATTAGTGACTGTACAGGAGTTGGCAGAAGCAAAGGGAATTGATTTAGAAGATGGTGAAGTATATTATTACTTTGGAGAAGGAACTCAAGAGGTAGAATAATGAAAAAGAGGTATACATTTGATACTTGGTTTGTACAAATGTATACCTCTTCGTTATGCGTGACTTATGAAAATCCCGTTACTCTTTATCCCTCATAAAATGCTTTTAAGTACATTTCTTTCATTTCTTTCATAAGCGGGTAACGTGGATTAGCACCGGTACACTGGTCATTAAATGCGTTTTCTACCATTTCGTCCAAGGTTGCCAGGAAATCTTTTTCTTCAATTCCATATTCTTTAATCGTGCGTTTAATTCCCACTTTTTCTTTTAATTCGGCAATAGCTTTGATAAAGTTTTCAAATACTTCATCGTCATCTTTACCTGTAATACCTACGAAACGAGCCATTTCGCAGTATCTTTCTTTTGCATGAGGATAAGGATACTGTGAGAAGGTTCCCATCTTGGTAGGAGCCGGATCAGCATTGTATCTCATTACGTGCTCAATAAGCAAGGCATTTGCAATACCGTGAGGCAGATGATGATAAGCGCCCAGTTTGTGCGCCATGGAGTGGCATACACCTAAGAATGCATTGGAGAACGCCATACCTGCAAGGGTAGAAGCGTTTGCCATTTTTTCACGGGCGATTGGGTCAGCAGCGCCTTTTTCGTATGCAGAAGGAAGATAATCAAAAATCAGTTTGGCAGCTTTTAAGGCAAGACCATCGGTAAAGTCTGTAGCCATAATAGAAGCATAAGCTTCCAGAGCATGTGTCAAGGCGTCAATACCGGAAGCGCTTGTCAATCCTTTTGGCTGTCCCATCATATAATCTGCATCAATAATTGCCATATTTGGCATAAGCTCATAGTCTGCAATCGGCCATTTGGTTCCGGTGGAAGCATCAGTGATAATTGCAAAAGGAGTTACCTCAGAACCTGTTCCGGAAGAAGTAGGAATAGCAACCATCATAGCTTTAATGCCCATTTTCGGGAATACATAAACACGTTTTCTGATATCCATGAAATCCATAGCCAGATCTTCAAATTTACATTCCGGATGTTCGTACATAAGCCACATAATTTTAGCAGCATCCATAGCAGAACCGCCGCCCAGAGCAATGATGGTATCAGGGCCAAAGGCTTTTAACTGTTCCAGACCTTTTTGTGCACATTGTAAAGTTGGGTCAGGCGTAACTTCGAAGAAGCAGTCATAAATAATACCCATTTCATCTAATTTATCTGTAATCGGTTTTGTATAGCCGTTACTGTAAAGGAAAGTATCGGTAACGATAAATGCTTTCTTTTTATCATATACATTTTTCAACTCATCTAAGGCAACAGGCAGACAGCCTTTTTTGAAGTAAACTTTTTCAGGAGAACGGAACCAGAGCATATTTTCTCTCCTTTCTGCAACTGTTTTCGTATTCAGAAGATGTTTCACTCCTACGTTTTCAGAAACGGAGTTTCCACCATAAGAGCCACAGCCAAGTGTCAGGGATGGTGCAAGCTTAAAGTTATATAAGTCACCAATTCCGCCGTGGGAAGATGGAGTATTGACGAGAATACGACAGGTCTTCATGCGGTCTGCAAAAATATTCAGTTTTTCAGTTTCAGAAGGATGCAGGTAGATGGAAGCTGTATGTCCGTAGCCACCGTCTTTTACCAACTGATCTGCCATATCTACAGCAGTTGCAAAATCTTTTGCTTTATAAAGGGCAAGTACAGGGGAGAGTTTTTCATGGGCAAACGGCTCTGAAACATCTACAGAAGAGACCTCACCAATTAAGATTTTCGCTGTTTTCGGAACGGTAATTCCTGCAAGTTCTGCAATAACAGGAGCAGGCTGACCTACGATTTTTGCATTTACAGTGCCGGCTTCTGTAAGAAGGATTTTTCGCACTGCATCAAGCTCTGTGTTATTTAATACATAGCAGCCGCGCTTTATAAATTCTGCTTTTACAGCATCGTAGATGTCAGCAATAGCAGTTACAGACTGTTCAGATGCACAAATCATACCGTTATCAAATGTTTTAGAGTGAATAACAGAGTAAACGGCAGTCTGAATATCACAGGAACTGTCCATAATTACAGGAACATTACCGGGACCTACACCGATTGCCGGTTTTCCGGAGGAATAAGCAGCCTTTACCATTCCGGGACCGCCGGTAGCCAAAATAACATCTACAGATTTCATCAAAGCATTGGAAAGCTCCAATGTAGGCTCTTCAATCCAGCCAATAATACCTTCCGGAGCACCTGCTTTTACAGCTGCTTCGAGAATAATTCGTGCAGCTTCTGTGGTACATTTTTTTGCTCTTGGATGAGGACTGATTAAGATTGCATTTCTGGTTTTTAAACAAATCAAGCATTTATATATTGCAGTAGAAGTTGGATTGGTAGTAGGAATAACAGCGCCTACCACACCTACCGGCTCTGCAATTTTTTTAATTCCATAAGAAGTGTCTTCTTCCACTACGCCACAAGTTTTTACTCTTTTATAAGTGTTATATGTATATTCTGCTGCATAATGATTTTTGATTACCTTGTCTTCTAATACGCCCATTCCTGTTTCCTCGCAGGCAAGCCGTGCAAGAGGTATACGCATTTTGTTGGCTGCCATGGCAGCTTCAAAGAAAATTTTGTCTACCTGTTCCTGTGTATAGGTGGCAAACTTTTTTTGTGCTTCTTTCATGACAGCAATTTTTTCAAGAAGGGCATCTGTGCTGTCAATAACGGTGGGTACGATGGTTTCAGCTTTTTTCGTCATATAAAATCCTCCTTAACTTATCAATACGATTTACTTGTAAACAGATTTTATCACAAATGAAAGATAATATAAAGAAAAAATATTATTAAATTTCTGTTTATCTGAAAATTTAATGTACTAATGCTTAATAAAAAGAAAAACTGCTATGGGAGTTGAAACTCTCAGTAGCAGTTTTTCGTATTTTAGGTAGAATTATTTTTTAAAGCTCTGTCTTTTTCTTAAACGGGAGTCCAGAATTTTTTTGCGGATACGCAGGGAATCCGGTGTGATTTCCAGAAGCTCATCTGTATCAATAAATTCCAGTGCCTGCTCCAGACTTAAAACTTTAGGTGGAGTCAGTTTTAAGGCTTCGTCAGCAGAAGAAGAACGAGTGTTGGTAAGATGTTTTGTTTTGCATACATTCAATTCAATATCTTCAGATTTACCGCTCTGTCCGATAACCATACCGCTGTATACTTTTTCTCCCGGTCCGATAAAGAGAGTACCACGATCCTGTGCGGAGAAAAGACCGTAAGCGACAGATTCACCTGTCTCAAAGGCAATGAGAGAACCCTGTTTACGGTATTGTAAATCGCCTTTGTATGGAGCATAGCCGTCAAATGCAGTGTTTAAAATACCTGATCCTTTTGTGGAAGTCATAAATTCACCTCTGAAGCCGATTAGACCTCTGGAAGGAATATTGAATTCCAGACGGGTAGTTCCGTCACTGGCAGGACTCATGCCCTGAAGTTCACCTTTTCTTTCGCTTAAACGCTGGATGATTGTACCGGAAAATTCGTCCGGAACATCTACATAAGCAATTTCCATAGGCTCTAACTTTCTTCCGCGTTCATCTTCGTGGTAGATAACTTCCGCTTTACTTACAGCAAATTCATAACCTTCACGTCTCATATTTTCGATTAAAACAGATAAATGAAGTTCTCCACGTCCGGAAACTTTAAAACAGTCTGTGCTGTCAGTGTCTTCTACACGAAGGCTGACATCTGTGTTTAATTCACGCATAAGACGTTCTCTTAAATGACGGGAAGTGATGAATTTACCTTCCTGTCCTGCAAAAGGACTGTCATTTACGATGAAATTCATGGAAATTGTAGGCTCTGAAATTTTCTGGAAAGGAATTGGTTCAGGGTGCTCAGGAGCACAAAGTGTATCTCCGATATGAATGTCTGCAATACCGGAAATAGCAACAATAGAACCGATACCGGCTTCTTTCACTTCAACTTTATTTAAGCCTTCAAATTCATAAAGCTTACTGATTTTTACTTTTTTCATTTTATCAGGGTCATGGTGATTTACCAACATAACTTCCTGATTGACAGAAATTTTGCCGTTTTCTACTTTACCTACACCGATACGGCCTACATATTCATTGTAGTCGATGGTGCTGATTAAAGCCTGTGTAGGTGCATCAGGATCACCCATAGGAGCTGGAATATATTTTAAAATTGTTTCAAATAAAGGTTCCATGCTTTCCGGTGTATCACTTAAATCAAGGACAGCATGACCGGCTTTGGCGGATGCATACAAGAATGGGCAGTCTAACTGTTCATCAGATGCATCTAAGTCCATAAGCAGTTCTAAGACTTCATCAATTACTTCGTTAGGACGGGCTTCCGGGCGGTCAATCTTGTTAATACATACAATAACATGAAGGTCTAACTCCAGAGCTTTTTTCAGAACGAATTTTGTCTGAGGCATGGCACCTTCAAATGCATCTACTAAAAGGATAACGCCGTCTACCATTTTTAATACACGTTCCACTTCACCGCCGAAATCTGCGTGTCCGGGTGTATCAATAATGTTGATTTTAGTATCTTTGTAGTATACGGCAGTATTTTTTGATAAAATTGTAATACCACGTTCTCTTTCAATATCGTTAGAGTCCATGACACGTTCCTGTACTGCCTGATTTTCGCGGAAAACACCGCTTTGGCGAAGAAGCTGGTCAACCAGAGTTGTTTTACCATGGTCAACATGGGCAATAATCGCCACGTTTCGAATATCTTCTCTTGCTGTTTTCATAATTAACCTCTTTTCTCTTTATGCTGCTAAAGCATTGCTATTTTAAGCATTGTTTAGAAATATTTATATATTTTTAGCGAATTTGTCGAGCACGCTTTGAGATTACAAGCTCAAAGTAAGCGCAGACTGAGCGCAAAATGTATAAATATTTTGAATATGACTTAATACAGCAACGCCTGTATTTCCAGTAAAATCCGGATTTTATTCTATCATACTTAACTGTAAATACAAAGGGGAAAAAGAATTTTTTTAAAAAAATTAAAAAAAGTGGTTCTAAAATATTATTTCCTGAATAGACATGATATAGACAAGATACCAGAAAGAGGAAGGGGAAATAAATCATGGCAGATAAAATTATTGAAAACAATCAGGTGTCCATTATGGGAAAGGTAGCGTCAGGCTTCACATTTAGTCATCAGGTGTATGGAGAAGGTTTTTACCTGGTAGATGTATTGGTGAAAAGACTCAGCGATTCCGAGGACAGAATACCTTTGATGGTTTCAGAACGTCTGGTAGACGTTACACAGGATTATGAAGGTGAATACATTATGGTGCAGGGACAGTTCCGTTCCTATAATCGTCACGAAGAGAAGAAGAACAGATTGGTACTTTCTGTTTTTGTAAGAGAGCTGGCTTTTGTGGAGGAAGCAGATGACTCCATTAAGACGAATCAGATTTTCCTTGACGGATATATTTGTAAGCCGCCGGTATACAGGAAAACACCTCTTGGAAGGGAAATTGCAGACCTTTTATTAGCAGTGAACAGACCTTACGGAAAATCAGATTACATACCTTGTATATGTTGGGGAAGAAATGCACGTTATGCATCTGCATTTGAAGTAGGCGGACATGTGCTGATTTGGGGCAGAATTCAGAGTAGAGAATATATTAAAAAATTAGGAGAAAACGAGACAGAAAAGAGAGTGGCTTATGAGGTTTCTGTAAGCAAGTTAGAATATGCAGATTAAAATAGTCAAGTTTGATTGTTAGGTTGCAATATTTGCTTAGGTGTAGTAATATATACACAACTCTTAATAAAGTAAAATAAGGAAAAGGCAGTCTGTAAGAGGTGTATAATTATGGATGAAGAAAAGGGATTGACGCAGATTTACTGCGGACCGGGAAAAGGAAAAACAAGTGTGGCAATCGGTCAGGCAATTCGTGCAGTAGGTTATGGGAAACGGGCTATTGTAATTCAGTTTTTGAAAGGAAGAGCCACTTCTCGATTAGATTTTTTAAATGCAATGGAGCCGGAGGTTCGTCTGTTTCGATTTGAGAAAAAAGATAAGTTTTATGAAGATTTGACAGAGGAAGAAAAAAAAGAGGAAAATCTGAATATTCGAAACGGATTGAATTTTGCACGAAAAGTATTGCTGACAGAAGAATGCGATATGTTAATTCTCGATGAAATTCTGGGGGCTTTAGAGTTTGGCATTGTTTCAGAAGAAGAAATTGAAAGTTTAATTCGGGCAAAAGATGATGAAACAGAGCTGATTATGACTGGAAATGTTGTGACAGAAGCTTTGAAAAATGCAGCAGACAGAGTGGTTTCACTGGAAGTGGTTAAATAAGCTGTAAATCAGAGTGTATATACAAAAGAATAGGAACGGGACAATAAGGAGGAAGAATATGTCTATTTTTACAGGTGCGGGTGTAGCGATTGTAACGCCAATGAAAGAAAACGGGGAAGTAAACTTTGAGAAACTGGGAGAAATTCTTGAAGAACAAATTGCAGGACAAACTGATGCAATTATTATCTGCGGAACAACAGGAGAATCTTCTACCCTGACGCATGAGGAACATTTAGACGCAATTAAATATACGATTGATAAAGTAAATAAAAGAATTCCTGTTATTGCAGGAACAGGTTCAAACTGTACGCAGACAGCTATTTATCTTTCACAGGAAGCTGAAAAATATGGGGCAGACGGACTGCTTTTAGTAACACCATATTATAATAAAGCAACTCAGAAAGGGTTGATTGCACATTATACAGCAATTGCAAATTCTGTGAAGCTCCCGATTATTTTGTATAATGTAGCAAGCCGTACAGGATGTAATATTGAGCCTAAAACAGCGGCTTATCTGGCAGAACACGTAGAAAATATTGTAGCAATTAAAGAAGCTTCCGGAAACATTTCTCAGGTAGCTGAAATTGCGGCTTTAACACAGGGAAAGATGGATATTTATTCCGGAAATGATGACCAGATTGTGCCAATCCTCTCTCTTGGCGGAAAAGGAGTTATTTCTGTACTTTCCAATGTTGCTCCGAAATATACACATGATATTGTGGCAAAATTTATGGAAGGCAAAGTAGAGGAAAGTAGGGATATGCAGTTAAAAGCATTACCTTTAGTTCATGCGCTTTTCTGTGAAGTAAATCCAATTCCGGTAAAAACAGCTATGAACCTTATGGGGAAAGAAGTAGGTCCTTTGCGTATGCCGATGACAGAGATGGAAGAAGCTCATCAGGAAGTTTTGAAAAAGGCTATGAAAGATTTTGGCATAGAATTAGCATAAGAGTTTTTGTAATACGCAAAAGAAAAGAGGAAAAAAGATGGTCAGAATAATAATGAATGGCTGTAATGGTCACATGGGACGTGTGATTTCAGAGCTTGTAGAGAAAGACGAAAATGCAGAAATTGCAGCAGGAATTGATGTTGCAGATATGAAAATTCATAATTATCCGGTTTACACAAATGTTTTTGATTGTGATAAAGAAGCAGATGTTATGATTGATTTTTCTTCTCCGAAGGCAACAGATAATGTATTGAAGTATTGTGTGGAGAAAAAACTTCCTTTGGTACTGTGTACAACAGGTTTGTCTGAGGAACAGTTGGAAAGTGTAAAAGAAGCTTCCAAAGAAACAGCAATACTTCGTTCTGCAAATATGTCTCTGGGAATTAATACTCTTTTAAAGCTTTTGCAGGATGCTGCAAAAGTGTTGGCAACTGCAGGTTTTGATATGGAAATTGTGGAACGCCATCATAATCTGAAAGTGGATGCGCCAAGCGGAACAGCTCTTGCTTTGGCTGACAGCTTAAACGAAGCAATGAATAATGAATATCATTATGTTTATGACAGAAGTCAGAAAAGAGAAAAAAGAGACAGTAAGGAAATTGGAATTTTTGCAGTTCGCGGCGGAACAATTGTAGGCGACCATGAAGTGATTTTTGCAGGCCCTGATGAAGTGATTGAATTCAGACATACTGCTTATTCAAAGACCGTCTTTGCAAAAGGTGCAGTCGAAGCAGGAAAATTTTTAAGTGGCAAACCAGCCGGTTTATATAATATGAGCCATGTAATTGATAAATAAATTATTAAATAATCGTGCATAAAACAGTTTTATTTGCAGATATTAACAGCAGAACTTAATAGAAAGGAGTTTCATGAAATGAAAAAACTGATATTAGGACTGCTGTTGTCAACGATGCTTTGTGTGACTGCCTGTGGTAATGATACTACATCAGATAATACAACGGATAAAGGCGTGGTCGGTGATACCGGTGAGGCTTTAAAAGATGGAGCAGAAGAGCTGGGAGATGATGTCCGTGATGGAGCTGAGGGTGTAGGCGATACACTTGAGCGAAATATGGACAATGCTACAGGAAGTGAAAATTCATCAGAGAATAGTAATGCAATGGGAACCGGAAACGGAAATGCAACGAGGTAGAAAAGAAGAGTCTGTTTAACAGGCTCTTTTTTGAATTTATAGAGTATACAAAATATAATCATTTTGTAAATTTTCTAAAAACTATTGAATAAATGGAGAAATATTGGTATAATAATAACACATTACAAGAACTGGTAAAGTTCTTGTAAAATATACGTAAAAGGGGTTGGACATAATGAAGTTTATTATAAGTGGAAAGAATATTGAGGTTACACAGGGGCTTAGAAGTGCAGTAGAGGATAAGCTGGGAAAACTGGAAAAGTACTTCACGTCTGACACAGAGATTATTGTTACTTTAAGTGTAGAGAAGGAGAGACAGAAAATCGAGGTTACGATTCCTGTAAAAGGAAATATTATTCGTTCCGAGCAGGTGAGCAGTGATATGTATGTTTCCATCGATTTGGTAGAGGAAATTATTGAAAGACAGTTAAGAAAGTACAAAAATAAAATTATTGATAAAAAACAAAGTGCAGGATTTCAGCCGGAATTCGTTGAAAAAGATTACGAAGAAGATACAAATGAAATCAAAATTATCCGTACAAAGAAATTTGGTTTTAAACCAATGTATCCGGAAGATGCATGTGTACAGATGGAATTGCTGGGACATAATTTCTTCGTTTTCTTAAATGCAGAGACAGAGGAAGTAAATGTAGTTTATAAGAGAAAAGGAAATACTTACGGATTGATTGAACCGGATTTTGGTTGATAAATAAGGTGAGGGAGAAACCCCAATGGCAGTAAAAGCCATTGGGGTTTTTTATTTCATTTCTGTAAAGCAGAATTCTTTTTTTTTGCAGTTATAGCTCTTTCCATAAATGAGAGCATGGACAAATCAAATGAAGAATATCGATATGATACCTATGGAATATGGCAAGCAGCACTTCTTAACGGAAATAAAGAAGATTTTTGAGATTTTAAAGAAAGAAAAAGCTATGGACGATATTGGCACGGCAGTAAGGACATTACCGGCAGGGGCATTATAAATTTTAGAAATATTTTGTGTAGATAAAAGTATATTCATAAAATCAATCATTTTTCTTAAATAAATATATTATATACTGCTTTTAAAGTGATTAAAAGTAGAAAATTCAAAAGAGTAGTGAGGTATTACAGAGATTAAAAATAGGTTTGTTAGGTATTAAAATTAAAAAAATTGTAAAAAAGTATAATAACAAAAGTATAAAAGTTAGGTAACAAATAGTGTATATTACCTATGAAAATAAGAAACATTGAAATCGTAAAAAAATATAATGAACATAAGATAAAAAATAAATAAAAATATGTTGTGAAAAATAAACAAAACAAGAGTTAAAAATTTTGCATTTATGATGAAAATGATAATGAATAGAAGAAAAATATTGCCAAAAGGTATTAAAAGTGTATAATTAAAGAAAAGGTAACAAAAAAAATGTTAAGTAGAGGTTGCCTATTTTAAGCATCAAGAAAGGAGAAAACACAATGAAGAGGAAGAAAATCTTTAAAAAGACCATGGCTACAATGTTAAGTGGTGTTTGTATTGTATCCGGTATTACGATGCCGACAGAAACAGTACATGCTGGATTGGGATATTGGCCGGAGGATTTACCTGTTCCAAACCAGTTCTATTATCAAAATGAGTCTTTGCAGCCTTATGGTACTTGTCTTCAGGTAGGGGAATTGAAGAATTGGAGCCCGGATAACGATCCGGATGCACGTTATAACAGAAGTGCAATTCCGCTTAGGGAGCGTTATATGGGACCAAACGTCAATCCGTTGGCATCAAGAGATGCTAAGGTTCAGCCGCTTGCTATGTCAAATGCCAGAGCAAGTGAGGCTCCTTCACAGGGTGGCGATGGAGATTTCGTGTATGCTTTTAATAACTTCCAGTATGTGGATACTTATAATTTCTGGGGAGGTTCTTCAGCAGAAGGTCCGATTGCAATTCCTTCACCGGAACATATTGACTCTGCCCACAGAAATGGTGTTATGGCAACAGGAACTATCTTTATTCCATGGGGAGACTATGCTTATGGAAATCAGTTTGTTCAAGAATTAGTAGAGAAAGATGAAGAAGGAAATTTTGTGTGTGCAGATAAGCTGATTGAGATTGCTCAGTATTATGGCTTTGACGGATATATCTTCAATGCAGAGTCTGGCACAGGCGTACAGGGATTTAAAGAATTTCTGATTTATATGCAGGAAAGAGCTCCTGAAAACTTCAGAGTGAGCTGGTATAACGGTAGAGGAAGTTTAGGAGATACAGATATTAAAAACTGGATGCAGGACGGTGACAAACGAGTTAATGATGAGTGGTGGCTGGATATGTCCGGTTCAGGTTATGTAGACAGCACTATTGATGCTGCTTATGCTGCTGACAGAGATAAATGGGATATCCATTCTACATGGGAATATATTCCGATGGAGCCTGGAGCAAAAGGTGGTAGTTATCAGACAAGACTTGATAAAGACGGAAAACTGAAAATTTCCTTAGGTATTCTGGCACCAACCTCAACACTGACACAGTCTAAAGATTCCGATGACTTTATGAATGTGCAGGATCAGGAACTTTGGGTAGGACCGGATTTTGATCCTTCTTCCACTAACAGACCTCAGAATGAATTCTGTGGATTTGCAAATCTGGTAGCAGACCAGACACCGATTATCGGAACTGATTTTGTTACACATTTTAATCCTGGTAATGGATACAAATTCTATGAAAACGGAAAAGTAACAGGTAAAAAAGATGGATGGTACAACCGTTCTTTAACAGAAGTTCTTCCTACATGGCGTTGGATTGTAGAAGCTGAAGACGGTGGTTCTGAAGTAACTCCGAAAATTGACTATGATGATGCTTACTGGGGTGGAGCTTCCATGAAAATCAGCGGAAACTTAACAGCAGAAAAAGCAAATCATATTAAGCTTTACAGTACACAGTTGGATATTCAGGAAAATTCAACTTTTGAACTGGTTTATAAAACAGAGAAAGATACAGATGTAAAATTATCTGTAGGCTTATGTTTCGGTGATACTTATGATGAACAAAACTTTGAATTCTATCCGGTAGAAGTAAAAGGTGATGGCAACTGGCAGGAAACATCGATTCCTTTAGCAAATAAAGCCGGAGAAAAAGCCATTGCAATTTCTCTGAAACTGGAATCCGCAAAAGGTATAAATGACTATAATCTTAGCATTGGTAAATTAGGTGTTGTTACAGATAAATCTAAACCGGCTGCACCGGGAGAAATTACTCTGGACGATGTGATTTACCCAACTGATGTGACAGCAGAAGCCAGAATTTACTGGGAAAAAGGTGAAAATTCCTTTATTGATGTAATCCATAGAGTGAAACCTGATGGAACAAAAGAATTTGTGGGAGCAACACCTTCTGATGCATTCTATATTTCTAAATATAAGAAACTGGAAGGCGAAAAAGAGGCTACTTTTGAAATTACTTCTTTCAGTGAAAACGGTGTAGCAGGTGCTTCTAAACAGATTAAAATTCAGTGGCCGGAAGAAGTTCCGGGCGGCTATGGCCCTGAACTTGAATTAGGAAAGAACCTTGCACTTCGTGCACCTGCAGTTACAGATACACCTTGTGCAGCAGATGGTCCTGTAGATAAAATTAACGATGGCGTTATTCCTTCCAGTAAATGGTGTGGAGAGACTACAAATGGAAGCGCTTACCTTGATTTAGGTAAAGAAGTAGATATCAGTCGTTGGATTGTATATCATGCAAACTGCCGTGGCGCAGGAGAAGGCGTTGATTTTAATACAGTTGATTTTGAACTTCTCTATGCAGGAGATGATGGAAAAGAATTGTTAGATCCTTCAGATGCAAGAGCATTACAAAGAATGAAAGCTTTAGATTATAAGGAAGCAGATGCAGTAACGGGAAACCGAAAGGATGTAACAGATAGAAACTTAAGTAAACCGATTAAGGCACGTTATATTAAGCTTCATGTAACAAGGTCTGATAGTTGTCCATGGCATGCAATTCGTATTTACGAACTTGAGTTATACGAAAAAGCAGGCGAAGGAAACGTAACAGTTTCTTCATCTCCATTGGAAAGAAACGTAACAGTTTATAACAATGAAGGCAATAAGGATAAAGTTGTTATTGATAATGTAAGTATGCTTTATTCTAGTGGTAGTTATCCAAACGGAACTGTAAACGAAAAAACAGGTGTGGTTTATCTGTACGACAGCATGGAAGCAAAAGAACCAATTGCACAGGTTCGTGCAGAGCAGCCTGACAATGTTTACAAACAGTATTCAAAAGGTATTGCTACTTTTGAGAATTTAGAATTAAATCCAAATGGCGGACGTTTATGGTACTCTGTACAGGACGCATCAACAAGTGAAATCGTACAGAGTCAGAGAACAAGTGTAGCATACCCACCAGAAACAGGTGAGGAAATTGCACAGGGAGAAGCAAAACTCTTTGCAAGAGCAGCAGGTGTAAACCTTACAAATCCTTATGGTGCATTGGAAATCAAAGGCTTAGAAGAAAATGCAGTTGTAAAAGTATACGCAGATGAAAATGCAGCAAAACCGATTTTGGTATCTGCACCGGCAGGAAAAGACCAGACAGTTGTATTAGAACAGGTTCCTCTTACAGCAGATGGAGGAAAAGTATTCTATACAATTCATGCACCAAAGAAACCGGATACAGAGCGTTTAGCAAAAGAATACGGAAAAGTATCAGATATGCCGGCTTACCAGAAAGACCTCAAAGAAATGGTAGATATGTATGAAAGCAAGTTTGAGGCAAGCGATTATATTGATTCTACATGGGGAGCTTTTGAAACAGCACGCAGCAATGCAGCCGCTTTAGTGGGAGCAGAAGCTACAAAGGCACAGGCTGATGCAGCCAGAATGGCATTAAAAGATGCAGAATGTGAACTCTTAAAAGATGCAGATAAATCACGTATCTTAGAAGTTTGTGAAGAATACGAAGCAAATAGAGATCATTATTCAAAAGACAGCTGGGAAGCATTTAAACCAGTACTTGACAGTGTAAGTGCCTTTGCAAGAGAAGAAGCAGAGACAGATAAGATGACTATCCAGACTCAGAGAGTAAAACTGGATAAAGCAGCCAGAGGATTAGTTGAAATCGTGCCGGTAGACAGCACAGTTATTCCGGATGAAGCTCTTTTAAAAGCAATTAAGGAACAGACTGGATGTAACTCCGCAGAAGAAATGGCACAGTATGAGGGAGAACTTGATTTAACAGGTCTTCCAGTAAAAGATTTAACAGGTCTGGAAACACTGAAAAACTTAAAAGGACTTACATTAAAAGGAACACAAGTAAAAGAAGTTCTTGGCAGAAATATTCCAAAGACTGTAGAAAAATTAGATATGTCAGATTGTGCAGAACTGAAAACAATTGATTTAAGAGATGGTGGTTACACAAATCTGAAAGAAGCAAATATCAGCGGATGTGAAAAATTAGTTCTTGTTTACATGAACTCAGTAGGTCTTGAGAAATTAGATGTTTCCGAAAATGGCAAATACGAAAAAGTATATGCAGTTGATTTAAGTGGAAACAAATTAGACCTTAGCAAAGAAACACCAGAAGGTAAATTTGTAAATAAAGTAGAGGAAAACTTAAAAGCAAATCCTCCAAAAGCTTTATACAACTACAATAATGTTTCTAAAGGAATGAGAATTGAAGCAGATGTAATGGCAGGGCGTCATGAAGAACCAGAGGTTATGGTAGATGGTGACAAGACACAGTTATCTGGTGGATACTATCTGGATAACAAAGGTACTGCAACTATCAATCTTGGAGAAACAAGAGAAATTTCCAAAGTAGCTGTTACTTACAGAGAGAAGGAAGTAGCTTCTGAATACAAATGGGAATATTCTGAAGATGGAAGAAATTTCAAAGAAATTGTAACAGTACCTGATAATAAGAAAGCAAGTGCAGAATATGTTCTGGAAAAACCGGTAAAAGCTCACTATATCAGATACACAACAGTTAATAAAGGTAATGGGGAAGCTGTTATTCTGGAATTAGAAGCTTTCACAAGAGAAAAAGTAGAAAGTAATGTAAAATATACAGGACAGGCTCCTTTACTTACAGTAGACTATGAAAGCATTCCGGCAGAAATTCAGATTACAGAAGGCAGTGAAGCAGTTAAAATCCAGGATTATATGGATAAATGCTATAAAGAATCAAAAACAGTAAGAGGCACTGTTGCTACTGCATTAAAAGGTCAGAAATGGCTTGCTGAAGATTATGACATTGATGCTATGACAAAAGTACCGGAAGGTATGAAAGTTGTTATTACAGGTGCAGACGGAGTTGTTTACGAAGATCCGTTTAATCCAGAAAAAGTAGGAACTTATACTGTAGAATTTAAGTCACAGGATGACACAGTTTTAGCTACTATGACAATTAAAGTTTCTGCAGATAAAGAAGCATTGAAAGCAGCAATTGACGCAGCGAAAAAACTGGAAGAGAAAAATTATACACCAGGAACATGGGCTCCATTTGCAGAAGCATTAAAAGCAGCAGAAGAAGCTTATGCAAATGAAGAAGCAACAACAGAAATGGTACAGAATGTTGTAAGTGCATTGGCAGATGCTACAGAAAAATTAGTAGAAAAACCATCTAAAGATGCATTGAAAGCAGCAATTGATGCAGCGAAAGAGCTGAAAGAAGAAAACTACACACCAGAAACATGGGCTCCATTTACAGAAGCGTTAAAAGCAGCAGAAGAAGTTCTTGCAAATGAAGAAGCAACAGCAGAAATGGTGCAGAAAGCAAAAGATGCACTGGTAGATGCTACAGGAAAACTGGTAGAAGTAGCTCCGGAACCTGAAAAACCATCTAAAGATGCTCTGAAAGTAGCGATTGATGCAGCAAATGCATTAACGAAAGAAGATTACACAGAAGAAACATGGGCTCCATTTGCAGAAGCATTAAAAGCAGCAGAAAAAGTTTATGCAGATGAAGAAGCAACAGTAGAAGATGTTGAAAAAGCAGTTACAGATTTACAGGAAGCACAGAATAACCTGGTAGAAGTTATAAAAGGCTGGCATGAGACAGAAAACGGTTTGGAATACTATGAAAACGGAAAGAAAGTAACCGGATGGAAAGCAATTTCCGAAGAATGGTATTACTTTAATGAAAACGGAATCATGCAAACAGGCTGGGTATCTGTAGACAATACTTGGTATTATCTGAATGAAGATGGAACAATGGAAACAGGTTGGGTATCTGTAGGAGGACATTGGTACTATCTGAATACAGACGGAACAATGGAAACAGGCTGGGCATTCGTAGGAGGACATTGGTATTATCTGAATGAAGATGGAACAATGGAAACAGGCTGGGCATCTGTAGGAGGACATTGGTATCACTTAGATAGCAATGGAGTAATGGAAACAGGCTGGGTATCCGTAGGAGGACATTGGTATTATCTGAATACAGACGGAACAATGGAAACAGGTTGGGTATCCGTAGGAGGACATTGGTATTATCTGAATGAAGATGGAACAATGGCAACAGGTTGGGTATCCGTAGGTGGTAATTGGTATTATCTGAATGCAGACGGAACAATGGCAACCAGTAAATGGATTGACGGCTACTATATAGATGCATCAGGAAAGATGGCATAAAGCATAGAAGAAAAAATTAAAAAGTTAGAAAATGTTTAGGCGATTGCGAAACAAGCTAGTTTTTGTGACAAAATGTCGTATTTATGCGGCTCAGGCGTTTCGCAAACGCCTAAATTAATTTTTTATTAAGGAGGAAGAGCAGGAATATGAGTAAAATGCGAAAGAAAAAAGGAAAAAAAGTTTTGCCATGTATGTTGGCAACCACCATGCTTTTGGGCTCAGTGAATTTGTTAGAAGTTTTGGCTACAGATTCTATTCCAATGACAGGAGAGCAGGCCAGAAAAACAAATCAGCCAAGGTTTAACGGTTATCGTATCTGGGATATACGCGACTGGACACCAGAGGCAGATGAAGGTTCAGAATTTCTTGTAGCAAAAGTACCATTGCAGAAACGAAATAAGGAATATAAGCCTACTCAGGTAAATCCAAATTTGGATTCCAATGGTCAGATTATGCTGATGCAGGGGGATTATGGTAACTCTTTTGTGGATGGTATGATGTATAATAATACTTTTGGGTACCATACTCTCAATTACTGGCAGTATGTGGATTATTTTTCTCCATGGCATGGAGCAGCATCTCAGGATAGCCCGGTGAGCCTTTACGACTGGGAATATGAGAACAAAGAGGCAAGTCGTGGATGGGAAAAACGTTACTTTGAGTTTGGTGTATTGAATATTCCAAATCCTGCATATACTAATGCAGCACACAAAAACGGTGTTATGTCCATTGCCTGTCTGTATTTTGACCAATATTACCGTCCTGGACAGACGATTAACGAATTGTTTGTTATGGATGAAGATGGAACCTTCCCAGTGGCAGAAAAACTGATTGAGATGGCAGAGTATTTTGGATATGATGGATACTTCTTTAATGCAGAAGAAGCTGTTTATCCGGAATACAGCGAAAGAAAGAAGAAGTTTTTAGCTCGTCTGGAAGAAGCAGGACTTTATACTCAGTATTATGATACGAACAGCTACATGAATGAGAGTAAAGCAGGATGGCTGGAGTCAGAGATTGATGGTGTTCCTACTAAAATTCAGGACTCTGTATTTGTGAATTATGGATGGCCGGGAAGTTTTGACAGTCAGTTAGAGTGGATGAAAGAGAATAATATTGATCCTTATGAGCAGGCATTTTATGGTATAGAGTGTTTACAGGGAAAATTTAATGGAGGACATGGTACTTCTTCAAGAATTGAAGAACTTTATACCAATGATGATGGAACAAAGAGTTTGAAGAGTAGTGTGGCTCTTTTCACACCTTCTGATTTCTATCAGAGAGATTTAGATGACGGCAAGCTTCAGAATACCAATTATCAGTGGATGATTGCAGAGCGTGAGAGAATGTTTTTCTCAGGTGTAAAATCTGACCCGACAAATACGGGAGATCAGAAAGGGTATGGTCGTCCTGATGTACAAGTTGATGATGCCGGAAACTGGCCGGGTGTAGCAGATTTTTCTGCAGAGCGTTCCGTAATCGACGGTACTACATTCTATTCTAACTTTAATGTAGGAAAAGGTGTACAGTATTTTGTAAATGGTGAAGTTAGCAGTGATGAGGAATGGTCTAACATTAATATTCAGGATATTTTACCTACATGGCAGTGGTGGATTGATTCTGAGGAAGATTCCAAGCTTAGCGCAGATTTTGACTACGGTTCTAAGGAAGTAAGAAAAGATGTGAGCGGCAAAGACATGACTCTGCCTTATACTCAGGTGGGCGCTTATGAAGGTGGAAGCTCTCTGGTAGTATATGGAGATGTAGATGCGAAAAATAAACTTCATTTATTTAAAACAGATTTGGAAGTGAAGGACAGCTCCAAAGCATCTATTACTTTCCGAAAAACTTCTAATGATGATGTATCTATGAAGCTTGGTGTTATTCTGAAAGATGGAGAAAGCACAAGTATGGAAGAACTGGAAATCGCAGATAGCACAGCAAAAGGTGGATGGATTACCAGTGAAGTAGACCTGTCTCAGTATGCAGGTAAGAATATTGCAGCTTTAGGTCTGGTATTTGACGGACAGGCTAAAGGATATCAGATGAATATCGGTGGCATCAAAGTGACAGATGGAGGTAATTATACACCTGCAGCTCCTACAAACTTTGGCGTTGACAGAAATTTCGTAGATGACGAAATGATAGTTACTTGGGATTTAGGAAACTTTGATACTGTTGATAAATATGAAATTTACGCAAATCTTTCCAATGGTGAAAAAGTATTTGTTGGCGGAATTTTCGATAATGTTTATTACATCAAGAATTTGAAAGAAACAAATGCGGTTACACTGGAACTTGTAGCAGTAGGAAAAGATGGCTCAAGAAGTGAAGCTGCCAAATATAAAGTTGATTACAATAAGAGTGTGAAAGACCTTGCTGTGGCTTCTGAAGAAAAGGAAATTTCCGTTCATGATACAGCAGTTGTAAAAGGAAAACTGGTGCAGTCAAAAGAAGAGGGCGCTTTAAACTTAAGCTGGACAAATCCTTCTGTTGATTATGATCATTTGGAAATCGAGGTAACTATGGATGACTCCGCAGATACCGAAGCATGGACTATGACAGTGCCTAAGGGACAGAGCGAAGCACGTATTGAAGTGCCAAGATATAACGGAGAACAGTATAATGTTGCTGTTACAGTTGTATTTGCAAATGGTTCTAAGGGTGAACCTGTGAACGTAACTGGTAAAGTGAAAGATACTTATAGTATGCCATTTACTTATGACGGAGAGAACATTCGTATTGAAGGAACAAGACTTACAGTTTGGTGTCCGCAGTCACCTGACTGGTTTAAACTGCATATTAGCTTAGATGGTGAATATGTTCAGTTCAGAAACGGATTTAATGCATTTACAGCACCACATGCAATTCGTGCAGCTACAACTATGAAAGCAAGCTCAGCTCTGCCGGCAACAGAAGGAATGCTGGAAGTTGTTGTTGAGGATTATGCAGGTAATATGTCAGAGCCTTGCCGTATGTATTTAAAAAATGGCGTTTTGACAAATAAGCAAAAATTGAATGCATTGATTGCAGAAGCAGAAGCTTTAGACTTTACTCAGTATACAGAGAGCACTGTTGAACCTGTAAAAGCTGCCTTAGAAGAAGCAAAGGCTGTGCAGGAAAAGGATAAAGCAGAACAGACTGAAATTGACGCAGCAGCAGAAAAACTGTCCAAAGCAATGGAAGGCTTAGAGAAGAAAAACGGTTGGGTTGAAACAGAAAAAGGCTGGATGTACTACGAAGATGGTGAGAAAGCAATTGGATGGAAAGACCTTTCCGGAACATGGTATTACTTCAATAAAGACGGCATTATGGAGACAGGCTGGGTATCCGTAGGAGGACATTGGTACTATCTGAATACAGATGGCGTTATGGAAACAGGCTGGTTACAGTTAGAAGATACATGGTACTACCTGAATGCAGATGGTGTTATGGAAACAGGTTGGGTACAGGTAGGAAATACTTGGTATCATCTGGATAATAGCGGCGTTATGGAAACAGGCTGGGTATCTGTAGGAGGACATTGGTATTATCTGAATACAGATGGTTCTATGGAAACCGGTTGGGTACAGGTAGGTTCTGATTGGTATTATATGAATACAGACGGAACAATGGCAACCAGTAAATGGATTGACGGCTACTATGTAGATGCATCTGGAAAGATGGCATAAAGCATAGGAAAAGGAAATTTAAAAGATATTAAATTTTAACTGAGAGGAGCTGTTACTTCAACGATGAGAAATCGTGAAGTGGCAGCTTCTCTGTTTTACAGGATTTTTTCACTTCTGAAACGCTTTGTTCTTGTGTTAAAAGAAGGAAAGTGTTACAATAAGATTTAGTAATGTTAAAATTAGATAGTTTTAGGAGTATGTCATAATGAATCTGATTGAAAAGGTGTTTGGAACACATAGTGAAAGAGAATTAAAACGTATTACTTCCCTTGTAGATAAAATCGAGGAACTGCGCCCTTCTATGCAGGCATTAAGCGATGAAGAACTGCGAGGAAAGACGAAAGAGTATAAAGACAGACTTCAGGAGGGAGCAACTTTAGATGATCTTCTTCCTGAGGCATTTGCTACAGTACGAGAAGCTGCAAAACGTGTACTTGGCATGGAACATTACCGTGTACAGTTAATTGGTGGTATTATTCTTCATCAGGGGCGTATTGCGGAAATGAGAACCGGTGAAGGTAAAACTTTAGTATCTACACTTCCGGCATACTTAAATGCGTTGGAAGGAAAAGGTGTTCATGTAGTAACTGTCAATGACTATCTGGCTCACCGTGATGCTGAATGGATGGGAAAGGTTCATGAGTTTTTAGGTCTTACTGTGGGTGTCGTATTAAACGACATGAAAAACGATGAAAGACGTGAGCAGTATGCCTGCGATATTACTTATGTAACAAATAATGAGCTGGGATTTGACTATCTTCGTGATAACATGGTTATTTATAAAGAACAGCTTGTTCAGAGAGATTTGCACTACGCTATTATCGATGAGGTTGACTCTGTATTGATTGATGAGGCACGTACACCTCTGATTATTTCAGGACAGAGCGGAAAATCTACAAAGCTTTATGAAGTGTGTGACATTCTGGCAAAACAGTTAGAACGTGGCGAAGCCAGCGGTGAAGTTACAAAAATGACTGCAATCATGGGCGAGGAAATCACAGAAACAGGAGATTTCATTGTCAATGAAAAAGATAAAATCGTAAATCTTACTGAGCAGGGTGTGAAAAAAGTAGAGAAGTTCTTTAGTATTGAAAACTTGGCTGATCCTGAAAATTTGGAAATCCAGCATAACATTATTCTTGCTCTTCGTGCTCATAATCTGATGTTCAGAGATCAGGATTATGTAGTAAAAGATGATGAGGTTTTAATCGTAGATGAATTTACCGGACGTATTATGCCGGGACGCCGCTATTCTGACGGTCTTCATCAGGCTATTGAAGCGAAAGAGCACGTAAAAGTAAGACGTGAAAGTAAAACTCTTGCAACAATTACTTTCCAGAACTTCTTTAATAAATATAAGAAGAAATCAGGTATGACAGGTACTGCCCTTACAGAAGAGCAGGAATTCAGAGATATTTACGGCATGGACGTTATTGAAATCCCTACCAACAGACCGGTAGCACGTATTGATAAAGAAGACGTGGTATATATGACAAAGAAGGAAAAGTTCCGTGCAGTAGTGGAAGCAGTAAAAGAGGCTCATGAGAAACAGCAGCCTGTATTGGTAGGTACAATTACTATTGAAACATCTGAACTTTTAAGCCGTATGCTTACAAAAGAAGGAATTAAACATCAGGTATTGAATGCTAAATTCCATGAAAAAGAAGCGGAAATTGTAGCACATGCCGGTGAAGCCGGAAATGTAACCATTGCTACAAACATGGCAGGTCGTGGTACGGATATTAAATTGGATGATATTTCAAAGGAAGCAGGCGGCCTGAAAATTATCGGTACAGAACGTCATGAATCACGTCGTATTGATAATCAGTTAAGAGGTCGTTCCGGACGTCAGGGTGATCCGGGTGAGTCTTGCTTCTATATTTCTTTGGAAGATGATTTGATGCGTCTGTTTGGTTCTGAAAAACTGATGAATGTGTTTAAATCTTTAGGTGTTGCAGAAAATGAACAGATTGAGCATAAAATGCTTACCAGTGCAATTGAAAAGGCACAAAGAAAGATTGAAGGAAATAACTATGGAATCCGTAAAAACCTTCTGGAATATGATCAGGTAAATAATGAACAAAGGGAAATTATTTATAAAGAAAGACGTATGGTACTGGATGGTGCTAATATGCGTGATTCTATTTACAAAATGATTACGGATACAGTAGAACATGCGGTAGATATGTGCTTTTCTGATGATGTAGATCAGGAAGAATGGGATTTAAATGAGTTTAATTCAGTACTTCTTCCAACAATTCCGCTGAAACCTTTAACTTTAGAAAAAGTAAAAGGTGTGAAGAAAAATCAGTTAAAACAGGAATTAAAAGAAGAAGCTGTAAAACTTTATGAAGAAAAAGAAGCAGAATTCCCGGAAGCAGAGCAGCTGCGAGAGTTAGAACGTGTTATCCTTCTGAAGGTTATTGATCAGAAATGGATGGATCATATTGATGACATGGATCAGCTCCGTCAGGGAATTGGACTTCAGGCTTATGGACAGAAAGATCCAAAAGTAGAATATAAAATGCAGGCTTATGAAATGTTTGATGGAATGATTGCAGCAATTCAGGAGACAACGGTAAGATTGTTGTATCATGTGCGCCTTGAGCAAAAAGTAGAGCGTGAGCAGGTTGCTCAGGTAACAGGAACAAATAAGGATGATTCCGGCCCGAAAAAACCGGTACAGAGAGTAGAAAAGAAAGTCTACCCAAATGATCCTTGTCCATGCGGCAGCGGTAAGAAATATAAACAGTGCTGCGGCAGAAAACCAATCTGATAAGTCAGTGATACAGACTGCTGTGGGCGAATGGTTCCACGGCAGTCTTTGTATTTTTTGTAAAGGAACGCACTGCGGCGTAAAGGAGGTATAAGGCTATGGGACAGATGGTGGATTTTACTATGGAAAGAGAAGGGCTTGTAAAAGAAGGAGACAAAGTAGACTTAAAGGAAGATCAGGCACTTACCATGTCCGGGATGATGTATTATTATACAATTAAACCTGCAGTGGCAATGTCCAGTAATTTAAAGAAACCTTTAAAAGCACTGACAGGAACCGTGGTAAAAGTAGAACCACAGGTAAGTATCTATATGGTTACGGTAGAAATTGATGAGGAATAGGAGGAAAATGTTTTGGTAGAACTGGATCAGTTTAAATATACGTTAAATAGTTATACAGAACCTTTAAAAGAGGTGAGAGATTCTCTTGATTTAGAGAACAAGGAAAAGAGAGTGGAGGAGCTGGAAAGAGAAATGGAAGCTCCGGGCTTTTGGGACAATGCGGAACGTTCTCAGAAAATGATGAAGGAACTCAGTGCCTTAAAAGGGGATATGGAAATTTATCATAAGCTGCAGAATCAAAAGGAAGAAATTGAGCTTATGATTGAAATGGGGTATGAGGAAAATGATCCTTCAGTTATCCCTGATATTCAGGAGATGATGGATGAATTTATACAAGATTTTGAACATATCCGTATTAAGACATTATTATCCGGAGAATATGATAAGGATAATGCAATTGTTACCCTGCACGCAGGTGCCGGCGGTACGGAGTCCTGTGACTGGGCAAGTATGCTGTACCGTATGTATTTGCGCTGGGCAGACAGACAGGGATTTACCACAGAAGTGTTAGATTATCTGGATGGAGATGAGGCTGGAATTAAATCTGTTACATTTCAGGTGAATGGTGAAAATGCTTATGGCTATTTAAAGTCAGAAAAAGGTGTTCACCGTCTTGTGCGAATTTCACCTTTTAATGCGGCGGGAAAGCGTCAGACATCCTTTGTTTCCTGTGATGTTATGCCGGATATTGAGGAAGATGTGGATGTGGAAATTAACCCTGATGATTTGAAAATTGATACTTACCGTTCCAGTGGCGCCGGTGGTCAGCATATTAATAAAACATCTTCTGCAGTACGTATTACACATCTGCCTACCGGAATTGTGGTACAGTGCCAGAATGAACGTTCTCAGTTTCAGAATAAAGATAAGGCAATGCAGATGTTAAAAGCAAAGTTGTATCTTTTAAAACAGCAGGAAAATGAGAAAAAACTTTCCGGTATTCAAGGAGAGTTAACAGAAATTGGATGGGGAAATCAAATTCGTTCTTACGTTATGCAGCCATACACGATGGTTAAAGATCATCGAACAAATGAAGAGTCAGGAAATGTAGATGCAGTGATGAATGGAAATATTGACAATTTTATCAATGCTTATTTGAAATGGATTGCGCTTGGTAAAACAGAAAAATAGTTGCCTGCTGCCTGAAAATGTGATAATATCTTTTGAAGACGTACAAATGTATTTATGAAAAGAACAAGGGAAAAAGATGAAAGATAGCAGAAGATATTTTGTAGTAACAGAAAAAGCCGTACCGGATGTGTTGCTAAAGGTGGTAGAAGCAAAAAGACTTTTAGATGTTCAGCAATATGATACGGTTCAGGAAGCAGTAGAAGCAGTGGGAATCAGCAGAAGTTCCTTTTACAAGTATAAAGATGATATTTTCCCCTTTAAAGAGAAGACAAAGGGGCAGAATATTACTTTTATTATTCAGATGGACGATGAGCCGGGGCTTTTGTCAGCAGTGCTTCGGACAATCGCACAATTTCATGGAAACATTCTGACAATACATCAGAGTATTCCAATGAACGGAATTGCCAGTCTTACTTTGAGTGTTGCAATTTCTGCGGTGGAAGGCGATGCTGCGGCTATGATGGATAATATTGAGCACATTAATGGAGTGCATTACCTGAAAATTTTAGGCAGAGAATAAGGAGTGAGGGTATGAAATATGTTGTGGTGTTAGGTGATGGAATGGCAGATGAGCCTTTAGAGGTACTTGGGGGACAGACACCTTTGGCTTATGCAAAAACACCTGTGATGGATTTACTGGCAAAAACAGGTGAGATCGGAATGGCAAGAACTGTACCAAAAGGAATGAGTCCCGGAAGTGATACTGCCAATTTATCTATTATGGGATATAACCCTGAGATTTATTATTCAGGTCGTTCTCCTCTGGAGGCATTAAATATCGGAGTCAGCATGGAAGAGGGAGATGTGGCAATTCGCGCCAATCTTGTAACTCTTTCAGAGGAGGAAGAAAATTATGAGGAAAGGCATCTTTTAGACCACAGTGCAGATGAAATCAGCACAGAGGAAGCTTCTGCTTTGTTGGAGGCAGTAAAAGAAGGACTGGAAAATCAGGAGTTTCAGTTTTATGCCGGAACCAGTTATCGTCATTGTCTGATTTGGAAACATGGAAATGTTGTACCACTGACACCTCCTCATGATATCAGAGAGCGGGAAATTAAGAATTATCTGCCTGATGAGGAGCTTTTGCTTGCTATGCAAAAGGAGAGTTATAAAATATTAGAGAACCATCCTATCAATCAAAAGAGGAGAGAAAAGGGATTAAATCCGGCGAACAGTCTTTGGTTCTGGGGAGCCGGAACCAAGCCGTCACTGTCTTCTTTTGAAGGGAAATTCCACAAAAAAGGTGTTATGATATCTGCAGTAGATTTGTTAAAAGGTATTGCTGTGGGTACAGGAATGAAGAATATTTCTGTGGAAGGGGCAAACGGAGGACTTCATACAAATTATGAGGGAAAAGCCCAGGCTGCCCTTGATGCACTTTTAAAAGAGGGATATGATTTTGCTTATATTCATGTAGAAGCACCGGATGAAATGGGACATCAGGGAAGTGTGGAAAAGAAGATACAGGCTATTGAATATCTGGATGAAAGAGTAATTAAGCTTGTAAAAGACGGGCTGGATCAATCGGGTGAGGATTACCGTCTTTTGGTTTTACCGGATCATCCAACACCCATAAAGGTGAAAACACATACAGCAAATCCTGTTCCTTATTTGTTGTATGACAGTCGGAAAACAGAGGAAAAAGGTAGCTGTTATAATGAAGAAGCAGGAGCTTCTTTAGAACCGGTAAAAGGGCATGAACTTTTAAATATTTTATTTGAATATTGACATTTTAAGCGAAAATAAAAGCTGATACAGTAAAATGCAAAGCGAAAAGATAAATGTTTTCAATTTGCGTTTTCTGTATCAGCTTTTTTCTTAATTAAAAATTAGACTCATTTCCATTTGGATTTTGTTCTATTGTCATTTCTGGAATTTCATTGGTTGGTGTGTTGTCCGGTGTGTTTAATTCACCGATAATATCACGATAAAAGTTTGCCATAGTCATATCCATGTATGGTATAAGCCATATAAATCCAATATAACAAGTAAATACAGAAGCAAATGCCAGAGGGAGAAAGCTAAGGGTAATATAAAGGGAACGTCCCTTATTTCCTTTCATAAGGCGAATACTTTCTTTCATGGAGTCTACGGCACCCATTTCAGGGTTATCTAATAAAAGGTAAATGCTAAGTCCCAGGAATAAGTCAATAATCACAGAGATTATGAGATCAAACACAGAGAAAAATACGATAAAAGAAACCGGAATGTTACTGTTCATTGACATGAACATAACAGGTAAACCAGTGATAAAACTAATAACTGTAATTACTAACCCTACAATTAAGAAACGGTCTGCGTTATGATGAAAAACGTATAACATATCATTCATAGAATAAGATTGTTTTCTGCTGATATTTAAAGTCATTTTTGTAATTCCTGCAGAAAAAAGTGATATAAAAAGAGATACTGCATAAGTTAAAAATTCGCTGGTTATTGTGCCTGTAGTAGTTGTTGTATTTGCAAAAAAAGTGATAAAGAATATAATTGGGAGACTAATGATAAACAAGAGCAGGTTTGCTGCAATAGGAAGTCCCCAGTTACCATCCAGTGCGCTTCTTGAAATGGCTTTTAATTGTGAAGATGTATGCTTCATAAAATAACCTCCTGTCGTAGGGAAAATATGTGGTATAATGTTTGCACGATGTGCAAACCAAGCTGATATAATCAGCTTGCCGCCACAAGGTGTCGGATTATACCGGCAAGCCACGACTTGTCGAGCAAATACCCTTCGGGTGCTTTCTCGTCTGCGTACGTGGTATAATATATTTTTATTATAACATAGTAGATGGAGAATACAATAAAATTATGAAGAAAAGCAGAGATTTGAGACTGGAAAAGAATATCTATGAAGCAGGAATTCTTTTACTATTGGCGAGTATTTTTTTATTAGTTATGAAAAGGTTTTTTCCTGTTGATTTTGCTTTACCTCCTTGTCTTTTTCACAAATGGACAGGGTATTATTGTCCCGGATGCGGAGGAACAAGAGCAGTGAAAGCATTGTTCAGAGGGGATGTGATAAGTTCTTTTTTCTATCATCCTGTAGTGTTATATGGAGCTGTTTTGTATAGCTGGTATATGATTTCTCACACTATCCAGTATTTATCAAAAGGCAGGTTGCGCATTGGTATGCCTTATACAGAAAAGTATTTATATGGAGCAGTTATCATTATCCTTGTACAGTGGATTTTAAAGAATGCAATAAAAATAATATGGGGAATTGCTCTGATATAAATAGGCAAATTCCCCATGAAAATACATAAAATGAAAGTTTATATAAAGCTGTCAATATTGTCTGTTTCAGGCTGTTGGAAAAATTCCGGAGGAAGCTGAAATTCATCAAAATCCTCGTAATAATCAGGAGAATTTTCATAGTCCCAACTGTCCGTACCTGTATCACCTTCAAAACCGTTTAAATATTCATCTAAGAAATTGTATATGTCCTCATCACTGACATTTTCATCTGTGAGAATATGAAGATAATCTCTTAAAAAGGAGTTTCCCTCCGGTGAAAGAAGAAATGCAGAGCAGAGGAAGATTAAAAGTGCACTCATAATAGCTAAAGTACTGGCGGATAGCGCAAGACCTGTTTTTGCAGCACTAGAGCGGGCACGTTGACCTTTTGACAGGCTGGAAAAAAGAATTCCAAGACCTGATACAATAAAAAGTAAAGGTGGTGCACAGCAAAAAAATACAAGGGAGAGAATTCCCATAACTAAAGATGCTGTGGCAAATCCATTGTTTCCCTGATAAAAAGAGGGAGTGGGAGGGATTGGTTCTTGTGGTGGAACAGGCTGATAAGCCTGTTCATTATTATATGGATTTTCCATAGGCTAGACCTCGTTTCTTTTGAATAATAATAAAGTTATTTTATCATGTATTATTTTTTCAGGCAATAAAAAACCACGAATTTTGGAACACTGCTGTAAGTAGAGTGAACAATAACAATTTCTTGACAAATTCCTTACAGATTGATAAGGTTGTAAGGTGATAATAGTTAAAAGAGAAAGGACAGTTATATGGACATTATACAGATTATAACTCAGGAGTTAAATGTAGAAAAATGGCAGGTAGAAGCTGCTGTTTCCTTAATAGATGAGGGAAATACAATCCCGTTTATTTCTCGTTACCGTAAAGAAGCAACAGGAGCTTTAAATGATGAACAGCTTCGTACATTGTTTGAACGTCTTACTTATCTGCGTAATCTGGAAGATAAGAAAAAACAGGTTCTTTCAAGTATTGAAGAACAGGGCAAATTAACAGAAGAATTAAAGAAACAGATTTTAGAAGCGCAGACATTGGTTGTGGTGGAAGATTTATATCGTCCATACAGACCAAAGAGAAGAACAAGAGCTACGATTGCAAAGGAAAAAGGTCTGGAAGGTCTGGCTAATATTGTGCTTCTTCAGATGACAGAAAAAAGTATTGAGGAAGAAGCGGAAGCTTTTGTTTCTGAAGAAAAAGAAGTAAAGAATGTAAAAGAAGCCATTGCCGGAGCTATGGATATTGTAGCAGAAAGTATTTCTGATGAAGCAGATTATCGTATTCGTATCCGTGAAATGACAATGAAACAGGGAATGCTTGTTTCTGTTGCAAAGAAGCCGGAAGAAACAACTGTTTATGAGATGTATTATGACCATGAGGAACCGGTATCAAAGATAGCGGGACACAGAGTTTTAGCTATTAACCGAGGCGAAAAGGAAAAAATTCTGACAGTAAAAATTTCTGCACCGGAAGAAGATATTCTCCGTTATCTGGAAAAACAGGTAATTAAAAAAGATAATAAAAACACAACACCTGTTTTGAAAGCAACAGTGGAAGATAGTTATAGACGTTTAATTGCACCGGCTATTGAAAGAGAAATCAGAAATGATTTGACAGAAAAAGCAGAAGACGGAGCAATTAAAGTCTTCAAGAAGAATCTGGAACAGCTTTTAATGCAGCCTCCAATTGTAGGACAGGTTGTACTGGGATGGGACCCTGCTTTTCGTACAGGATGTAAGCTGGCAGTGGTAGATGCTACAGGTAAGGTGTTAGATACTACTGTTATTTATCCAACTGCGCCTACTACACCGGCGAAAATTGCAGCAGCAAAAGAAACTTTAAAAGAAATGATTGAGAAATATAATATTACTTTGTTTTCTGTGGGAAATGGTACTGCCAGCAGGGAATCTGAGCAGGTAATCGTAGAACTTTTAAAAGAAATTCCACAGAAAGTTCAGTATGTTATTACCAACGAAGCAGGAGCTTCTGTTTATTCAGCAAGTAAGCTGGCAACAGAGGAATTTCCAAATTTTGATGTAGGACAGCGAAGCGCAGCATCCATTGCTAGAAGACTTCAAGATCCGTTGGCAGAGCTGGTTAAAATCGATCCGAAATCCATTGGAGTTGGGCAGTATCAGCATGATATGAACCAGAAAAAACTGGGTGAAGCTCTTTCAGGAGTAGTAGAAGATTGTGTAAATAAAGTAGGTGTAGACTTGAACACAGCATCTGTTTCTCTGTTGGAATATGTTTCCGGTATCAGCAAAGCGATTGCGAAAAATATCGTTGTATATAGAGAAGAAAACGGTGAGTTTAAAGATAGAAAAGAGCTTTTAAAAGTTGCAAAATTAGGGCCAAAAGCCTTTGAACAGTGTGCAGGTTTCCTGCGTATCCGCGGGGGCAAAAATCCTCTGGATGCTACCAGTGTCCATCCGGAAAGCTATCCGGCAGCAGAGAAATTTCTGGAAAGTATGGGAATGAAACCGGAAGATATTTTTAACGGTTCTCAGGTGTATTTTGTTAAAGATTATGCACAGCAGGCAGAAAGACTGGGTGTCGGTGAGATGACATTAAGAGATATTGTCAAAGAGCTGACGAAACCGGGACGTGATCCCCGTGAGGAAATGCCGAAACCAATTCTTCGTACAGACGTTTTGGATATGAAGGATTTAAAAGAGGGAATGGTATTAAAAGGAACCGTTCGAAATGTAATTGATTTCGGTGCTTTTGTGGATATTGGTGTACATCAGGACGGACTTGTGCATATTTCTCAGATGACAGAACGCTACATTAAACATCCTTTGGAAGCAGTAAGCGTAGGTGATGTAGTAGACGTTATGGTACTGGGTGTTGATATGAAGAAAAAGAGAATTTCCCTGACCATGAAGGGGATTAAATAAAGAAAGGAAGCGCTTAACATGAACGTTAATCAGGAACGAATTGCAAAATTGCAGGAAAAAATGCAGGCAGCAAACATGGATATGTATTTGGTGCCTACAGCAGATTTTCACCAGTCAGAGTATGTAGGAACTTATTTTAAGGTAAGAGCGTGGTTATCCGGATTTTCCGGTTCCGCAGGAACACTGCTTGTGACAAGAGATAATGCTTACCTGTGGACAGACGGAAGATACTTTATTCAGGCGGCAAAACAGCTGGAGGGTACAGGAGTAACTCTCATGAAAATGGGAGAGGAAGGAGTTCCTACAGTAGAAGAATTTATTAAAGAGAATTTACCAATGAATGGCTGTCTGGGATGTGACGGAAGAACGATTCATGTGGCAGAAGGCAAAGATTTTGAAACTCTGGTACAGGAAAAAGAAGGCAGATTTGAATATGAGGATGACTTGGCAGGAGCAATCTGGACAGACAGACCGGAAATGTCAAAAGAGCCTGTATATACTTTAGATGTAAAATATGCGGGAAAATCCAGAGAAGATAAAATTCAGGATGTAAGAGATGCCATGAAAGAAGCTGGGGCAAATGTACATATTATCAGCAGTATGGACGATATTGTGTGGCTTTTGAATATTCGTGGAAATGATATTGTTTATAATCCGGTAGTGATGTCTTATGTAATGATAACGATGGAGCAGGTTCACTTTTATGTACAGGAAGAAGCGGTATCTGCACAGGTAAGAGCGGAATTAGAAAAAGCAGGTGTGGTGCTTCATGATTACTTTGCAATTTATGAGGACGTAAAAGAATTGGCAGATGACAGCAAAATTATGCTGGAAGATGCCTGCACCAACTATACTTTATATAAAAATCTTCCGGGAAATGTAGAAGTCATTTTCCAGAGCAATCCTGCAGCAATTATGAAGGGCTGTAAAAATGAAACAGAGATGGAAAACATTCGAATTGCCCATATCAAAGATGCAAAGGCAATGTGCAGATTTATCTACTGGTTTAAAAATCATGTAAATAGCGGGGAAATTACTGAGTACAGTGCAGCAGAAAAGAGTTTGGAATTTAGAAAAGAAGATCCGGATTGTCTGGATTTAAGTTTTGAGACAATCTGTGCTTATGAAGCAAATGCAGCAATGTGCCATTATGCACCTACCGAAACAGAGTATGCAAAGGTAGAGCCAAAGGGATTTTTCCTGATTGATTCCGGCGCTCAGTATTGGCAGGGAACAACAGATATCACAAGAACCATTGCGGCAGGAGAGCTGACACAGGAACAGAAAGAAAACTTTACTCTGGTGCTTCAGGGACATATTCGCCTTGCTATGGCAAAATTCCAGTATGGATGCAGCGGAGCTAATTTAGACGTATTGGCGAGAGGACCTCTCTGGGAAAGAGCAATGGATTTTAACCATGGAACAGGACATGGTGTGGGATATTTGCTGAATGTTCATGAAGGCCCTCAGAATATTAACTGGAGAATGCGTGCTAATGGAAGACGCGGAAATACAACACCTCTGGAAGAAGGTATGCTTACATCAGATGAACCGGGACTGTATTTAGAAGGAAAATATGGCATTCGTACAGAAAATCTTCTTCTTTGTAAGAAAGCAGAAAAGAATGGATATGGACAGTTCATGGAATTTGAAAACATGACATGGGTTCCTTATGAAAGAGAAGCAATTTTACCGGAAATGCTTACAAAGGCAGAACTTGTATGGCTGAACGAATATCATCAGAAGGTATATGAGATTGTGGGACCGATGCTTTCTGAAGAGGAACGTCAATGGTTGAAAGAGGCAACTGCTGAAATCAAGTAAAGGGAATGAATATGAAAAGCCATCAGGAAGATGCAGGGAGATTGATTAATATACTTTCTCATCAGTTAAAGAGGAAAATTACTCTTTCTTCAGAGAAGAGATGTGGACTTACCAATATGCAGAACAGAGTACTTCATTTTATTCTGCTTAGAGCATTAGAAGCTCCGGTATATCAAAAGGATATCGAGAAGGAATTTGATATTCGAAAATCAACGGCAACGGAAATATTAAAGCTTATGGAAAAAAATGGTTTTATTTGCCGGGAATGTTCTAAAGAAGATGCCAGAATGAAGGAAATCATTCCCACAGAAAAATCATTGACGATACAAAAGGAAGTTGTGGAGAATATACGCAGTGTCGAGACTAAGCTAAGGGAGGGAATACCTTCTGAGGATTATCAGACCTGTATTGGCGTTTTGAAAAAGATGATAGAAAATTTGGTGTAACTATCAATTCGAGCTAATATGGCTGAATTGTTACGATTTGATGGATGAGTAGTAAGTTTCTGATGATTTTTATCAGGTTAAGAGGTATAATAGAAGTACGTTTAGATTTCAAATGTAAAAGGAGAGAATACCATGAAACAGGATATGATTGTAATTCTGGATTTGGGCAGCACTGAAAATACAGTGGTTGCCAGAGAAATCAGAGAGCTGGGCGTTTACAGTGAAATTCATCCACATGATATTACTGTGGAAGAACTTCAGGCGCTGGATAATGTAAAAGGTATTATTTTAAACGGTGGAGAAAACAGAGTTGTAGATGGAAAAGAAGTGGAAATAAGACCAGAGCTTTACACTTTAGGATACCCTATGATTTCTGTTGATTATCCGGCTTCAAAATGTGAAAAACAGTTTAAGGAGCTTCCAAATCAGGAAGAATTAAAACAATTTGTATTTGAAGAATGTAAGGCAGAAGCAAACTGGAATATGAAGAATTTTATCGAGGATCAGGTAGAACTTATCCGTAAACAGGTAGGGGATAAGAAGGTTTTACTGGCTTTATCCGGCGGTGTAGATTCTTCTGTTGTAGCAGCTATGTTAATCAAAGCCATTGGACAGCAGCTTGTATGTGTTCATGTAAATCATGGCTTAATGCGTAAAAATGAGTCTGAAAGCGTTGTGAAAATCTTTAGAGACGAGCTTCACGCAAATCTGATTTATGTAGATGCTACAGAAAGATTTTTAGGAAAACTGGAAAATGTAGCTGACCCAGAAGAAAAACGTAAAATTATTGGCGGTGAGTTTATCCGTGTATTTGAAGAAGAAGCCAGAAAATTGGAAGGCATTGATTTCTTAGGACAGGGAACTATTTATCCTGATATTATCGAAAGTGGTACAAAAACAGCTAAATGTGTGAAGTCTCATCATAATGTAGGAGGTCTGCCGGAAGACTTACAGTTTGAATTGGTAGAACCTTTGAAACAGTTGTTTAAAGATGAAGTTCGCGCTTGCGGTATTGAACTGGGATTGCCTCATGATATGGTTTACCGTCAGCCGTTCCCAGGACCGGGACTTGGTGTAAGATGTCTTGGTGCAATTACAAGAGACAGATTGGAAGCTTTAAGAGAGTCTGATGCAATTTTAAGAGAAGAATTTGCAGAAGCAGGTCTTGATAAGAAAGTATGGCAGTATTTTACTGTAGTACCGGATTTTAAAGCTGTTGGTGTAAGAGATAATGCAAGAAGCATGGGATATATGGTGGTAATTCGTGCTGTTAATACCATTGATGCCATGACTGCAAGTATTGAAAGAATTGATTATGATATTCTGGAAAAAATTTGCGCTAGAATTACGGCGGAAGTTCCAAGTGTTAGCAGAGTATGCTATGAAATTACTCCGAAGCCGGTGGCTACGATAGAGTTTGAGTGATGAAATGGGCTTGAAAAAGCCTTTATTTATGCGGGCTGCAAGCAAATTTGTTTAAGCATTGGCAACGATTTGGCAACATTTCGGGTATCACTCACTGAATAACAGAATACTTCAATAACAGAAAAACCTTGCTGATTTTCAGATATGGAAACTGAATATCGGCAAGGTCTTTTTATGCTTATTTCTGCTTTTTCTTTTTAGATGCTTTCTTTTCTTCTTTCTCGATTTTCTGAAATTCTTTGACAAGCATATTACTGACCGCCTGCGAGGGAACACTCACCCAATGCCCAGAGGTGTCAAGTTCTGGATACTTGTATCGCCACTGGTCGTATTCTTCTCTGCTAATCTCGCCCCGTTCCAGCTTGGCAGATTGTTCCTGCCATGCGTGGAACATTTTGAACATGGAGGAATAGGTGGAATAGTCGGATTTGTCAAGGCGCAGGCAGATTTCCCCGTCAATCTCTCCGATTTTAAGTCCATACATATCTTCCAGAGCAAAAAGCGTGTGCATAAGCCCGATATAGGTATCAATATCCGGCACAGTGAGGGCATGGGTACTTACATCAAAGATATTTGCCATTTCTTTTACAAGGTCTTGCTTCGGCGTTCTGGCTTCTGATTCATACTGCGCCATACGGACATCAGAGGTCTTTCCGAGAAAACCGAGGATTTCGCCTAACTGCTTTTGCGTCATGCCTTTCCGATTACGGAAAAAGCGGATTCGTTTGCCGATTGCCATAATAAAACCTCCGTTGTAGTTATAGTGATATAACCATTCTTGACTTAAACATTTCTGTTGAAGTTAGTATAACATGGTGCAATAGGAATAGCAAGAGGAACTTAAATAAAAAAAGTTAAGATTTTTCTGCAAACCACTTGACTTAACGGA